>NZ_VATL01000040.1:0-4177 GCF_005781065.1 Escherichia sp. E1130
TTATCGATCTGGTCGAATGCGCGAGCAGCACCGCCGTAGGTTTTAGCCAGTACGGTAGTGATTGCAGCGGTCAGCGTTGTTTTACCATGGTCAACGTGGCCGATAGTACCGACGTTAACGTGCGGTTTTGTACGTTCAAACTTTTCTTTAGACATCGATTG
Organism: Escherichia sp. E1130; assembly: GCF_005781065.1. Taxonomy (NCBI): domain Bacteria; kingdom Pseudomonadati; phylum Pseudomonadota; class Gammaproteobacteria; order Enterobacterales; family Enterobacteriaceae; genus Escherichia; species Escherichia sp. E1130. The sequence goes on from NZ_VATL01000040.1 coordinate 162, forward strand.
TCCCTCTAAGACACGGATAAATCGGTGATATCACCACATCAACCAGGCAACATGCCCGACTTGTTGAATGCAATAAACAGAAGGAAAAAACAGGGAGGAGAAAAGAAGTGGTGCTGATAGGCAGATTCGAACTGCCGACCTCACCCTTACCAAGGGTGCGCTCTACCAACTGAGCTATATCAGCACATCTTGGAGCGGGCAGCGGGAATCGAACCCGCATCATCAGCTTGGAAGGCTGAGGTAATAGCCATTATACGATGCCCGCATCCTGGAACTCGGCTACCTGATTTTCATTCTGCACTGAATATCGAGAGAAGCTCTCTTTATTCGAGCCGGTAAGCGAACTTATCGTCTCGGGCTACGCCATCGCGTGGCCGAAATTGGTGGTGGGGGAAGGATTCGAACCTTCGAAGTCTGTGACGGCAGATTTACAGTCTGCTCCCTTTGGCCGCTCGGGAACCCCACCGGACTTGATGGTGCCGACTACCGGAATCGAACTGGTGACCTACTGATTACAAGTCAGTTGCTCTACCTACTGAGCTAAGTCGGCATCAAGTAGCGCGCATTCTATGGAGACATGCGAGTTCATGCAACTAAAAAATTGCATAATTTGTTTTATTGGTCACATTTTGCGCGACACGATGAATAAACAGCCGAATTGCGAGCAGATTAGCATACTTTTTCAGCATCACTCTGCATTAACAATGCGCGCCAGCTAAAACACAATTCTTTTTATCAGATGGAATATCTGTCACATTGCTTTTCAACGATAGCTTCCTGGAAGAGATTTTTTCTTATTATTCCTCCCCATCTGGTGTTACCCTCCTGCCCATTAACCCATTCAACAGAACTGTGACGCGCCATGGCAAATATCGCTTTGCCGATAGAGCTATGACCGCCAGAAACATGCTTATGAGTATAAAAGAGCAAACGTTAATGACGCCTTACCTACAGTTTGACCGCAACCAGTGGGCAGCTCTGCGTGATTCCGTACCTATGACGTTATCGGAAGATGAGATCGCCCGTCTCAAAGGTATAAATGAAGATCTTTCGTTAGAAGAAGTTGCCGAGATTTACTTGCCTTTATCACGTTTGCTGAACTTCTATATAAGCTCGAACCTGCGCCGTCAGGCAGTTCTGGAACAGTTTCTTGGCACTAACGGACAACGCATTCCTTACATTATCAGTATTGCTGGTAGCGTCGCGGTAGGGAAAAGTACGACTGCTCGTGTGTTACAGGCACTATTAAGCCGTTGGCCGGAACACCGTCGTGTTGAACTGATCACCACCGATGGTTTTCTTCATCCCAACAAAGTGCTTAAAGAACGTGGCCTGATGAAGAAGAAAGGCTTCCCGGAATCGTATGATATGCATCGTCTGGTAAAGTTTGTTTCCGATCTCAAATCCGGCGTGCCAAACGTTACAGCACCTGTTTACTCGCATCTTATTTATGATGTGATCCCGGATGGAGATAAAACTGTTGTTCAGCCTGATATTTTAATTCTTGAAGGGTTAAATGTCTTACAGAGCGGGATGGATTATCCACACGATCCACATCATGTATTTGTTTCTGATTTTGTCGATTTTTCGATATATGTTGATGCTCCGGAAGACTTACTTCAGACATGGTATATCAACCGTTTTCTGAAATTCCGCGAAGGGGCTTTTACAGACCCGGATTCCTATTTTCATAACTACGCGAAATTAACTAAAGAAGAAGCTATTAAGACTGCCATGACGTTGTGGAAAGAGATCAACTGGCTGAACTTAAAGCAAAATATTCTACCTACTCGCGAGCGCGCCAGTTTAATCCTGACGAAAAGTGCTAATCATGCGGTAGAAGAGGTCAGACTACGCAAATAATTTTCAGGGGAGCTAATGCTCCCCTTTCTTATTTTTCTGCACTACGCAGGGATATTTCACCCCCCATCCAGGGTTTTATTATTCCATCCTGCTCAAGCAATAAAGCGCCCTGTTTGTCTATTCCGCGTGAAATGCCAAATATTTCTTTATCACCAATGATAAGTTTCACTGGGCGATTAATAAAATTATCCAACTTTTCCCAGCGCGAAAGATAAGGTGCCAATCCTTCTTGCTCGAAGAGTTCCAGCGCCGCGCGTAATTCACGTATTAGCATGGCCGCCAACGTATTACGATCGAGATTGATCCCCGCTTCCTGCAGCGTGATCCACCCCTGATTAACGACACTCTCTTCAACACGACGCATTGCCATGTTGATCCCGGCACCAATGACAATTTGTGCCGCATCGCCGGTTTTGCCAGTCAGCTCCACAAGAATGCCTGCCAGCTTGCGATCCTGCAGATAGAGGTCATTAGGCCATTTAACGCGGACTTTATCAGCTCCCAGCTTGCGTAATACTTCCGCCATCACGATACCGATAACCAGACTTAAACCAATCGCCGCCGCCGGGCCTTGTTCCAGACGCCAGAACATTGACAAATATAAGTTTGCGCCAAAAGGCGAAAACCATTTCCGACCACGACGACCACGGCCAGCCTGCTGGTATTCTGCAACGCAGGCATCGCCCGATTTAAGCTCTCCGATACGGTCAAGGAGATATTGATTCGTGGAGTCAATAACTGGCAGCACGGCTACACTACCGCCATCCAGCTGACTCAATATCTGTTCAGCATTAAGTAACTGGATGGGCTCAGGCAGGCTGTATCCTTTACCCGGAACGGTAAAGACATCAACACCCCAGTCACGCAGTGTCTGAATGTGTTTATTAATAGCCGCCCGGCTCATTCCTAACGTTTCACCCAGCTGCTCGCCAGAGTGAAATTCACCATTCGCTAACAGCACGATTAATTTCAGTGGAACGGTATTATCCTTCATGAAATCGTCTCCACTGCGCTAACTTCACCTGATGCACCAATAAAGCGAACTTCTGGCTCAAGCCAGACATTAAATTTTTCACCCACTTTCTGTCTTACATGATGTGCCAGTTGCACGACATCTTCGCTTTTTGCATTGTCTTCATTAATGAGAACTAACGCCTGTTGACGGTGCACCGCAGCCCCACCCATTTGCATCCCTTTTAGCTGGCACTGATCGATAAGCCAACCTGCTGCCAGTTTTACTGAACCATCCGCCTGGGGGTAATTTGGTGCTTTTGGAAATTGTGCCAGTAATGCTTTAGCCGTTTCGGCAGATACAACAGGGTTTTTGAAGAAACTACCGGCATTGCCATTCACTTTTGGATCAGGGAGTTTGGTGGTGCGCATATGACACACCGCATCAAATACTTGCTGTGGCGTTACTGTTGTAGGATCCAGACGAGTTAAGTCACCATACGTTAGTACAGGTTGCCACTCTTTTGGCAGACGCAGACCTACGGCTACAATGGCGAAGCGGTCCTGGTATTCATGTTTAAAAATACTGTCGCGATAGCCAAAACGGCACTCTTTAGCTGTTAAACGCTCTTGCTTGCCTGTCGCCAGTTCAACACAGTCAACATAAGCGCAAACTCGCTGTAATTCTACGCCATAAGCCCCAATATTCTGGATAGGTGATGAACCAACACAACCAGGAATTAATGCCAGATTTTCCAGACCAGGCATACCTTCCTGCAAAGTGTATTTTACCAGGCGATGCCAGTTTTCTCCGGCTCCTACATGTAAATACCACGCATCAGGTTCATCATGAATTTCGATACCTTTGATCCGGTTGATGATCACCGTACCGCGATAGTCTTCCAGAAAAAGTACATTACTTCCTTCACCCAGAATAAGAACGGGTTGTCCTTCTGCGGTTGCATGCTGCCAGGCATTGAGTAATTGTTGTTCGTCTTCGGCACATACAATGTGCTGAGCATTATGATCAATGCCAAATGTGTTCCAGGGTTTTAAGGAGTGGTTCATAGCTGCTTTCCTGATGCAAAAACGAGGCTAGTTTACCGTATCTGCGGGGGGATGGCTTGTAGATATGACGATAGGAAGAGTTTGTAGAAACGCAAAAAGGCCATCCTGACGGATGGCCTTTCGTTTTATTTGAT
>NZ_VATL01000041.1:0-7591 GCF_005781065.1 Escherichia sp. E1130
CGGGCTGAGCTTAAGCGCCTGCGCAAAGAAAACAAAGAGTTACGCCTTGAGAAGGACATTTTAAAGAAGGCGTCACAGTCAGCCGCTGGCGGGTGATGAAACTCATGCAGGAAGAGGGCCTGATATGCCGTCAGCGCCGGGCTTATAAAGTGACGACAAAACCCCGCGCCGGGGCCGAAGTTGCGCCAAACCTGCTGAATCAGAACTTTAACCCACCGGGGCCGGACCAGGTGTGGGTCCAGGACATCACGTATCTCAGGATCGGCGAAGGCTGGCTGTATCTGGCAGCGGTAATGGACCTGTACTCCCGGCGGATAGTGGGCTGGCACGTGGATAGTCGCATGACGTCATCGCTGGTCTGACGGCCTGCCGAAGCGGCTACGCTCCTTTTCTGAATTATCTCGGCGACAGTGCCGTAATGCCGCGTTAGCGGCATGTAAGGCGGCCTACAGATATGACATGTGGTGCGCCAGTAAACCGCCGAAGCCCGGCGTAGCCGGTTACCATTCAGACAGATTCCGCCTGACTATCCCTTTCCCTGCCAGACCAGACATGCTGAAAGCAATACAGAAGCTTCTGTGCGCTGTCGGAGTGGTCCCGACAAGGGGGGTAACCCGCAGTCGGGGCGTATCTCCGCGTTAGCGGGCCGTCAGGGCCGCTTACGGGCGTGTAATTCCGAACTTTTCAGCAACACGACTAAATGCAATGCAGTATCTAGTTACAACATCCATAATTAAAAGCGACGCTGTTCCGGCCCGAAGGGCCGGGCGGGGGCGCTTTTCAGTGGTGGGGCGAGGTTACCGATTTGTATGTGAGGACGAAAAATCTGGGGTTCGTGCAGAAGCAGGGGAAAACTTGGCAGTTCACTTTACCACCCTGACTAAAGTTCAGACGCCTTACGATCCTGTTGCAGTGTGGTGGGAGAAAGCATTGTTGTAATTGGCACTGTGTTGATCCGCTGCAAGCGGCTGGTATTACCAGAGACTGTCTTTTCCACAGAATAGCTGATGAATAGGTTATTTGTTTATATGAAAAATATAAAAGGTTTTTAAAAGAAGTATTAAGCAGGTTTTTAAAAGAAACCATGCGCTTTGAAATCATAACGTTTGGCACTCTGTAGCAATAGCGGCTGTCACCTTATAGGAAACTCCCTTGCAGTTAAGCAGGCGTAACTGAATTTTGTGCGCAGAAAAGGCACCTTCAGCAGGAACTGGCAGGAAAAAGGGGAAAGGCGGATGACTGTCATGCTAGTTCGCTCAGATCATAAGCTACAGTGAGTAACAGACGAGCTGTTACCTCCGGCGTCAGCCGGATTAAAGAACAGAACGGGGTCAGGGGATAGCCGTTACCAGCCGCGTATAGTTATTCCCACGGGACATCAGCATTCGTTCTTTTACACGCCTTACCTGTTCCCGGCGCACGGCGTCCAGGTTGCCGGTAAAGCGGCCCTCAGCAATTTCCCGTGTCAGTTGCCGCTTTACGATGGTTTCAATATCGCGGCGGGAGCGCTCAGCGTCACTGCGGGCGCGGGCTCGCTTCAGTCCGTGCGCTTTACGCTCAGTCTGGTAACTACGGAACCGCTCGCGCACAAATCGCCAAGCTCTCGCAATCAGCTCATCGATACCCAGCCGGGGAAGGCGTTGTTTTTCACGCTGCTGGTTCTCCCATTCCATGCGGCTGCGACGTGCAGCCGCCACCGCAACGTCAGAAACATCCAGCGCAAAGAACAGGGCTGGCGTGAAAGTGATATCGGTCGGGATGTTGCAGCCAATCAGCGGATCATACTCGGTCAGGTAGGTAATCAGCCCCAGCTCAGCCATAAACTTCAGCGCCCGCGTGGCTCGAGTGATGGACAGATTGCCTTTTTTCGATTCTGTAGCCAGCCCGCACTCGATGGCCAGATTGGTGATGGAACGCTGGACGCGGTTAGCCAGTGGATCATAGTGGAAGCACAGTCCCTGCAACAGTGCATCAATGGCGCGGCGGCGCAACAACGGTGGCTGACGATGACGCACACCCATAGAACGCGCAAACGCAACGTGAATAGAAAAATCGAAACGGGACGTGAAGCCCTCAGCTTTCGCCATCAGCTTACGACAGAACGGCAGGGTCTTTTTTCCCTCACGCGCTGTGAATGCCGGATTCGGGTTTTTGACCTGTTTATATTGTGTGGCGGAGCGAGTTGATTGTTCAGTCATGCCCACCCGCACTTATGGCGGAGTAAGGGGGTTGTAAGTGATTATACATTTACCTATAATCCTTTACAGGCCAGCGCCTGCTTTAGCCCCCCCTGAATATCTGATTCTACCGCCAAGTTGATAACAGATTTTAGGGGGGTTTTTGCGTTCAGGGACCAACATTTGCCTGTCCCTGCCCCGGACGCTATTACCGGAAGCGTCCTGCCCGTAACAATTCGTTAAGTCTGTATAATTTACCACGTCGAACTGTGACGTTCAAATAAGACAATTAACTTAATTCGCTGGGCCTTAAATAGCGAGAGTAGTACCAAAAGTGTACGGGATTCTGAGCACAGAAATAAACTATTTAACACTTGGATTTAAAACAAATTCCCCTAATAAAAAAATCTCAAATCATGAAGTTATCCGTCATAATTAATCATTTTAAATCCTTTGATTATATCACTTTTTGATAGCTCCGCAGACTTTTGGGGTTGAGGACCATAGAGCCTTGTTGCTTCCCAGATATTTCGCACCGCTTCACGAGTAGAAAAATGACCGTTTTCATCCCGCACACGCACCTGCACCGGTTTTGACTCTTTAAGCTCCAGAGAAACTTCATTATCACGTCGAAAACCCATGAGCGTATCTTTTAAGCCCACGCCCCACTGGGTCGTTTCCTGCCCATCTTTACCTTTGAGAGTGACATAGTAACTTGTGCTGTTCCCTTCCTTGTTCAAATACGGTGCTTCACCGTGCCTGAGAAATAAGTTTCGCTAGCACGTCGAACTGTCCGGCGGTACGTTCGATGATAAGATGTTTAACAGGCCGTAGTTTCATATGCAGAGGTAAGCGTCAAGCCACTGCCGCCTGTGATTCTGGTTCCGGGATCGTTAGGTTAGAGCTCCTTCTAAACCAGATGGAGCTCTATTCATGGAAAACACTGCTAACTGGCGAACTGAATCACGCACAGTCTATTCCAACGACTTTAAACTTCGTATCGTTGAACTGGCTTCTCAACCCGGAGCCAATGTCGCAAAAATCGCGAGAGAAAACGGGGTTGCTCACAACCTCATTTTTAAGTGGCAGCGCATGTGGCAAAACGAAGGCCGGATATCTCGCCGCCAGCCAGCGACCACCGCCCCACCTCCAGGGCCATCACTCTTACCCGTAGAGACGTGTTCTTCCAGCAACTGTATTGCCCGCCCGGTTGACAGATGGCGACCGGATTTATTCGTCGTTCGCAGTTTCAGCGCAGCAATCAGTTCACAGTAATGTTCCAGTTCCGACGAGGGAAGTATCCGTGACTGACCATGATCGCGGCGGTGAGCTGTGCGTGGTCTGAGAACCAGGCGAAGGGCGCGATAGACCGTCGTGACTGAAATACCATACAACTGAGCGGCCGCGGCAATCTGGGTGGCCCGTTCAGGACTTTTTGGCGGCAGGCGATCGAGCCGTTGCCGCAGTTGCAACAGGGAGTCAGTTGGGATGGCACTACTACGCCGGCTGCTCATAGTTTTCCAGCGCCCGGTAGACTGACGCTCTCCCGATCCCGAGCTGACGGGCAATGGCCGTGGCCCCCATCTTCTCCATGGTGTACAGACGCCAGACTTCTGCAGGATCTATTGAGGGCTTTCTTCCGTGGTACACGCCCCGCGCTTTAGCCGCGGCAATCCCTTCCATCTGGCGTTCACGTCGCAGATTGGTTTCAAATTCAGCAAAAACGCCCAGCGTAGAACGCGTGTCCACTGGCTGTTCTGTTGGAGTGTTACGCCCTGCTGATTCAGGGCGTACACGATATCCTGCAGGTCCTTAATGCTGCGGGCCAGGCGATCCTCGCGGGTCACCATCAGCGTATCACCGGGGCGCAGGAACTCCAGCAACAGCTGCAACTCGCTCCTTCCGGTCCGGCTGCTTCCGCTGGCTTTTTCTGCACGAATGATTTCACAACCGGCAGCGCGGAGAATTTGTGTCTGCAGGGTAAAATCCTGGTCACTGGTTGATACGCGGGCGTAGCCGTAAAGTGCCATAATGATGAAAACTGTCTCGTTTAACTCTAGATGGTGAAAACGTAACACCAGGATGAGACGAAAACAACCAAAATGAGGCAGAAAAACTGTCTCACCGGATTGACTGTTTTGGGTTTTACTCTAATGAAACAAATTAAATAAATAGAGCTCTCATCGATAGCACCCCAACAAATCAGCGTTTACTGTGGAATGGATTATATCATTAGTGCCGTTTAAGCTTGCTGCTTGCAAGTTCCAGTTTCTTATTTCCCAATGTATATACAGGTAAGTCTGGATTTGCCTTTTGTAGTCTTTTAACTTTAGCATGAACTTCATTAGTTATTCTTCCGTCTGCATAATCAGATGCAACTAATATTCCTTTAACCTTCACTCCCTCCGTTGGAGGGAAACCTTCATGAACATTTACGTTTGATTTACCGATAGCCAATATTTCGTTTCTATATAATGTGCGATCGGGCAGTAATTTTTCCGCCTCATTTTTTCTATCGAGTAACTCATCAGGAGATAACATATTAATGTATGAACTAATTCTCGGGAGTGGCTTACCCGTGAAAGAATATCCTGCAATTGGAGGTCGAGTAATCACATCAGCTAATTTATAAGTTGAACTTACTTCGCCTGAACGCCCTTGTTTGCCAATATGTGTGGGGAAAGATATGTCATGTTCATGGGTGGCTATGATATTTTGAGGTGGTAGCTCAATAATAAACCCTGACTGAGCATATGCACCTGTATATCGATAGCCACGCCCCTCATGAGTTTTCTTAACATCTTTCGTGTTAATCAGTGATGCGCTAAATATATCTCTTGACGCCAGTACAGCTTCTGCTGATTTTTGATAGAAATCGCTATCATTCCCCCGAACCATATGAGTAGTAATATAATCACTATTGATAGACTCAGGAGTCCATGTCGTTATTTTACGAGGATTAGAAATAGATTGTAATTGTCCAGTTCTATAGCCAAATAAGATATAAGCTATAGCCGCGACAGCAATAAGCAAACCAACATATAACTCAGCAGGAGCAAGGCCATCGGCATCCCGGAGTGTCACAGGATTATTCCGTACCATCCTGAACAGGTTCAGCCCGTCGATGGTCCCCGCCGGGTCCGCGCTCAGCCACCGGCCCGCCCACGGCTGATAGTACCGGTACCCGTAGTAGTACAGCCCCGTCGCGTCACGCTCCTTGCCCGAGTAGCGCACCGTTTTGTAGTCCGCTTCCACCACGCTGCGCGCCGCCAGGATGGCGGTGCCGCCGTACGGGTAGTACTCCTCCGCGCTGATAACGTTCCCGTCACCGTCCAGCTCCAGCCCGCTGCTGCCGGTGAGGTTATCGTAGCTGTACCGTACTCGGTCATTGCTGATACTCTCCGGTCTGCCTGATGTCCAGTGCAGCACCCGCACCTGTGCCCGGCCCGCCTCGCCCACGGTAACCACATGCAGGTTTTCTGTGACCGTATCGCCCGCTTTTGTGCTGCGCAGCTCCAGCCTCGGCAGGTACAGCGCCCGTTGCCTCTGCGTGCTGGCTTTCGTTTCCTGCACGCTCATCTTCAGCACGCGCTGGCTGCCCGCATCATACCGATAGCTTTCGTAGTCTGCGGCGGCGCCATCACGCACCACCGGCGTCACCGTCTGCAGCTCGTTACGCGGCGTCCAGATGAGGCTCTGGCCCGGCTGCAGCTGTTTCTGCTGCCCGCCGGCGGTGAACAGGGCGTCCACGTCTGCCGGGTTATCCGTCAGGGTGCTCTGTACGCCCCGGTTGCTGCGGCTGCTCACCGTAATGTCCGTGGTGTAATTATTACCTGTGGCAGGCGCGCAGTGCCGTACCTGCGTGAGGTTGCCTGCTTCGTCGTAGCTGTACGTGCGGGTGTAGTTTGTGTATGCGGAACCGTCGGTGGGGAGGGGGACGGTGACTGAGGGAAGACTGTTGCACTGCTGCCCGGCACTGGCCATCTCGCGCCCGATGGCGCTGACCAGCTGGTACAGGCTGTCGTAGGTATAGGTGTTCTCCGGCACCACTTTCTGGTTGCGCCAGAAGCGGGTCTCTTCCGCGTCGTTAGTAATTTTCAGGACGTTGCCCGCCGGGTCGTACTCATAGCGCAGGTCCTGCAGCACCTTCGCCCCTGAAGGATGCCCGGCCGGACGCGCCGTTTTAATCCCGGTCAGGCGCTGCGTCTCCGGCTCGTAAGTGTACGTGGTCACCACGCCGCTGCCGTGCTCCTCGCGCAGCTTCTGCCCGGCAGCGGAGTACGTCAGGGAGGCCACGATAACCTGCTCCGTACCATCCTTCAGGGTCAGCCAGCTGCCCGACAGCAGGCCCGCCACGTCGTACGCCACCCGCTGCACATTACCCTGTGCATCCGTGGTGGTCAGCACCGCCCCGGTGGCGTCGGCGGTGGTCAGGGTGGTAAACACTTTGTCACCGAGCAGCGTGTTCCAGACGGTGGCTTCCCCGCCCTGCCAGTCGGCCACGACGTCTGGGTTATCCGCATCCTTCAGCAGGCGACGGGTGACGGACAAGGGGGACCCCGTCAGAGCAATGCTGTCCGTCTGCGTCAGGCCGGCCGTGTCGTAGTGGCTGACATCGGCGCCGGCGAGGTTCAGGGCCTTTTCTCCGGCTGTATGGCCGGCATACACGAAGCGCTCCGTGATGCGGGCGGCTTTGCCGGTGAGCTGCTCCGTGATGCTGAGCGCCCGGCCCGGTAGCGCTGCGTCCTCATACTGCCAGGTGCGGGTCACCGCCTGACTCAGGTCCTCCGTACCGTCATCCGCGGTACCGATGTTGCTGACCGCGATAAAGGGGCGTCCTGCGGCGTCATTCAGTGCCACGGTGGTTCCTGCGTCCACGCTGACGGTACGCAGGACACTGCCGGCCAGGTCCGTGAGGTAGCTGAAGTTTGCCAGCCCCGCTGCATGCAGGCGCGGCTCAGCGCTCTGCGTCAGAAAGCCGCGGGCGTCGTACCGGTGGCGGGTGATGCGCCCGCTGGTGACCTCCGGGGTGTCGGGATGGCTGTGGTACGCGATATCGCGCACAGTGAGACCGCGGTTGTCGAGGACCGTGACCGTCGGGGTGTTGCTGAACAGTGATGTGTTCATGGTAGTTTCCTGTTTAGATTATGTCGGCACAGACATTCTGTACAGCATTCAGGAATATTATGCCCGCATGAGTATTTTCAATAGAAAATCAGCCAAACAAATATAGAAAATTTCATTTGCAGTTATTGTGAGCCCGGTGAAATGGATTGCGAGCCGGGCAGGATAAACGCGAGTTCATTATCACATAATGTGAGTCGGAGGGATTTCGATTGCGAGCCCTTACAAATAGGCTTCATGACTTTAGCCTGCCATGTGTTTCCCTGTATGGCGGCTTTGTTGAATAAATC
>NZ_VATL01000042.1:0-16250 GCF_005781065.1 Escherichia sp. E1130
TAACTGACTGGCATTACAGCCCGAAGGCTGGCATTTTTAAATCAGATAAAGTCAGACTTATGCCTGGCCTTTGATCTCTTTACGACCGTTGTACGGTGCTTTTTCGCCCAGAGCTTCTTCGATACGAATCAGCTGGTTGTATTTAGCAACACGGTCAGAACGGCTCATAGAACCAGTTTTGATCTGGCCTGCAGCAGTACCAACAGCCAAGTCAGCGATGGTAGCGTCTTCAGTTTCGCCAGAACGGTGAGAGATAACTGCAGTGTAGCCAGCGTCTTTCGCCATCTTGATTGCAGCCAGAGTTTCGGTCAGAGAACCGATCTGGTTGAATTTGATCAGGATGGAGTTAGCGATGCCTTTTTCGATACCTTCTTTCAGGATCTTGGTGTTGGTTACGAACAGGTCGTCACCAACCAGCTGGATTTTGTCGCCCAGAACTTTGGTCTGGTATGCGAAACCGTCCCAGTCAGATTCGTCCAGACCGTCTTCGATAGAAACGATCGGGTACTGTTTGGTCAGTTCTTCCAGGAAGTGAGTGAATTCTTCAGAGGTGAAAGCTTTGTTGCCTTCGCCAGCCAGAACGTATTTACCGTCTTTGTAGAATTCAGAAGCTGCGCAGTCCATCGCCAGAGTGATGTCTTTGCCCAGTTCATAGCCAGCAGCTTTAACAGCTTCAGCGATAACAGCCAGAGCTTCAGCGTTGGAACCCAGGTTCGGCGCATAGCCACCTTCGTCACCAACTGCAGTGTTCATGCCTTTCGCTTTCAGAACTTTTGCCAGGTGATGGAAAACTTCAGAACCCATGCGGATGGCTTCTTTCACAGTTTTCGCGCCAACCGGCTGAATCATGAATTCCTGGATATCAACGTTGTTGTCAGCGTGCTCACCACCGTTGATGATGTTCATCATCGGAACCGGCATGGAGTATTTGCCCGGAGTACCGTTCAGTTCAGCGATATGCTCGTACAGCGGCATACCTTTAGCAGCTGCAGCAGCTTTGGCGTTAGCCAGAGATACAGCCAGGATTGCGTTTGCGCCGAAGTTAGATTTGTTTTCGGTGCCGTCCAGGTCGATCATGATCTTGTCAATGCCAGCCTGATCTTTGGCATCTTTGCCAATCAGCGCCTGAGCGATCGGGCCGTTAACCGCAGCAACAGCTTTGGTTACGCCTTTGCCCAGGAAACGGGATTTGTCGCCATCGCGCAGTTCCAGAGCTTCACGGGAACCAGTAGAAGCACCTGATGGAGCAGCTGCCATACCGACGAAACCACCCTCCAGATGTACTTCGGCTTCAACAGTCGGGTTACCACGGGAGTCGATGATTTCACGACCGATGATTTTTACGATTTTGGACATTAGGTTTTCCTCAAGTCACTAGTTAAACTGAAACTCCAGACAAACAACGCGTACCCAGGGTACGCGTTGCCGTTCTAACTTTTTTACTTACTTCGCCTGACGTTTCTGGAACTCGCTGGCGGCTTTTACAAAGCCAGCAAACAGCGGGTGGCCATCACGTGGAGTAGAAGTAAACTCCGGATGGAACTGACAAGCCACGAACCACGGGTGATTCGGAACTTCGATGATCTCGACCAACTGATCATCCCCGGAACGGCCCGCAACGCGCAGACCTGCATCTTCAATCTGTTTCAGCAGCATGTTGTTGACTTCGTAGCGGTGACGATGACGCTCAACAATTGTCGGCGCATTGTACAGCTGGCGAACCAGGCTATTGTCAACCAGCTGGCACTGCTGTGCGCCAAGACGCATGGTGCCACCGAGATCGCTCTTCTCGCTACGAACTTCAACGTTGCCGTTTTCATCGCGCCACTCGGTAATCAGCGCCACAACCGGGTACTTACAGTCTGGCACAAATTCCGTAGAGTTGGCGTTCTCCATGTTGGCAACATGGCGAGCGTAATCAATTAACGCCACCTGCATACCCAGGCAAATGCCCAGATAAGGAATATTGTTCTCACGCGCAAAGCGCGCGGTAGTAATCATGCCTTCTACGCCACGATAGCCGAAACCGCCAGGTACGAGGATCGCGTCCAGACCTTTAAGGATTTCAACACCGCGCGTTTCAACATCTTGTGAATCGATCAGTTTGATGTTGACGCTGACACGATTTTTCAGCCCGCCGTGTTTCAGTGCTTCAATCACTGATTTGTAAGCGTCCGGCAGTTCAATGTACTTACCGACCATACCGATGGTGACTTCACTCACCGGATTCGCTTCTTCGAAGATAACCTGTTCCCATTCGGACAGATTCGCTTCCGGGCAGTTTAAGCTGAATCGTTTACAAATATAATCGTCCAGCCCCTGAGATTTCAACAGGCCCGGAATTTTATAGATGGAATCGACGTCTTTCAGAGAAATAACCGCTTTTTCCGGAACATTACAGAACAATGCAATCTTCGCACGTTCGTTCGCCGGTACAGCGCGATCTGAACGACAAATCAGGATGTCAGGCTGGATACCGATGGAGAGCAGCTCTTTTACAGAGTGCTGGGTCGGTTTGGTTTTGACTTCACCAGACGCTGCCATGTACGGCACCAGCGTCAGGTGCATAAACAGAGTGTGCTCACGGCCAATTTCAACAGCCAACTGGCGAATCGCTTCGAGGAACGGCAGGGATTCGATGTCACCTACGGTACCGCCGATTTCGACCAGAACCACGTCGTGGCCTTCGCCACCTGCAAGAACGCGTTCTTTGATAGCGTTAGTGATGTGTGGAATAACCTGTACGGTTGCGCCGAGGTAGTCACCGCGGCGTTCTTTACGCAGAACGTCTGAGTAGATACGACCCGTGGTGAAGTTGTTGCGGCGGCTCATTTTGGTACGAATGAAACGCTCGTAGTGACCCAGGTCCAGGTCGGTTTCAGCGCCGTCTTCAGTAACGAACACTTCCCCGTGTTGGATTGGGCTCATAGTACCTGGATCGACGTTGATGTACGGATCCAGTTTCATGATAGTCACATTGAGGCCACGGGCTTCAAGAATGGCTGCGAGGGAGGCTGCGGCAATGCCTTTACCCAGAGAGGATACGACCCCGCCGGTCACAAAAATATAGTTCGTTGTCATGCTGAACCTGAGAAGTTAGGTTGAAAAGACGATGGAATAACCAGGACGGGAAAGCAGTATACCCGAACATGACCTGTGCCACAAACTTTCATTATCCCTCCTCTTCGCCAGCGCACCATTGAAATCAGGAGTGAGAAAATAGCCCCTTTGGGGTAAATGTTTTTGACGCAAATCAAGCGCTTGTCATTTAAAAAATGACACAAATGGCGCTTGACCGCGTAATTCCCTTAGAGATCAATTTCCTGCCGTTTTACCTGTTGCCAGACTTCTTCCATTGTTTCGAGGTCAACACCTGTCATTTCCAGTCCACGCGCGGCAACAATACGCTCCACTTCGCGAAAACGACGCTCGAATTTTTCGTTCGCTTTTTGCAATGCGATTTCTGCTTTCGTCCCTAAATGGCGAGCCAGATTAACCGTGGCAAACAGCAGGTCGCCCATTTCCTCCTCCAGTTTAGCCTGGTCGACAACAGCCTGCCGCGCCTCGTACATCACCTCGTCGATCTCTTCGTAGACTTTATCAACCACCGGGCCAAGCGTCGTCCAGTCGAAGCCAACGTTGGCACAACGTTTCTGGATTTTTTGTGCGCGCATTAAAGCCGGCAAACTGCGAGGAATATCGTCCAGCGCCGAATGCTGTGCTTTCTGCGCGCGTTCTTCGGTTTTGATCTGCTCCCAACGGGCGAGAACTTCACTGCTGTTTTCGGCAGAACTATCAGCAAAAACATGCGGATGGCGACGCTCTAATTTATCGCTGATCGCAGCACAAATATCATTAAAGTCAAAGCGCCCTTCTTCCTGGGCCATTTGCGCGTAAAACACCACCTGGAACAACAGATCGCCCAGTTCACCGCGCAGATCGTCAAAGTCTTCGCGGGCAATGGCGTCCAGCACTTCGTAGGTTTCTTCAAGGGTATAAGGCGCAATAGACGCAAATGTCTGCTCCTTATCCCACGGGCAGCCGTTTTCCGGATCGCGCAGGCGCTGCATGATAGTGAGTAAACGGTCGATTTGATTCATTGGAATGTCCTGAAAATTGCGGGTCTGTCAGGTGGAAGCCTGTGACCAGAATAGAAGTGAGTTAGTAACACTTACCCAATCAGCACGTTAATTTTGGCTTTAATGAGTTGTAATTCCTCTGGGGTAACCGTTCCTTTCTTCGTTGCTCCTCTTGCCCGCCAGGCGATTCTTTTTACCTGATCAGCTAACGCTACGCCATCACGTTCCTGACCGGACAAAACAACTTCGAACGGATATCCTTTTGATTGTGTTGTACAAGGAACACACAGACACATACCTGTTTTGTTGTTATACATGAACGGACTCAGGACAACAGCCGGACGATGTCCGGCTTGCTCGCTACCTTTTGTCGGGTCAAAATCAACCCAAATCAGATCGCCCATATCGGGTACGTATCGGCTTACCATTACCAGACTTCCTTATCTTTCGGCTCCCCCCAGTCGATATTCTCGTGGAGGTTTTCCGGCGTGATGTCGTTGACCAGTTCAGCAAGCGTAAATACGGGCTCTTTACGCACTGGCTCAATAATTAATTTGCCATCCACCAGGTCAATCTTCACTTCATCATCAATATTCAGATTGAGCGCCTGCATTAACGTAGCCGGGATCCGCACTGCAGGAGAATTTCCCCAACGCTTTACGCTACTGTGGATCATAACCCTTTCCTCAAACCGCTATCATATGTAGATACAGTATATATCAATCTACATTGTAGATACGAGCAAATTTCGGCCTAACTCCCGTGCAGTCGACGCGCGTCGATAACATCCGGCACCTGATTGAGTTTACCCAGCACGCGGCCCAGCACCTGCAGGTTATAAATCTCAATGGTCATATCGATGGTTGCCAGTTGCTGTTTGGTATCGCTACGGCTGGCAACGCCAAGCACGTTCACCTTCTCGTTGGCGAGAATGGTCGTGATATCTCGCAACAACCCACTACGATCATTAGCCAGCACGCGGACCACCAGCGAATATCCGGCGGAGTAGCTCTCGCCCCATACTGCATCAACAATGCGTTCTGGCGCATGGGAGCGTAGCTCCACCAGTTGTTCACAATCGGCGCGGTGCACAGAAATACCGCGTCCCTGAGTAATGAAACCAACAATTTCATCACCAGGAATCGGCTGACAGCAGCGCGCGATGTGGTGCATCAGATTGCCGACACCTTCTACTACCACGCGCCCGTTATCTTTACTGCGGTTTTGCGGGGCATGGCTTTTTTGCTGAAGCTGCTTCAGCGCGGCGGCGTCCTGCTCTTCGGCACTCGGCTTATTAAATTGCGATTGCAGGAAATTCACCATCTGATTGAGCCGGATATCCCCGCCACCAATCGCCGCCAGCAACTCGTCGACATCATTGAAGTTGTAACGCGGCAGCAGGTGTTTTTCTGCTTCTTTCAGGCTGATCCCCAGATGTTCCAGTTCGTCATCAAGGATTTGTCGTCCAGCCAGAATGTTTTTGTCACGATCCTGTTTACGGAACCAGGCATGAATTTTCGAACGCCCACGGCTGGTTGTGACATAGCCCAGGTTTGGGTTTAACCAGTCACGGCTGGGATTGGGCTGTTTCTGGGTGATAATTTCAATCTGGTCGCCCATTTGCAGCTGGTAGGTGAACGGCACAATGCGCCCGCCAATTTTTGCCCCGATGCAGCGGTGTCCGACATCACTGTGGATGTGGTAAGCGAAGTCCAGCGGCGTTGATCCCGCAGGCAAATCAACGACATCACCTTTCGGCGTAAAGACGTATACCCGGTCGTCAAAGACCTGGCTGCGTACTTCGTCGAGCATTTCGCCGGAATCAGCCATCTCTTCCTGCCACGCAATCAGTTTACGCAGCCAGGCAATCCGGTCTTCATGTCCCGAACGCGCCCCGCCAGCAGCCGCACCTTCTTTGTATTTCCAGTGCGCAGCAACGCCCAGTTCTGCATCTTCATGCATCTGTTTGGTGCGGATTTGGATCTCAACGGTTTTGCCACCCGGCCCCAGTACCACAGTATGAATAGACTGATAGCCGTTTGGTTTCGGATTTGCGACGTAATCATCAAATTCATCCGGCAAGTGGCGATAGTGAGTGTGCACTATCCCCAGCGCGGCGTAGCAGTCTTGTAAACGCTCGGCAACAATACGTACTGCACGGACATCAAACAGCTCATCGAAGGCGAGGTTCTTTTTCTGCATTTTGCGCCAGATGCTGTAGATGTGTTTCGGACGACCATACACCTCAGCTTTAACGCCTTCAGCTTTCATCTCAGCGCGCAGATGACCGACAAACTCTTCGATATAGTGTTCGCGGTCGAGACGGCGTTCATGCAGCAATTTGGCGATGCGCTTGTATTCAGTCGGGTGGAGATAACGGAAGCAGTAATCTTCCAGTTCCCATTTCAGTTGCCCGATCCCGAGACGGTTCGCCAGCGGCGCGTAGATATTGGTGCACTCTTTTGCTGCAAGTACGCGTTCATCTTCTGGCGCATCTTTTACTTCGCGCAGATGAGCAATACGCTCCGCCAGTTTGATGACCACGCAGCGAAAATCATCGACCATCGCCAATAACATCCGGCGAACGTTATCGACCTGTTCGGAGGAAACAGAATCAGTGTGCGTCGCTTTCAGCTGGCGGATTGCCGCCATATCGCGCACACCGTGAATAAGATTAACGACCGACTTACCGACGCTCTCGCGCAGTACGTCTTCGCTGACTACGTTGGCATCGGCCAGAGGGAACAGCAGCGCCGCCCGCAGCGTGTCAATGTCCATACTTAATGTCGAGAGGATCTCCACCATCTCGACACCACGCCACAACAGCAAACTGGCATCCGGATGCCCCTGCGTCTGCTGCAGACAATACGCCCAGGTTTCGGCTAAGCACTCACACGACTTCTGGCTGGCAATCCCCAGACTTGCGATCCATTTGTCCGGATCAAATTCACCAGCCTTATTGATATGTGCACTTCTTACCGCAACCATTGTCCTCTCCTTTAGGGACCTGACCTGCCGAAATCAGCAAATCGTAACTATTTAACGCGCGAAAAAAGCACCATCGATTCCAGATGCCCCGTGTGTGGGAACATATCCAGCATCGCCAGTCGCGCAATGGTATATCCTGCTTTTAATAACGCCTCGCTATCCCGAGCCAGCGTCGCAGGGTTACAGGATACATAAACTATACGAATGGGTTCCAGTTTTATAATTTGCTGCATGACGCCAGCAGCACCTGCTCGCGCCGGGTCCAGCAACACTTTGTCAAAGCCGTTTTTAGCCCACGGTTGCTTTGTGACATCATCTTCAAGATTTTCATGATAAAACGTCACATTTTGTAAACCATTAAGTCGCGCATTTTCCTGACCTTTCTCCACCAGCGCCGCAACACCTTCTACCCCTACCACGCTAGCCGCTCGTGCCGCTAATGGCAGTGTGAAATTGCCCATACCGCAGAACAGATCAAGCACGCTGTCTTCAGCCTGCACATCCAACCACTCCAGCGCGCGTGCCACCATTCTCTGGTTCACACCCGCGTTGACCTGAATAAAATCACGCGGGCTAAAAGTTAAACGCAACCCGTTTGAGTCATACCAGGGCATCTCGCCAGAGACGGTTTCGAGTATCTCACTATCGGGGGCGAGAAACAGATCCAGGCCTTCAGAATGCGAAAAGCGTTCCAGTTTTTCACGATCAGCCGAACTTAGCGGTGCGGTATGGCGTAAAATCATCAGCGTGCCGCTGGTTGCCTGCACCAGTTCAACGTGACCAAGATGGCGCATGGCTTGTAAGCTGGTCAGGCATGCCCTGACTTTGGGCAGCAATGCTTCAAGTTGGGGCGCTAAAATGGGGCATTGCTTAACATCGACAATGTCACTGGAACCCGCTTTGCGAAATCCCATCTGTAATTGTTGTGTTTTCGGCTGATAGTTCAGGCTTAAGCGCGCGCGGCGACGGTACCCCCAGGGAACATCGGCGATCACTTCAGAGACGTCGTGCTTCATTAACCGGGCGAGCGCCGCACTTTTGCTTCGCTGCTGTAGTTCGATGCTGGCGTGTTGTTGCTGACAGCCGCCGCATACGCCAAAATGAGGGCAGCGTGGCGTTTCGCGTTCCGGGCTGTCGCTTAGCCTGCGCACGACTTTAGCGCGGGAATACTGTTTTTTATCTTCAGTAACAGTAACTTCCGCGTCTTCCTGCGGCAATAGCCCGGGGATAAATAACGCTTTTCCGTTATGTCGTGCCACGCCCTGACCAAAAGAGTCGAGGTCGTTGACTGAAACGGTTATGATCTGACGCGTCGTCACGCGTCGTTTTGCAGAGTAGAATTGCGCCATTGGCGAGACTTTCTCAATTTAACAGTGTGACCTTAATTGTCCCATAACGGAACTCCATGACCAACTACAGCCTGCGCGCACGCATGATGATTCTGATCCTGGCGCCGACCGTCCTTATTGGTTTATTGCTCAGTATCTTTTTCGTCGTGCATCGCTATAACGACTTGCAGCGTCAACTGGAAGATGCCGGTGCCAGCATTATTGAGCCGCTTGCAGTTTCTACTGAATATGGCATGAGCCTGCAAAATCGCGAATCTATCGGTCAGTTGATAAGCGTTTTGCATCGTCGCCATTCTGATATTGTTCGCGCCATTTCAGTTTACGATGAAAATAACCGACTCTTTGTCACCTCCAATTTTCATCTCGACCCTTCAGCAATGCAGCTCGGTAGTAACGTGCCATTTCCGCGCCAGCTCACTGTCACACGTGATGGCGATATTATGATTTTGCGTACGCCGATTATCTCCGAGAGTTATTCTCCCGACGAATCGCCCATTAGCGATGCCAAAAATAGTCAGAATATGCTGGGGTATATTGCCCTTGAGCTGGACCTTAAATCGGTGCGCTTACAGCAATATAAAGAGATTTTTATTTCCAGCGTGATGATGCTGTTCTGTATTGGTATTGCGCTTATTTTTGGCTGGCGACTCATGCGCGATGTAACCGGCCCGATTCGCAACATGGTGAATACTGTCGACCGCATCCGCCGAGGACAACTCGACAGCCGGGTGGAAGGATTTATGCTCGGCGAGTTGGATATGCTGAAAAACGGCATCAACTCGATGGCAATGTCTCTGGCGGCTTATCACGAAGAGATGCAGCACAATATCGACCAGGCGACGTCCGATCTGCGTGAAACGCTGGAGCAGATGGAAATTCAGAACGTTGAGTTGGACCTGGCGAAAAAGCGCGCCCAGGAAGCGGCGCGTATTAAGTCCGAGTTTCTGGCGAACATGTCACATGAGCTGCGTACACCGCTGAATGGGGTTATTGGCTTTACCCGCCTGACGCTGAAAACAGAATTAACGCCAACGCAGCGCGATCACCTGAACACGATTGAACGCTCGGCAAATAATTTGCTGGCAATTATTAATGATGTTCTCGACTTCTCGAAACTGGAAGCGGGCAAGCTGATTCTGGAAAGTATTCCGTTCCCGCTGCGCAGCACGCTGGATGAAGTGGTTACTCTTCTGGCGCATTCTTCTCACGATAAAGGGCTGGAATTGACGCTCAATATTAAGAGCGACGTGCCAGATAACGTGATAGGCGATCCGCTGCGTTTACAGCAAATCATCACTAACCTGGTAGGGAATGCGATTAAATTCACCGAGAATGGCAACATCGATATTCTGGTGGAAAAACGAGCGCTGAGTAATACCAAAGTTCAGATTGAAGTGCAGATCCGCGATACCGGTATTGGTATTCCTGAACGCGATCAATCGCGCCTGTTCCAGGCCTTCAGGCAGGCAGATGCCAGTATTTCACGCCGTCATGGCGGCACCGGGCTGGGGCTGGTAATTACGCAAAAACTGGTTAATGAGATGGGCGGAGATATCTCGTTCCATAGCCAGCCGAATCGTGGCTCAACCTTCTGGTTCCATATTAATCTCGATCTGAACCCGAATATTATTATTGAAGGACCATCCACCCAGTGCCTCACAGGCAAACGCCTGGCTTATGTCGAACCGAACTCGGCAGCCGCGCAGTGCACGCTGGATATTTTAAGCGAAACACCGCTTGAGGTGGTCTACAGCCCAAGCTTCTCGGCACTCCCTCCCGCGCATTACGACATGATGTTGTTAGGGATTGCGGTGACTTTCCGCGAACCGCTAACGATGCAACATGAGCGGTTAGCGAAAGCGGTGTCGATGACCGATTTTCTGATGCTCGCCCTTCCGTGCCATGCACAGGTCAATGCCGAAAAACTCAAGCAAGATGGTATCGGCGCGTGTCTGCTGAAACCCCTGACGCCTACACGTCTGTTACCTGTACTGACCGAGTTTTGCCATCAAACACAAAATACGCTGTTGCCTGTCACCGACGAAAGTAAGCTGGTAATGACGGTTATGGCTGTTGATGATAATCCCGCCAACCTGAAACTTATCGGCGCATTGCTGGAGGACATGGTTCAGCATGTGGAGTTGTGCGATAGCGGGCATCAGGCGGTTGAACGAGCAAAACAGATGCCGTTCGATTTAATCTTAATGGATATTCAAATGCCGGACATGGACGGCATTCGTGCATGCGAACTTATCCACCAGCTTCCGCACCAGCAACAAACGCCAGTCATCGCGGTGACTGCACATGCAATGGCTGGGCAAAAAGAGAAATTACTTGGCGCGGGGATGAGCGATTATCTGGCGAAACCGATAGAAGAAGAGCGATTGCATAATTTGCTGCTGCGCTACAAACCCGGCAGCGGCATTTCTTCCCGCGTTGTGACGCCAGAAGTGAACGAAATTGTGGTGAACCAGAATGCGACTCTGGACTGGCAACTGGCGCTACGCCAGGCCGCTGGCAAAACCGATCTGGCGCGCGATATGCTGCAAATGTTGCTCGATTTCCTGCCAGAAGTTCGCAACAAAGTTGAGGAACAACTGGTTGGGGAAAATCCGGAAGGTCTGGTTGATTTGATTCATAAACTGCATGGCAGTTGCGGCTATAGCGGTGTGCCGCGTATGAAGAATCTCTGTCAACTTATCGAACAACAGCTACGAAGCGGTACTAAAGAAGAAGATTTGGAGCCGGAGCTACTGGAATTGTTGGACGAGATGGATAATGTGGCACGCGAAGCCAGTAAAATTCTTGGGTAATAAATATTTTATCGAGTAAAAATCGGCTTCTTATGAAGCCGGTTTCAGACTGGTGACAAGGTGCCTGTGTTTATGCCGGATGCGGCGAAAACGCCTTACCGGCCTACGAAACCATTCAAATTCAATGAATTAAAAAAGCATGTGGGCCTGATAAGCGTAGCGCATCAGGCAATTTTGTGTTTGGCATCAGTCTCAAACCGGCTCCTGACAGAGCCGGTTTTTGTTTTCTGTCTTAACGCACCATGCACGGACGCTTGTTATCGAACGTCCAGCCAGGAATCAGGTACTGCATCCCCATCGCATCATCACGCGCGCCAAGCCCGTATTTCTGATACAGCTCGTGGGCTTTCATCACCTGATCCATATCGATTTCTACACCCAGACCCGGTTTTTCCGGCACTTGTACCAAACCGCCTTTGATCTCAAAAGGCTCTTTAGTCAGGCGCTGATTACCTTCCTGCCAGATCCAGTGCGTATCAATCGCGGTGATTTTACCCGGTGCAGCTGCGGCAACATGGGTAAACATCGCCAGGGAAATATCGAAGTGGTTGTTAGAGTGTGAACCCCAGGTCAGGCCAAATTCATGGCACATTTGCGCCACACGTACCGAACCCTGCATCGTCCAGAAATGCGGGTCCGCCAGCGGGATATCAACAGATTGCAGGGAGAGCGTATGGCCCATCTGCCGCCAGTCGGTGGCGATCATATTGGTTGCAGTCGGCAGACCAGTCGCGCGACGGAACTCTGCCATCACCTCACGCCCGGAGAAACCTTGCTCCGCACCACACGGATCTTCTGCATAAGCCAGCGAACCTTTCAGGTATTTACCAATTTTAATCGCTTCGTTCAGCGACCAGGCACCGTTAGGATCGAGCGTAATACGTGCCTGCGGGAAGCGTTGCGCCAGTGCCACAATAGATTCGGCTTCATCTTCCCCGGCCAGTACACCGCCCTTCAGTTTGAAATCGTTGAAGCCATATTTTTCATACGCCGCTTCCGCCAGGCGCACCACCGCATCCGGCGTCATCGCTTCTTCGTGACGAAGACGATACCAGTCGCATTT
The DNA here is from genome assembly GCF_005781065.1 of Escherichia sp. E1130. NCBI lineage: Bacteria > Pseudomonadati > Pseudomonadota > Gammaproteobacteria > Enterobacterales > Enterobacteriaceae > Escherichia > Escherichia sp. E1130. Next base: position 12,293 of record NZ_VATL01000042.1, read on the forward strand.
GTCATCCGGCTGGCTTTGATACGGTAACGGTGTGGCTTTGCGATTGCCGACAAAGAACAGATAACCCAGCATTTCGACTTCGCTACGCTGTTGACCATCGCCCAGCAAGGATGCCACGTTAACTCCAAGGTGTTGCCCAAGCAGATCCAGCATTGCCGCTTCTATCCCGGTAACTACATGGATAGTGGTACGCAGATCAAAAGTCTGTAAACCACGCCCGCCAGAATCACGATCGGCAAATGTATTACGCACCAGCGTCAGAACGTTTTTGTATTCACCCAGCGTTTTACCTACCACCAGCGGAATCGCATCTTCCAGCGTTTTACGGATTTTCTCGCCGCCGGGAATTTCCCCTACGCCGGTGTGACCAGAATTATCTTTGATGATCACAATATTACGCGTGAAGAACGGTGCGTGTGCGCCACTCAGATTCATCAGCATACTGTCATGACCCGCCACCGGGATGACCTGCATTTCAGTAACAACAGGCGTCGTAAATTGAGAATTCATATTTATATCCTTATTCAAAATCAATGACGGCCGAAAACGGGACGTTTACGGTCAAAGGTCCAGCCGGGGATCAGGTACTGCATCGGACCCGCGTCGTTACGCGCGCCGCCAGGCAGACGTTTATAGGCTTCATGCGCCTTCTGTACTTGTTCCCAGTCCAGTTCCACGCCCAGGCCGGGCGCATCAGGAACGACTATTTTTCCGTTTTTAATCTCCAGCGGATTTTTCGTCAGGCGGCAATCGCCCTCTTGCCAAATCCAGTGGGTATCAATTGCGGTAGGATTACCCGGAGCCGCCGCGCCCACATGGGTAAACATCGCAAGAGAGATATCGAAGTGGTTGTTGGAATGGCAGCCCCAGGTTAGTCCCCATTCATCACACAGTTGCGCGACACGCACCGCGCCGGAAAGCGTCCAGAAGTGCGGATCGGCAAGTGGAATATCTACCGCATTGAGCATCACCGCATGACCCATTTCACGCCAGTTGGTGGCGATCATGTTGGTCGCGACGGGCAAGCCGGTCGCCCGCCGAAACTCCGCCATCACTTCACGACCGGAGAACCCCTGCTCAGCGCCGCACGGGTCTTCCGCATAGGTCAGCACATCATTCAGGCCTTTACACAAAGAAATGGCTTCATCAAGCAGCCAGGCACCGTTGGGATCAACGGTAATCCGCGCATCAGGGAAGCGTTTCTTCAATGCACGAACGGTGTCGATTTCTTGCTCGCCAGGTAATACGCCACCTTTGAGTTTGAAATCTTTAAAGCCATAGCGATCCTGTGAAGCCTCCGCCAGACGCACAACGGCTTCGCTGTTAATCGCTTTCTGGTGACGCAACTGATACCACTCATGGTTACCTGGTGTACTTTCCAGATAAGCAAGATCGGTTTTAGTCCGATCACCGATATAAAACAGATAACCGAGGACGGTAATAGCATCGCGTTGCTTACCTGGGCCAAGCAGTTCACAGACCGGAACATTCAGCGCCTTACCTAACAGGTCAAGCAAAGCGGCTTCCAGCGCCGCCACGGCGTTAACGCGCAATTCAAAGGTCCAGGCACCTTTGCCGAAGGTATCAAAATCGGCGGCCTGATTACCTTTATGCACCTGCTGGACCACTTTATTCAGTCGCGCGACTTCCTGGCCCAGAACCATCGGAATAGCATCGACAAGCGTTTGATAAATCACCTCTCCGCCCGGTGCTTCACCAATGCCGGTATGTCCGGCATTATCGGTGAGTACCACAATGTTGCGGGTGAAATATGCGTTATGTGCACCACCAATATTGAGCAACATGCTGTCATGTCCGGCGACCGGAATGACTTTCATATCAGTAATGACTGGACTGGATTGTGTCGTCATCTTATTGCCCCGCGACAGGTTTCAGCTCAATACGTTTAATATCGCCCACCAGCACCAGGTAGCTCAGCACCGCAATTAAGGCATGAACCCCGACATAAATCAGCGCCCCATTAAAGGAGCCAGTCGTGCCAACGATATAACCAATTGCGATTGGCGTGACGATACCGGAAATGTTACCGAACATATTGAACAGGCCGCCGGAAAGACCGCTGATCTCTTTTGGCGCAGTATCTGCCATTACCGCCCAACCCAGCGCCCCGATGCCTTTACCGAAGAAGGCCAACGCCATGAAACCGATGATCATCCACTCAACATCGACGTAGTTACAGAACACCATCACCATCGACAGCAACATGCCCATCACGATCGGTGTTTTACGCGCAATGTTCAGCGAGCCCGTGCGGCGCATCAGCCAGTCGGAAATAATCCCCCCCAGCACGCCGCCGATAAAACCGCAAACAGCAGGAACGGAAGCCACAAAGCCCGCTTTCAGAATCGACATCCCGCGCGCCTGCACCAGATAAACCGGGAACCAGGTAATAAAGAAGTAAGTCAGGGCGTTGATACAATACTGACCGATATAAACACCGATCATCATCCGCGAACCGAGCAGCTGTTTGATCTGCCCCCACTTCACGCTGAACGGCACTTTAACTTTGGTGTTTTGCTGATCCATATTGATCAGCGCGCCGCCAGCGGCGATGTACTCCAGCTCTTTCTGATTTACGCCCGGATGTTGATTTGGCTCGTGGATGACTTTCAGCCAGAAAAAACTGATGACAATGCCCAGACCGCCCATAAAGAAGAAGACGTGTGACCAACCCACTTCATGAGTCAGCCAGCCCATAATCGGCGCGAAGATCACCGTTGCAAAGTATTGGGCGGAGTTAAAAATCGACACCGCCGTTCCCCTTTCCTGCGCCGGGAACCAGGCTGCCACGATTCGGCTGTTGCCGGGAAAAGAAGGTGCTTCGGCAAGCCCTACCAGGAAGCGGAGAGTAAACAAGGCAACGATAATGCCGAATCCACTAAAGATATCGACGAAACCTTGCAGCAAGGTGAACATCGACCAGATAAAGATTGACCAGAAGTAGACGCGTTTTGAACCAAAGCGATCCAGCAACCAGCCGCCAGGGATCTGCCCAATAACATAAGCCCATGAGAAAGCAGAGAACACATAGCCCATACCCACTGGATCAAGACCGATATCTTTGGCCATTTCCGAACCGGCGATCGAGAGCGTAGCGCGATCGCCGTAGTTGAAAGATGTGACGATAAACAGCATCACCACTATCCAGTAACGAGCATTCGTGCGTTTTTCCACACTGCTCGCAGCCTGACTTAAAGAACTCATTGTTGCACTCCTGAAAATTCGCGTTAGCCACGCTCACTCTGGACTGCGACATCGCCAGGAAATCAGAGGTGACGTAGGGTGTTTTTGCCGTTTTTATAGGTCGTTCGCCGAATGCGGCGCGTGTTTTATATCTGGCAATAGCAGTATAAAAAGCGCGCCATAGCGGCTCACCGTGCAACAACACAACATTAATGCGTTCAATGAGGCTCGATTTTGGCATTAGCCCTGGACGGTGGAATCCACTTCACGGAAATGAAAACAAGAACAAGAAAGGAAGGGTTAAATCGGAGAAATAAAGAAGAGTATGAAATGGATCGCTTGACTCCAGGCAAACGCCAGTAAAAATCCGCGCTAAGAAGCAGTTTTTACAGGCATTTGCCTGAAAAGACTCGATTCAGCACCGCTAAAACGGTATTTTGCCGATCGCTGAACAAATCAGGGCAACAGCGTCCCCCACTGCTCAACCCACGGATTGGATTCCGTTTCTGGTTCCGGGGTTTCACTGGCATCGATCAGCAGCATTTCCCCTACCCGCTGCGCGCTCTGTTCCTGTAACAAAGCATCAAACTGTTTGCCACCGTTGCAGAAATTCACATAACTACTGTCGCCGAGCGCAATCACGCCGTAACGCAGGTTCGGCTGGAAACCGAGGTTATCCTTTATGCCCAGAAAGAGTGGCACAATGCTGTCAGGAAGGTCGCCCTGCCCGGTGGTGGACGTAACTACCAGAACA
>NZ_VATL01000043.1:0-2670 GCF_005781065.1 Escherichia sp. E1130
CAACAAAACATACCTTGTCCTATGTTTTACATCGAATTTCGATTCCTGGCCGGAAGTATAGGTTATTTTTACTTCGCCGTCACTGGCTTACGCCAGAAAGTACGGGGTCTGGTACTATTTTTCATGTGGGGATATACTCTTGTGCTGATATTGACCACAAAATGAAAGGAAATTGACGCATGGCGGAAAAAAAGTGGTACAGCACTGAAGATGTGGAACTGGCAAAATCGTCACTGGATGATCTTCCGGATTTGACACAAACACGACTCACAAAAACAGATGTTCTTGAGCAACTCAAAGACAAAATAATTGAGTTAGCGAACAGCAAGGGTTATAGCGTTGAAGACATTCGAAGTGCGCTGGACTCCGCCGGTATTCCGACAAGCATCAAGGCTATTAGCGAAATGTTGAATTCCGGAAAAAAATCAGCAACGCGAGCTACCAGAACCAAAAAAGTTACCGCCACGTCGTCAGATAAGGTAGCGCCATAATTTCAGCAAGCCTGACTATTCAGGGGAGCCCCTGGGGGCGGACGGGTGAAAGAAAAGCGTCACGTCAGTGGCGATTTTCTTTCACCGGGCGGGGATTCATTTAGAGCCGGTCAATACCGGCGAAAAACACCACACAGTGCCGCAAAACCTGATTCTGTTCTTAATCGTTGGGGATTGTCTCCTGCCGTGATCAGCAACTGCGAAGCGCTTTCGTATCCAATAGCATTACGTTTAATCAGTTCAGGCGCCAGCTCATCGACAATTGCCGCAATCATGACATCCAAATCAGCGATTTCGTCATGTAACTCGAGATAGCGTCGGGCAAGGGACTTTAATGAAATACGATAAACGTTGGTAACATTGCGGTATTCACTGGCATCAGGCCGCCAGGATCCCAGAGTCCTGATGAGCTGCATGCGCGTCATATTTCTGAGCTGTTCACGTAATTCATCCGGGGCAGAGATAATATTGGAATGGATAATCAGGAGAGCGACTCTGCGGGCTGATATTGCTGTTTTTCGGCAAGTTTTTAATACCCGCAGAGACTCAATCATGCCATTGCGCGTTTTGGGTGTGACGGTTCTTATTCCGGAGAATGCGGCGTGAGCGGCACATTCAGCATCAATTGTGTCACTTTTACCCCGTTTGCGTCGCTCCATCCGATCTGGCGCAGTCACCTCAAGAACTTCTAACCCGGCATTCTGTAAATAGCGAAGCAGACCTGATCCATAGGTGCCTGTACACTCAACACCAATTCGCTTTAATGCCCCAAACGAAGTCATCCATGCCAGCATCTGCCGGTAACCTTGCCGTGTTGTGGAGAAAAACCGGGTCCCCAGAACTTTATTGTTCTGATCTACGACAGCGGCAACGTGCAGATCTTTATGTGTATCCACGCCACCCACAACAGCGGCTTCCGTAACTTTACCTGCCATAACAGAGCTCCTGTGAGGAAACAGAGTTGAATCTCCAGACAGATAACCCGGACAGGACAGTAACGAGACAAGCCGTCAGGCCCTTCTTGAGTCACGCGCACCTGTGAGGAGATGCCTCGCATGAAGGCGCTTCCGGCAACCGACGAGTCCAGGGCAGGACACAAGAGGTCGATCGCTGTGTGAGTCAGGATGCGGGAAGGTCTTCACTGCATCAGTAATCACACCAATCGGTTAAACGGCAAACTGAGTGATGATAAAAACTGACACCGGCATTATTACTGACGCTGTGATGGATGGTTCCTGATGGCCGGCGAGCCCACAGGGCCTGCTCCAGCGCATCCAGCACGAACGTCGTCTCCATCGAGGATGACACCCGCCAGCCCACGATACGACCGGCGAACACGTCGATAATGAACGCCGCGTAAGCGAAGCCCAGCCAGGTGCTGACGTAGGTAAAACCAGCCACTCACAACTGGTCCGGACGCTCTGCCACGAACTGACGATTCACACGGTCATGCGCGGCATTGTCCTTACGACTGACCGTGGTCCGTACTTTTTTACCCCGGAACACGCCGGCAAGGCCCATGGTCTTCATCAGACGCTCTGTGGTACATCTGGCCACACTGCAGCCCTCCCTCAGCAGCTGGCGCCAGACCTTGCGAACACCATAGACGCCGTAGTTTTCGTCGTACACGCGCTGTATCTCCTGCTTCAGTTGCTCATCACGCCGATCGCGATGGCTACGTCTGTCCGGGTACAGCTGATGTTCACGGTGGCGGTAGTATGACGACGGGGCGATATCCAGCTCATGGCATACCGGTCCGACCCCGTATTCATCGCTCAGGGTGTCCACAAGGAGGGCTATTTTTTCCAGAGGCGGTCGAACTCCGCCTTCGCAAAATAAGCTGAAGCCTGTCGCAGGATATCGTTGCTGCGCCGCAGTTCTCGGTTCTCACGCTCCAGCGCCTTCAGGCGCTGGCGCTCGGTGGTGGTGAGGCCACCATCACCGCCCCCGGCATCACGCTCATACTGACGCAGCCAGATACGCAGGGTCTCCGGCGTGCAGCCGATTTTGGGGGCGATGGAGCTCAGAGCTGCCCACTGCGAGTCATACCCGTCCTGACTTTCCAGAACCAGACGAATGGCCCGCTGACGGACCTCCGGGGAAAAACGTGTATTCTTGCTCATCCTGTTGATCTCCTCTCTCTCAAAGAGTTTAGTCTCCAGGATTCCCGGGGCGGTTC
>NZ_VATL01000044.1:0-3140 GCF_005781065.1 Escherichia sp. E1130
GGTTTAGTCAACCACATCAGGTGGTCATTAAAGAGTTATTCATACCTGCGATCCAGTAATTGATCCCTAAGAGATCTTATTGAGATCAAAAAGAGATCCCCGGATTGTTACAGCCCGCGTGTTGCCTGCCGTAACAGGCTGATGTCATTGACTGTGGTTGGTAAAAAATTGACTGTTGTATGCCTTTTTCAATACTGTAATATGCAAAGGTATTTACTGAGGTATGTGTTTCCGTTGACTGTGGCATGTATATATACTTCCCTGTGTGGATAACTGTTGGTATTAAAAATGACTAATAAAAATAATGAATTACCTCTTAATCTGCAGGAAACTGATAAGACAACCGGAGAAATTGTTAAGCTGGATGTTAACAGCGCCAGTACGGTACAACCCGTGGCGCTCATGCGGCTGGGATTGTTTGTTCCAACGCTTAAGTCGACCTCCAGGCGCAAGACCAACCGTAAAAACGTCACAGATGCCACTGATGAACTCGTACAGCTGTCGATAGCCAGGAGTGAGGGATACAATGATGTGAAGATCACTGGTTCGCGTCTGGACATGGATACGGATTTCAAGGTATGGCTTGGGATCATTCGCTCGATGTCTGAGTATGGCGTGAAAAATGACACCCTTGAGCTCTCATTTGTCGACTTCATTAAAATGTGTGGGTTTGATTCCCGCCGCTCCAACAAGAAAATGCGCGATCGCATCAGTAATTCGTTATTTAAACTGGCCTCCGTGACGCTTAAATTTCAGAGTGAAACAAAAGGCTGGACGACACACCTGGTGCAGTCTGCGTTCTACGACATCAACGAAGATGTTGTGGAGATCAAGGCTGAGCCCAAGTTATTTGAACTGTATCACATGGACCGGCGGGTACTGTTACGCCTGAAAGCGATTGATGCACTGCAACGTAAGGAATCAGCACAGGCGCTGTATACCTACATCGAAAGCCTTCCGCTGAATCCTGCCCCCATTTCCATGAAACGTATGCGCGATCGCCTCAATCTGACGTCCAGCGTCTACACGCAGAATCACACCGTGCGAAAGGCCATGGAACAGCTCAGGGATATTGGTTATCTGGATTACACCGAATTCAAACGTGGCCAGGCCACTTACTTCAGCGTGCATTACCGGAATCCTAAGCTCATCAGCAGTACGGTGAAAGTGCCACGGAAAGAAGAGAGCGAAAAAGCACCTGAGCAGAACTATGACGAAATCATTAAGGCGCTGAAAGCTGCGGGGATAGATCCGAAAAAACTCGCTAAGGCGCTCACCAGTATGAAGCCAGAAAATTGACTGCAGTATGCAGATATTCTCTGAGGTATGTTACTTTCTCTTTATTGACTGTGGTATGCAGTGCGCAAGAGTTCTGCCGAACCAGTATTGACTGTGGTATGTGATACTGCATTCCTCAGTCAATATTAGTTCGTGTGCCGTGACGCTTTCACTTGCCTGGGGGGAGTGAACGCAGAATATCGGCTGCATCCCGGCCATCTCCGGTAAACGGTACTGCCAGCGTGGCGGCCATATCAAGTGCAAACACTCTGGTATAAACCTCCATCGAACGAGGATCCCTGTGACCGACCAGTGCCTGGATAACTTTCCGTGGCTGGCGGTGATAGAGCATGTGCATGATATAGCTGTGCCGGAAGGTGTGTGGTGTGACCGGAATCGAAAAATGTACCCCGTCAGCCCCGGCCCGCTTCACTGCCTGTTTCAGCCAGTTCCGCATTGTTTCATCGGTCACTGCCCATAATGGTTCGCGCCGCCGTGGACGGGTGGTCACCATCCAGCTTTGCATCTGCCTGACATAGTTTATATCTGTCAGCGGGACCAGGCGGACCTCATTTTTTGGCGGGCGCCCGCGCCGCGCCCGGACCTTTTCAGACAGCACCCGCACAAAAGGGCGCAGACCATCCAGGTCAAACGACTCTGATGTCAGCATCCTGGCTTCCCCGATACGCATACCGGTATTCCAGAGAGTGGCAAACAGCATGTGATGGCGTTGATCGGGCATGTAGAAGAGGAGTGCGCTGACTTCCGGAGCCAGCAGATAGGCCGGTGTGGCGCCGGTGGAGGTGGCCATTCTTCTCAGGGAAAGAGCAGTCGCAAAATCGACCCCCGGTGCTATGGGTAATAAAGAGACGCGTTCTGGTGAATTCTGCAGAGGAATGATGTTGTTCATGAGTGGGTTTTCACATAGCGCACGATTTTTTTTTTGTTACGGATATTCTGGCCTGAACACCGGGATCCTTCCATTACAATAAATCGCAGCCCGCGGATCCTTTTGTTTGATTATCACGCATTATTGCGGGAAAAACCAAATGCGTAAAGGGGCATGTTTCCGGGAAAATTCGCGCTGAAGCCAGTTATGGCTCGGGGTGAGGGCTTTTTTGCCGCTTTTGGGAGAATTGGGGTAATGCCAGGACAGACAGGATCTGAAACGAAAGGGTAAATGTAGCGAATCGCGTTTGAAATCGCGTCGACTCGCATTTATCCCGTTTTTCTGCTCAGATTAACTGCAAATGAGAAACATGCTCTGCTCGCATTTATCCTCTCCGGCTTGCATTCCATTGAGCCGGAATCACGATAACTGCAAATAAAAAACAGGGCCAGCATCGGCTCAGATCCCTTTATTGTCAGCCCCCCAGGAATGGCATATCCGCTTTCTGCAGACCGGGACGGGGTAATACCGCCTCCGGCTGATGAGCAGAAACAGTAGTATTTCATTTTACGGGTGGACATGTCGTATTGTTCTGGTCAATTTAAACCGGACACTTTTTTCTCAGTCAGTCGCTCATCGAGCGCAGGAGACAGGCCCCCATTAGCTGCATGATTTCGGTCAAGATTGTAGTGGCGGATATACGTGACCACATCCTGCTTCATATCGGCCCGCGTGGGCTGGGGTACAAGCAGCAGCCATTCATGTTTCAGGCTACCCCAGAAGCGCTCCATCCCAGCAGGCGCCCACATCTCCCATGCTGCTTCTGAGCCCATAGCTCTTCAGCATCGACTGGAAGCGGTTGCCGGTGTACTGGGACCCTCTGTCCGTGTGCATCACCAGCCCGTGGGGCGGATTGCGCAGGTTATACGCCTTCATCAGCGCGTGGCAGACCAGCGATGACGTCATGCGACTA
>NZ_VATL01000045.1:0-29838 GCF_005781065.1 Escherichia sp. E1130
TCAACCTCGACAATTTTTATCCCTTCCAGAGTATCCGCGCCCAGACCGCCCGCATTGTTGACCATGACGCGGGTACTACCGGAAGTATCCCCTTTTACGATGAGTTTATCAGTCGCGGAATTATCATCTCCGAGTTCGGTACGCATAACTAACAAACCATTATTAGCAGTGTAATTGCCATTAATGGTGAGTGTGGCAGGCGTGAATTTGTCGCCATTTTTTGAGGAAGACAGTGTTGCTGTACCCGCCAAATCCAGTGTATTTAAGGTTTGTGAAAAACCGTCTAAATCGATATTCCCTTCACTGTCGACAACATAATCGGAGTTTGGGCTGAAGGTATCGTTGATACCGGCGCGCAAGGTGCCTTTATTAATATTTGTTTGGCCAGAGTAGGTATTTGCGCCAGTCAACGTCGTGACGCCGGAACCTTCCTGGTTAACTTCGCCTTTGCCAACTATATCTGCAGCCAGGATAAAATCTTCGCTGGAGTGGTTAAAATTAATTTGGGCAGTACTATTCCCGACATTGCTTCCCATATGGATAATCGGCGTCTTGATGATCCCCGCTTTCTGTTCTGCTTCTCCCTGCGCTCCACCAATGTTTAGAATACCGGTGCTGGTTTCTGCTATCCCAAGCCAGATAAATTGATTAGCACTGACCGTGGCATTATTACTAACGGTAAGTATCCCCTTGGCCTCGTTCTGCAATGAACTCAATCCCCCGAGGTTGATATATTCATTCACTGTTAATGAAGAATTGTCGCCATCAACCAGCGTTTCACCGTATCCAGTCCCGTGAAAATCACCTGAACTTCCAGTAAAACCAATGAGCACATCCTTTGATGCTGTAAGATGACCGCCATGAGTGATTTCGAGTTTACCCGTCCCCTGATCGCCTACCATCACATACCGTGCGGCAACGGATGAACCCTCACCGTCAATAACAACTTGACCCTGTGCCTGGTAATTAAATTCACCGATTCTGAATTCATTTAAATCGGTGATAGTACTGCCGCTAAGCACCATTAAGGTTCCTGAACCACCATTCTTACCTAAATAAACATCGCGTTCATTAGGCGATGCATGACTAAGCGTTAGATGAGTATTATTTTCTAATTTCATTACCCCGGAGGTAGCATTGCCGATTACGATTTTAGCCGTAGACAGATCCCGCCCATCTATATTCAATGTTCCTTCACTTTTTGAACCAACATTAAGATAATGAAATTGATCCCAGGCTGATGAATTATTTTCGGATGAGGATAGCGTTACAACATCATTATTGTCGATGGTAACATCACTGTTGATGGTCGTGGGTGGTGTCCATGCCAGTGAAACGGGTATTGATAACACGGTTGAAATAGCTATTGCCAGCGTTGACAAGGGATGCTTTTTGATGTTCATAAAGTTCCTTCTCATCCTTATGATTTATTTTTAGATAAATAATGAGCTCACAGTAACTACATAAGAAAATTAGATTTTAATGTCTTGGGAACAGGTTACTGTTTCTTCAAATGAAGAGTAGTGCGTGAAACCAATGTTTATAAATCAGTTTAATTTATGGTTAATTTAATATTAATTTATTTTGATGGTTTAGGCGTTGTGCTAAAAAATAAGTTGCATAGTTTTCTGTGGCAAAAATCTTTAAATATCTTAAGCGGTAAAAAATGATAAAAAGAAAAATGAGGAAAATCATTAAGATGCATGATGTAGATATTATTTTGAATTTAATAAAAATGACGAATTAATTGCGTGTTTATTGTTTGCACATCCTCTTAGAAGGGGGTAAACACCAGGATTTTTATCAAAAAAATAATATAAATGTGATTTCTGTGTATCGATAAAACGCATAAAAATATGAGATAAAACACACGATTCTTAAGAAGAATATAAATACATTGTCTATTTTTTTGATTGCAGAACTGTTTATTAAGCAACTCTCAATAATGGCATCATTTGGCGTTAATTAAACAACCGTTTACAGAATGAGCAAGCAAAAAGGGAGCCGCAGCTCCCTTGAACAACCTTAGTGCGCACCGCCTCCGCCGCCACCTGCGCCAAATGGCGGTTTAGCAAACCACACCAGCCCCAGCAGGATGAGGAATATCCCGGCTGACATCCAGAAGATCTCATTGGCGGAAATAATCAGCCCCTGATTGGTGATCTGCTGAGCAATCCAGCCCGATGCCTGCTGTTGCGTCATCCCCAGACCTTCCAGTTGACTGTACATCGCCTGGGCGTTCGGGTTATACGGGTTCACCGATTCGGTCAACTGAGCATGGTGCATCGACTCGCGGTTAGTCCACATCGTCGTCGTTATGGACGTACCGATAGACCCCGCCAGCGTTCGCGTAAAGTTGGAGAGGCTCGACGCCGCCGCCAGTCGTTCCGGTGGCAGACCAGACAGCGTAATGGTGGTCAGCGGCATAAAGAAGCAGGCCACTGCGAAGCCCTGGATAAACTGCGGCCAGGCCGACGCGCCAAAATCCATACCCGGTTCAAAGGTATAGGCACGCCAGTAGAAGCAGACGGCATACATAATAAAGCTGAACGTCACCAGCCGCCGCATATCCAGTTTATGCGCAAATCGACCGATAATCGGCGACAGGATCACCGGAATAATCCCTACCGGCGCAGAGGCCAGCCCTGCCCATGTTGCCGTGTAGCCGTAGACTTCCTGCAACAGCTGCGGCAGCAGAACAATAGCGCCGAAGTAGAGCATATACGCGAGGCTGATACATAAGCAGCCGATGGTGAAGTTGCGCGACTTAAACAACGACAGATCGACTATCGGGTTATCATCCGTTAGCTCCCAGACAATCAGGAAGCAGATAGCCACCACCGCTACCACGGTGAGGATGATAATTTCCTGTGATGAGAACCAGTCCAGCTCTTTACCCCGGTCGAGCATAATCTGCAGGCTGCCGATACCAATCACCAGCAGCGCCAGCCCCACGGCATCAATCCGCCGCCGTTCGGTGCGGGTTTCGCGTCCGCGCAGGGTTTGTAGTGTCATCAACACCACCGCCACGCCAATCGGCACGTTGATGAAGAATATCCAGCCCCAGTGGTAATTATCACTGATATAACCGCCGAGGATCGGGCCGCAAATTGGCGCGACAATCACCGTCATCGACCACAACGCCAGCGCGATAGAACGTTTGGCCGGTGGGTAGTTATTCAGTAACAGACTTTGCGAAAGCGGGATCAATGGCCCGGCGACAATCCCCTGAATCACGCGGAAGAAGATCAGCATATTCAGACTGCTGGAGACACCACATGCCCACGAAGCAATGGCGAAGGCGATGGTCGACCAGAGGAACAGTTTCACTTCCCCGAAGCGCTTTGCCAGCCAGCCGGTAAGAGGGATCGAGATGGCATTCGCCACCCCGAAGGAGGTGATTACCCACGTTCCCTGACTGAGTGATGAACCCAGGTTCCCGGCGATAGTGGGGATCGCCACGTTAGCAATGGTGGAGTCCAGCACCTGCATGAATGTCGCCAGCGACAGCGCAATCGTCATAATGACCAGTTGCGCGCCTTCCAGCGGTTTTTGCTGTTGCATCACACGCACCTCTGGATTAGCCAGCGTTAGCTTTTACGATGTCGTCGATCAGTTTATTGACAGGTGCCAGGCTGATTTCACGCGCGGTGCTTACCGCGACCGGTGTGGAGCGTACTTTGTTTGCCAGTACCTGGCCGTCACGGTTAGTGGTATTGACGCTCACCAGCGTGGATAAACCGATACGCAGCGGGTATTGCTCCAACTGTTTCTGGTCCAGTTCGATACGAACAGGCAGACGCTGAACGACTTTGATCCAGTTACCGGTGGCGTTTTGCGCCGGAAGCAGCGAGAACGCGCTACCCGTACCCATATCCAGACCAACCACTTTACCGGTGTATTTCACATCATCGCCGTAAATATCGGTGGTGATGGTAACCGGCTGACCGATGCGCATATTGGCAATCTGCGTCTCTTTAAAGTTAGCATCCACCCACATATTCGTGGCTGGAACGACCGCCATCAGCGGCGTGGTTGGGCTAATTTGTGCACCAGGCTGTACTGCGCGACGGGAGACATAACCAGTCATCGGGCTAACAATACGGGTACGCTCCAGCGCCAGCCAGGCATTACGCACTTCAGTGGCAGCCTGTTGCACGGCAGGCTGATCTTCAAGTTTAGTCCCCAAAATCATCGCCTGATTGGCATTGTATTGTTGAATGGCGACATCCAGCTGCGCCTGGGCGCTGGTGACGGCGTCGCGGGCGTGTTGCAGCTCTTCTCGGCCAATCAGGTTGGCATTGCCCAGCGGCACGCGACGGTTGTAGTCACTCTGAGCTTTGGCGAGGGCGATTTTCTGCACCTCAATATTTGCCTGCAACTGTTTGCTGTTAATCATCAGCTGGTGGGTTTGACGTACGCTGGAAGCCAGCGCAGTTTTGGCTTTTTCAAACGCCTGGCGAGCATCCGTCGGGTCGAGAGTGACCAGCACATCGCCTTCTTTTACAAAATCGGTGTTATCGGCCCAGACTTTCGTCACACTGCCTGACACCTGAGACATAATTTGAATCTGATTTCCTGCCACGTATGCGTCATCCGTTTCTTCGAAATGACGCAGTACCAAAAACCAATAAATCCCTATCGCTACGGCAATAATAATAAAGAGCAAGGTGAGAAGGAGGAGCAGACGCTTACGTTTGCCGCTCTTCTTTACCGGTTGCTGCGGGGTTTGTGTCTCCGCATTTGCGCTCATAGTATTCTCCACGATCTTCTTAACTCATCGGCTGAGCCGACCTGCTTGCCAAAAAGGCCAGCACGTTGCGATGCTGGCCGGTCAGTTTTTCTTTTATAAGTCTGGATTTTTGAGCGAGATGACGCGTTAGCTCATCGCTTCGAGAACAGCACCGTCTTGTTCCATCTGATCGAGACGGGAGAGCAATTTGCGGGTGATTTGCTCGAGCTGATCTTTTTCTGTTGTGCTGAGCGCGGACCAGAGTTGATGCAGGCAGTTATGCTGCGGCGGTAAAACCTCGCGCAAAAACTCGTGACCTTTTTCCGTTAATTGCAGATGCAGGCAGCGGCGATCGTTATCGCTTTCACGACGTTCGATCCAGCCACGTTTTTCCAGCTCATCGGCAATACGCGTCGCATTGGTACGGGATGATCCAAGAGCACAGCTCAATTCAGAAGGCTGAATACTGTGGTTTTCCTGAGACTCCAGCGTAATCAACGCCATAAACAACGTCTCGTTAATCCCCTGAGCCTTCAGCATTTTATTGCGGTTCTCCAGCAGCTTGCTTTGCATATGCATACAAAGACGGGTCAGAAGGATCTCCTGATAAGGAAAATCTTCGTGGCGGCTGGCGCGAAATTTTAGCATTTGTTCAATGGGCGTAAACGAACTATCCATTTGGGTATGACCTCATTAATTTCAGCCGATATAGTAACGACAGTGACAAATAAAGTAAATGTATTGTTTTAGAAAAATGATTCTTGTGGTCTATAGAAACGTCATCACTTTCCACGTCAGCCCGTAGGCCAGCGCACTCAATAAAGTGGGAATAATGATGCTGCGTGTTTTATAGAAACTGGCTCCCAGTACCGCAAAACCGACCAGCGTGGGTACGAAACGGCGTGAATCGTGTATCACTTCTGGTGCGGTAGAGACAACCAGCAGAGCGCAAATCGAGGCGATGCCAATGGTGTCGAGCAAAATACCCACTGCGCCACGCTTGGTTGGGCGGGCATTGCCCACTCGCAGGCGTAGGGGTAAATAGCGGAAGCAGTAATTCGCCGCGCCAACCAGTAATCCAAGCAGCAGAACCTCATAGCTCATCAGGTGCTCCTTGCCAGAATGACTGGATTAACGCAGTGAGGCAGCCAAAGACAATGCCTGCCAGAATGGCGACGGGAATAGAAAATAGCGTTACGCCAGCAAGGGCACCAACTAACGCTGCGGTAACGCAAAGGGATTGTTTGCGCTGGAAAGAGGCGAGCAGAAAACTCATAAAGAGTGCCGGCAGCATAAAGCCTAATGCTGCTTCGACGGCTGGATAACCTTGCAGCAAACCGCTGCCCGAAAATGCCCCTATTACCGTACCAAATACCCACGATGACCATGAACTGAAGGCAATGCCGATCATCCAGTTTTCGCTCCAGCGGCGATTATTACGTACCAGTTTTGCCGTTGCTGCGGCAAAAACTTCGTCCGTCAGGCCAAATGCCCACAGTGCGGTTTTCGATTTTTGCAGGCGTTGAACAATGCGGCTACGCAACGATGGACCATACAGTACATGGCGAACATCCATTGCCATAACGGTCAATGCGGCTACCCACAAGCTACTACCAGCTGCCAGCATTGCGGTGATGACAAACTGGCTCGCTCCTGCATAAATAATGCAGGAGAAAAAAACGCTTTCCAGGGGAGAGAATCCCAGACGGGTCGCATTCAGACCAAATGCAAAGGCCACCGGAATATAACTAATAACAATCGGTAAACTGTCTTTGCAGCCTTCCATGAAGGTCGCCGAACCAGAAGCAGGCAGTGGAGTAGGGCTTACCATAGAGTGTACGCTTAACGATTGTTAATATTATTAATAGCCTGGATGAATATCCTAACCTTATCAGACTGATGGGATTCTTAACACCCTTATAAGTGTAAAGCCACGAAAACGGTTGCTGATTGCTTAATTTGCGACTTCCTGACGATGAAAACCTCGCCACCAGACCAGTACGTTAACCAGGGCAATCGTCGCGCCAGCCAGACAAACGCCAGCCCAACCGCCATGTTGCCAGGCGGATGCCGAGATCAGCGAACCAGCAGCACCGCCAATAAAGTAGCTGGTCATGTAACCTGCGGTCAGGCGATTACGCGCATCAGGATGAATACGATAAATCACAGTTTGATTGGTGATATGCACGCCCTGCACGGTGAGATCCAGTATCAGAATGCCGATAATTAGCGCCAGTACGGAAGCGTGGCCAAACCAGATCGCCAACCATGAAAGTAACAACAGCAGCAGACCAAACGTTGTTGTGAGATGCGATTTGCCCTTATCGGCAAAACCGCCCGCCGGGCGAGCGCCCAACGCCCCGGCAGCTCCTGCAAGGCCAAACAGACCAATTACGCCATCGCTGTAATTAAAAGGCGGCGCGGCGAGCAAAAAAGCCATTGATGTCCAGAGAATGCTGAAGTTAGCAAAGGTCAGGCAGCCCAGCAACGCGCGGGTGCGCAGGATCTTATCGCTGATAAACATGCTGAAAACGGAACCAAGCAACTGTGGGTAGTTGAGGTGGGTTTCAGATTTCATTTGTGGCAGGCCGCGCCATAACGCCAGTGCCATCAGTGCCATTAACACCGATGCGACCCAAAAGACGGTGCGCCAGCCGCCGAGATTCGCCAGCAGCCCGGCAACGGTCCGTGCGAGTAAAATCCCCAGTAGCAGGCCACTCATAATGGTGCCAACCACCTTGCCGCGTTTGTCCGGTGAAGCCAGCGTCGCCGCCAGTGGAACCAGAATTTGTGCCACGACCGAGAATAAACCGGTTAATGCCGTACCGAGGATCATCATCGCCAGCGACTGACTGCTGGCAGTGATTAACATGCCACCAGCTGCCAGTAAGGTCATGGTGACAATCAGGCGGCGGCGTTCAAACATATCACCCAATGGAACAAGAAACAGCAGACCTGCGGCATAGCCCAACTGCGCGGCTGTAACAATAAAGCCTGCCGAACTGGCGGAAAGGGAAAAGTTACGCGCGATGGTGTCGAGCAATGGCTGTGCGTAATAATTGCTGGCGACCGCCAGACCGGTGGCGATCGACATTAGCACGATCAGCGCCGGGCTAAGCTCATGATTGGGTTTAGTCATTATTTTTGTTCATCAGGTGATGATTAAGCTGGAAATCAATAATAGCGGATGTTGATGAATATGGGGTGAAAGATAGATTGCTGAAATGTGCGGGTAATGGGGAGAGGGTATTTGAAGGTGAAATATGTCACTAAGGCAAATGTTACGTTCACTTCCAGACTATAGCTACTTTGTCACTATTTTGCTGGTGAACGTGCCAGGGTGGCTCAGTCGCCACCACCCTGGCGACCCAGGCTTTTGGCACAAAATCGCCGCTACGCGGTACATTCGACTTATTTCTTACGGCTATCGGGTACGGGCGCGAGGTAACATCCCTGTAAGACGCGCCCTCGCCGCGCATCCCTGCGCGTCGCCCCGGCCTTCAGAAAACGTCTCATCGATTTTCAGCCGGATTAAAACCATCGCTGCAATTGTTTTACTCACATGAGCATTATCTGCGCGGTTATCAATATTTACTTCTGCGCTGCCAGCGCCTCCTTCACCCAGCCATCGAACTGCTGCTGGTGGGCTTTGATCCAGCCATCAACGTGCCCCTGAATATCGCCTTCTGAGGCTTTTCCGTCATGCATAATGGCGTTCTGGGCGTTAATATCTGCCACTGGCAACTGCATAATGGCAAACAGTTTGGCTGCCGCCGGATTTTTCTCGGCCCAGGCTTTGTTGGCAACGATATGCATGGTGCTGACCGGGAAGCCGTAATTCGCGCCATTCGGCAGCTTGGTGTCGGCATTTTTATCGCCCGGCAGTGCGGAGAACGGTACCTGCAACCAGACCACATCTTTCCCCGGCTTCAGTTCGTTACTCACCCAGTACGGCGTCCAGGTGTAGTAAAACACCGGCTTACCCTCTTTGTAACGACTGATGGTGTCGGCCATCATCGCCGCATAGTTCCCCTGATTATGCGTCACGGTGTTGGTCAGTTCATACGCAGCAAGCTGGTGGTTGATGGCTCCTTCGCAGCCCCAGCCAGGATTACAGCCGGTTAAATCCGCTTTGCCATCGCCGTTGGTATCGAACAGTTTAGCGATCTTCGGATCTTTCAGTTGCGCGATGTTGGTGATTTTGTACTGGTCGGCAGTTTTCTTATCGATCAGGTAACCCTGCGCCGCGCCGTTAACAAATACCCCTTCGCGATAAAATTTCTTATCGCCACCGGCAGCTTCGTACATGTTGTCATGCAGCGGCGTCCAGTTCACGGCGGTAAAGGTCGCATCGCCAGATGCAAGCGAGGTATAGCCAACGTTGTAATCCACTTCGCTGGGTTTATTGACGGTATAACCTAATTTCTCCAGCGCACGGCTGACCAGCAGCGTCTGGAAGGTTTCTTCAGTGATGGTGCTCTGAACTGGATTAACAGTAATGCCTTTGCCAGGCAGATCGGCAGCAAAAGTTTGTGTAGAGATAAGCGTGGCAAACGCTGTCGCAAAAAGTACGCTATGTCGCATTGTTATTCCTTTTTTTGGCAGGGTGATATGCCCGGCGTCACCGGGCAAGTGCAGAGTTACTTAATGAATGGACGGGTCAGCAGACCGACAGGGCCAGTGGTGTACCAGCGACGGTTGCCGCGACTGCGTGAGTCACGCCCAACGGCCTGCGTCAGGCGATCGAGGATAATGGCGAGGATCACAATCCCGACGCCGCCTACGGTGGCAAGCCCCATATCCAGACGACCGATACCGCGAAGTACCATCTGACCCAGCCCGCCGACGGCAATCATCGAGGCAATGACCACCATAGAAAGGGCCAGCATCAGCGTCTGGTTAACGCCCGCCATAATGGTCGGCATCGCCAGCGGTAACTGAACTTTGAACAGCATCTGGCGCGGGCTGGCACCGAATGAGCGCGAGGCTTCAATCAGATCCGCCGGAACCTGGTTAATCCCCAGAATAGTCAGACGGATAATCGGCGGCAGAGCAAAGATGATCGTCACCACCACGCCCGGCACGTTACCGATACCAAATAGCATGACGATTGGCACCAGATAAACAAACGCTGGCGTGGTCTGCATGGCATCAAGCAGTGGACGAATAATTTTCGCCGCTCGCGGACTTCTCGCCAGCCAGATCCCCAACGGCAAACCGATGACGATACAGAACAGCAGGGCGGTTAACACCAGCGCCAGGGTAACCATGGCCTGCGACCAGGCACCGATTGCGCCGATGGCAATCAGCGAAACCAGCGTCGCGACGCCCATTCCGACACCGGAAATTTGCCAGGCGATGAGAGCGAATACGATAATCGCCACCGGCGCGGGCATCCCCAGCAGCAATTGCTGGAAACCGTTGAGGATGTAATCGACCGGAACGCGCACGCCCTGGAAGACGGGACGGAAATGGGTAACGACCCAGTCGATCCCTTCAGTGACCCAACTGTCGAGCGGGATCAGCGTCTTATGGAACGGATCGAGAATATTAAAATGCTCGGCGTTTGGCGCAGGCGTGCTGGTCAGCCAGTCGGCGCCACCACCGTCAGTCGGTGTAGCAGCCGGTGTACCCCAGGCATCTGCGGATTGTGCGGCACTGTCCGCCGCTGGTGTGGTATCCCACGGATTATTTTGATCAGCCATTATTTACCCCCTCACGATCTAAAGCGCGCAGCAGCATTCCTTTCGAAATGATGCCGACATACTGTTGGTCCTCGTCGACCACGGGCACCGCACAGGGCGCCTGTCCGACATGAGAGAGCAACTCGCTAAGAGGCGTTTGCGCATCGACCGCTAACGGCGCATCAATCAGTGCTGCATCAAGACCTTGCTGCTGCGTTAATGCGGCCTTAAGCGAATCGATAGACACTGCGCCGACAAACTTATTACCGCGTTCGATAACGTAGCCATATTCGCGATCTTCATCCTGCAATAATTTCAGTGCCGAACGCGGGCCGAAGCCAGGGGTTTTACGAATTAAGCCATTAGGGCTGCGGCGGGCAATATCTTTCGCACTGAATACTTGACTAATATCGACGCCACGGAAGAAGGTGCGGACATAATCATTCGCTGGATTATTGAGAATTTCATCCGGTGTGCCGACCTGTACCACTTCACCATTTTGCATAATGGCAATTCGGTCGCCAATACGCATGGCTTCATCGAGATCGTGGGAAATAAAGACAATGGTACGCTGATGTTTCGCCTGTAATTTTACCAGCTCATCCTGCATCTCGGTGCGAATTAATGGATCGAGCGCCGAGAAGGCTTCGTCCATTAATAATATATCCGGATTAATCGCTAACGCGCGGGCTAATCCCACACGTTGACGCATCCCGCCAGAGAGTTCGTCCGGGTAGCTGTGGGCATAATTTTCCAGCCCGACCTGACGCAGTGCATCAATGGCTTTTTCCCGGCGTTCTTCGGCATTAATTCCGGCCAATTCCATACCGAACGCAGTATTGTCCAGCACGGTCATATGCGGCATTAAGGCAAAGGACTGGAAGACCATCGCAATCTTTTTTCTGCGCACCTCACGGAGTTCGGTGTCGGATATTTTGGCAATATCCACACCATCAATCAGCACTTGCCCGCGGGTGGGTTCAATCAGGCGATTGAGAAGGCGTACCATTGTGGATTTACCCGAGCCGGATAATCCCATGATGACAAATATCTCGCCTTCTTCAATGGCCAGACTGGCGTCTTTTACGCCAAGCGATAGCCCAGTTTTTTCCAGAATTTGTTCTTTTGAAAGTCCTTGTTCGATATATTTGAAAGCTCGCTGTGGATGCTCGCCAAATATTTTATAAAGATTTTTAATTTCTAATTTAATTGCCATGCAATAGAAAGATTCCTGTTATTTGTTTATGTCGATATATTACCCAATGGAAATAGTCACTTTTTTCTACCCTAACATACTGAGAATCTGAGGCAACCCCTGATGACAAATGTGGCATGAATATTGATACGAGCAAATTGCCGGAATTTCCCGTGATATAAGGGCTGAGAGCAAATCGAGAAAAGTTGATATTTTTTGTTATAGATAGTGAAAAAACGCCTGAATATTGTAGTTTCAGGCGAATAATGCAACAGAGAGTCAGTGTAGATCACCACAAATTATTTGCGTGATATAAAGCTATACTCTAAATAATTCGAGTTGCAGGAAGGCGACAAGCGAGTGAATCCCCATGAGCTTACATAATTAAGTGACTGGGGTGAACGAACGCAGACGCAGCACATGCAACTTGAAGTATGACGAGTATATTTGGTGGGAATTATTTCCCTGCTGCGGGTAGTGATATTTTTGAAAAATAACCCTGTCAGAAATTCCAGTCTTCATCTTCTGTTTCAACCGCTTTCCCCATCACATAAGAGGAGCCTGAACCGGAAAAGAAATCGTGATTTTCATCGGCATTCGGCGAAAGCGCGGCGAGGATTGCCGGATTCACTTCTGCCATTTCTGCGGGAAATAACGGTTCGTAGCCCAGATTCATCAACGCCTTATTGGCGTTGTAGCAGAGAAACTCTTTCACATCGTCAGCCCATGTGGTTTCGGCGTACAGCTCATCGGTGTATTGCAACTCGTTGTCGTAGAGTTCCAGCAACAAATCGAAGGCGAAATTCTTCAACTCTTCACGTTGTGCCTGGGAGATCTTTTCCAGGCTTTTCTGATATTTATAGCCGATGTAGTAACCGTGGACCGCTTCATCGCGGATAATCAGACGGATCAGGTCTGCGGTATTGGTCAGCTTTCCGCGACTGGAAAAATACATCGGCAGCCAGAAGCCAGAATAGAACAAAAATGATTCAAGAAAGACACTAGCGATTTTCTTTTTCAGCGGATTATCGCCGCGATAATGTTGCTGAATAATCTGCGCTTTTCGCTGCAACGGCGCGTTTTCTTCACTCCAGGCGTAGGCGGCATCGACATCTTTGGTCTGGCACAACGTCGAGAAAATCGAACTGTAAGAGCGGGCATGAACCGCTTCCATAAAGCTGATATTCGATAATATCGCCTCTTCATGAGGCGTGAGCGCATCGGGCATCAGCGAAGGCGCGCCGATAACATTTTGCAGCGTGTCGAGCAGCGTCAGGCCAGTAAAAACGCGCATCGTCAGTTGTTGTTCTACGGCACTTAATGTCTGCCACGCAGGAATATCGTTCGATAGTGGCACCTTTTCCGGGAGCCAGAAATTGCTGGTCAGGCGATTCCACACCTCCAGATCTTTATCGTCAGATATCTTGTTCCAGTTGATGGCGCTGATACGTGAGAGTTTCATAGATATTCCTTAAAGCCGGACTCATCAGGCTCCGATTTTTGGCAATGTGCGCTTTGTTCCTGCCGGATGCGGCGTGAACGCCTTATCCGACCTACAAAATCATGCAAATTCAATATATTGCAATTATTTTTCAGTCTCTTAGAGCGAGCAGGAGACGCAGCCTTCAATTTCAGTGCCTTCCAGCGCCATCTGACGCAGGCGAATGTAATAGAGCGTTTTGATGCCTTTGCGCCAGGCGTAAATCTGCGCTTTGTTGATATCGCGAGTGGTAGCGGTATCGGGGAAAAACAGCGTCAGCGACAGCCCCTGATCGACATGGCGAGTCGCTTCGGCGTAGGTGTCGATGATCTTTTCTGCGCCAATTTCGTAAGCATCCTGATACAGCGCCAGATTCTCGTTAGTCATAAACGGGGCAGGGTAGTAAACGCGTCCTGTTTTGCCCTCTTTGCGTATCTCTACTTTCGCCACAATCGGATGAATACTCGACGTGGCATGGTTGATGTAAGAGATGGAACCGGTTGGCGGCACCGCCTGGAGATTCTGGTTGTATATGCCATAGCGCATCACGTCGTCGCGCAGCTGCGCCCACATCTCACGGGTAGGTAACGTAATACCGCTACGGGCAAACAGTTCGCCAACTTTCGCCGTTTTCGGCTGCCAGTTACCTTGCAGATATTGGCTAAAATATTCACCACTGGCATAGCGTGACTGTTTGAACCCGGCGAAGGTTTCACCGCGTTCGCGCGCCAGCAACATCGAGGTACGCAGTGCGTGCCAGGTGATGGTGTAGAAATAGAGATTGGTGAAATCCAGTGCTTCCGGTGAACCATAAGCGATGCCTTCGCGCGCCAGATAACCGTGTAAATTCATCTGCCCCAGGCCGATGGCGTGTGAGGCGGCATTTCCGGCTTCGATGGACGGCACGCTGCGGATATGACTCATATCTGACACCGCTGTTAAACCGCGTACGGCAGTCGCTACCGTGCGGGCAAAGTCGGGGGAATCCATGGTGTGGGCAATATTCAACGAACCTAAATTGCAGGAAATATCATGGCCTGTGCGGGCATAGTCGAGATTCTCGTTATACTCTGAGGCGCTGTTAACCTGCAAAATCTCTGAGCAGAGATTACTCATATTTATGCGCCCGGCGATAGGGTTAGCACGGTTTACCGTGTCTTCATACATGATGTAGGGATAGCCGGACTCAAACTGAATTTCTGCCAGTCGCTGGAAGAAATCACGGGCGTTGATGTATTTTTTGCAGATGCGTTCATCGGCAACCAGTTCGTCATAGTGTTGGCTGATGGCGATATCGGCAAATGGCTTGCCATAAACTCGCTCAACGTCATAAGGCGAAAACAGTGCCATCTGCGCATTCTCTTTTGCCAGATGGAAAGTGATATCCGGGATCACCACGCCCAGGGACAGCGTTTTAATGCGGATTTTTTCGTCGGCATTTTCCCGTTTTGTATCGAGAAAACGCAGAATATCGGGATGATGGGCATGTAAATAGACTGCGCCAGCACCCTGACGAGCGCCGAGCTGGTTGGCATAGGAAAATGCGTCTTCCAGCATTTTCATCACCGGAATTACGCCAGAAGATTGATTTTCAATACGTTTAATTGGCGCGCCCGCTTCCCGCAGATTCGACAGCAAAAATGCCACGCCGCCGCCGCGTTTCGACAGTTGCAGTGCGGAATTTACCGCCCGGCCAATCGACTCCATATTGTCTTCAATACGCAGCAGAAAACAGGAAACCAGCTCGCCGCGCTGCTGTTTACCGCAGTTGAGGAATGTTGGCGTGGCAGGCTGAAAGCGTCCTGACAGCATCTCATCAGTCAGTTGCGTCGCCAGTGTTTCATCGCCTTGTGCCAGCGTCAGCGCCACCATCGTGACTCGATCGGCAAAATCTTCCAGATAACGCTTACCGTCGAATGTCTTCAACGTATAGCTGGTGTAAAACTTCCATGCTCCGAGGAATGTCTGAAAACGAAAACCGCTGGCGTGCGCGTGGGCAAACAGTGTAATGACAAAATCGCGAGAGTAGCGATTAAGAACGCTTTCATCATAGTAACCTTCGTTGACCAGCCAGTTCAGGCGCTGCTGCTGGCTACTGAAGGTCACACTGTTCGGGCGCACATGCGTCGTCATAAAGACGTCAACGGCCTGGCGATCTTTATCGAACTGAATGCGACCTGCGCTATCGTAAAGGTTAAGCATCGCATTCAGCGCGTGGTAATCCATCGTTTCCTGCGTCAGGCGTTCTGCGGTTGTCGTTGCCAAAATTCGGTTACTCCTTTACGAACGTTTTCGATATCGCTTTGCGTACCCATGAGTTCAAAGCGGTATAGCCACGGCACGCCGCATTTTTGAGCAATCACATCTCCGGCGCGGCCATACGCCTCACCAAAGTTGCGATTACCCGAAGCAATCACGCCGCGAAGCAACGCCCGGTTGTGCTCGTCGTTTAAAAAGCGAATTACCTGTCGTGGTACCGCGCCAGCCGTACCGCCGCCGCCGTAAGAGGGCACGATCAGGATGTAAGGCTCGTCTACCTGAATCCGTTCCCGCTCATTGAGCGGGATGCGCACCGCGGGCAGCCCTAAACGTTCGATAAAACGCTGCGTATTTTCGGAGCTGCTGGAGAAGTAGACGAGCTGGCTCATGCACTGGCCGCGTGTGGCGCTGGATGCAGACGGTTGATCATGTCCGGGCGGAAGCCAGACCAGCTAAGATCGCCAGCAATTACCACCGGTAACTGGCGAAAGCCCTGAGCACGCAATGTTTCTGCTGCTTCAGGGACGTGATCGACATTAATCATTTCAAAGTCAAAGCCCCGGTTTTCCATCGCCCGTTTGGTGGCGTGGCACTGAACGCAATCGTTACGAGTGTAAATAGTAATGCGCATGATTCGTATTTCCGTTTAAAATGAAGATACGGCGCGATGATACGCGTCGGGTTGTCTCTCTGTTGATACAGAGATACTGGATGTAGTTGGAAAAAGATTCAACCATACAAGATATGGGAATTTTAGATTGATTACGCCACCGCTGAATGGCTCAACGGGGTAGGGGGTTTTGTGTTTTTTGGCCGGGCGAATACCCGGCATCAAGAAGTTACATGCGCATGGAAACGGCCAGACGGTTAAAACAATTCATCAGCCCGATGGCAAACGTTAAGTCGCTGATCTCTGCTGCACTGAAATATTCAAGCAAAGGCTGATAAACCTCGTCTTCCGCATGGGTTCGGGCAATATCGGTCACCGATTCCGCCCATGCCAGCGCCGCCCGCTCGCGATCGTCAAAATGATGGCTTACGCGCCAGCCTGCCAGGGCGTCCAGTTTGTGCTGCGGCACACCGGATTTGCGTAATGCTTTGCTGTGCATCTCCAGACAAAATGCGCAGCCATTGATTTGCGAGACGCGCAAATAAATTAACTCCATCAGCGTGGTATCCAGCGCGCTATTTTCCAGTGCCGTTTTGGCCTGCACCAGTGCGTTATACACTGCCGGGCTAAGTTCGTAGTAAGGCTGACGTAATGTAGTCATACAGTTTCTCCTCTTATTAACGCCCGCAATGTAGCACTATAATGGACTGCTAAAGAGAGCCATAAATTACGTAAAAAAGCAGACCATATGCCACGTTATCAGGATATCGCCCGTCAGTTAAAAACGGCTATTGAGCAAGGGGAACTGAAACCTGGTGCAAGGCTACCTTCGAGTCGTACCTGGTCGCAGGAACTGGGTGTGTCTCGATCCACTGTCGAAAATGCGTATGCTGAGTTGGTGGCGCAAGGATGGCTGGTCAGGCGGGGACAGGCTGGCACATTTGTCAGTGAGCAGATACATCCGCAACAATCTGCTGTGGATGCCGTGGCTTTTGCTGGTGAAAGTCAGCAGCCACTGCCATTTCAATTGGGATTACCCGCACTCGATCTCTTTCCGCGAGAGCAGTGGGCGCGGGTGATGGGGCGTCGCCTTCGTACCCAGACGCGTTTTGATTTGGCATTAGGCGATGTCTGCGGTGAGGCGGCGTTGCGCGAGGCAATAGTTGATTACTTACGCGTTTCACGCGGGATTGATTGTCAGCCAGAGCAGGTCTTTATCACTCATGGTTATGCGGCCTCAATGGCTTTAATTCTGCACGCGCTGGCGAAACCGGGAAACGGGATGTGGATGGAAGATCCCGGCTTTCCACTGATTCGCTCGATTGTCACTCGCCACGGTGTGGAAATTTTACCGGTGCCGGTTGATGACAACGGGCTGGATGTCACAAGCGGAATACAAAATTATCCTGATGCGCGTTTTGCTCTGATTACTCCGGCACACCAGAGCCCGCTGGGTGTGGCGCTCTCCTTAGCGCGCAGGCACCAGATGCTGGAATGGGCAGAGCGTAGCCAGGCATGGATTATTGAAGATGATTACGACAGTGAGTTTCGCTATCACGGTAAGCCGTTACCGGCACTAAAAAGTCTCGACGCACCGCAGCGGGTGATTTATGCCGGAACATTCAGCAAATCGCTATTTCCTGCACTGCGCTGTGCATGGCTGGTGGTGCCGGTGGAGCAGATTACGCAATTCCGGCAACAGGCGTCACTGGAGCCATGTGCGGTACCCGTACTGTGGCAGAACACACTGGCAGATTTCATTCGTGAGGGGCATTTCTGGCGGCATCTGAAGAAAATGCGTCAGCACTATGCTCAACGTCGGCAGTGGATTGAGCAGGCGTTGACGCAGCAGGGATTTCAGGTTGTGCCGCAAAAAGGTGGTATCCAGATGGTTATCAGCATGGTGGGCGACGATATTGTCCATGCTCGTAAAGCCAATGCTGCTGGCCTTGCGGTGCAGGCACTTAGCGACTGGCGTATCCGCTCAAATGGGGAAGGAGGATTGCTGCTCTCGTTTACCAATATCGTTAGCGAAAGTATGGCGCAGCAGGTGGCACAACAATTACGCAGTGCCTTAAGTTAAAAACCCCGAAGTCAGGCTTCGGGGCCAGGGACGTGTATTTATTATCATTGTTTCACTACGATTTACGCATGCTTAACAACGCGCCGATAAAAATACCTACCGCAGCAGCTGTTCCCACACTACACCAGGGTCTTTCACGAACAAAAGAGTCTGCGCAGCCAACAGCATCGCGCGCGGCTTGCTGGACGCGAGTTCGACCATGCATCCGCGCCCTGGTTTCTTTCAGTAAAGCCTGAGCTTTACTGCGTGCGGCTTCGGCTTCCCCTTTGGCGTTGCTGCCCCAGGACTTCAATACAGATTCCAGGCTGTCAGCTAATTGATTGACATCATTCTGAATATCCTGCACGCCATCATCGACGTCGTTACGGTTCGGTCTGTTAAACATATGATCTCCCATCAGGATTCAATGTAATTTTCAGTGTAGACCATAATTTTCTTAACAGAGATTCATCGTGGCTTTATGGACTTTTCTGAAAGCGTTGTGAATGCTCAATCAGGTAAGGTAGGGCCGCGGTAGATAATAACGAGGATAGAATATGTATTTACGACCAGACGAGGTGGCGCGCGTACTTGAGAAAGTCGGTTTTACCGTCGATGTGGTAACCCAGAAAGCTTATGGTTATCGCCGCGGGGAAAATTATGTCTATGTTAATCGCGAAGCGCGAATGGGACGTACCGCACTGGTAATTCATCCCACGTTAAAAGAACGTAGTTCGACACTGGCAGAACCGGCTTCCGATATTAAAACTTGCGATCATTACCAGCGGTTCCCGCTCTATTTAGCGGGTGAGCGTCACGAGCATTACGGCATTCCACACGGTTTCAGCTCGCGTGTTGCGCTTGAACGTTATTTACATGGATTGTTTGGCGAAGCCAATTAAAGACGCGACTGGCATTGCCAGTCGCGACAAAGAAGGATCAGGCTTTTACCTGCTGGTAATTGCTGACTTTGAACAGGCGGCGGCAGTAATCAAGGAAGTAGCCATAGACCGCACCCATCAACATCGAAACGACGATGTTTGAACTGACCGCTGCCATAATCTGGTGCCAACCCGCGCCCACGACGAGTAAGATTGCCATATATACCGGTGACTGGAACGTCACATAAGCCAGAATATCCGCAAGATTTTTTACCCAGCCCGACGAGCCAACTTTGCGTGCCATTCGCATAAATAGATCGCGGTACATACCGTATGGCCATGCAATTAAGATGTTCACCGGAATCGCTACCAGTCTGGAATAAAGGGACTGTTCGAAGCTCATTCCGGAGAGAAATACTTCGATAAACATGTTCACGACAGAACAGTAAACAACCATCGCGAACGTATCTGCTACTGCATGACGCAAGCGTGACTGCGGTGAGAACATGCCCATGCTCCTTAATAAACGCGAAATCGGATGAATGTGAATGCAGTGGTTTAAATTACCGTTTGCACTTTCGCATAGCGTATATCGCTGGCTATGACTTATCAATTAGTGAAAAATTTTTATTTCCTTGGTTTTTGTAGATAAAATATTCCGTAGTGGCGCATTTTTTGTACATTCTGGGTTTTTTTATGTCTTAAAATATAATGTTATTTTAAATCATTATGTTATGACGTAGTTCAGATGTTTTTTGGCAGAGTGATCAAGGTGTGTTTACGCAGCAAAGCGTAGAGAATTCGGCTTAGGAGCGCGCCTGGCCTCATTCAGCATCTTTTATGTTGTAAAGCCTGTAATGGCAGCACAAAGTTTCAGGTTTGAATAACTAATATGTATTCTTTTTATATGCATATTTATGCTGGTTGCGTGTTCCATTATCGGCCGGGGGGTTGTATCGTACGCCGGAACACTCGCCAGTCACTGTAATAAGTAAGTTAAATGGCTGCTATATAATTTGCATATAAGCATTAATGTGTCAGCAAATAACGCACGAAATAATATCCCTTCGCGATTGTAAATATATTAAATTTTGTGGAAATATAATAAGTGATCGCTTACACTACGCGGCGAAATACTTTTTGTTTTGGCGTTAAAAGGTTTTCTTTATTATGTCTGTAATGTTACAAAGCTTAAATAACATCCGCACCCTTCGTGCAATGGCTCGCGAATTCTCCATTGACGTTCTTGAAGAAATGCTCGAAAAATTCAGGGTTGTCACTAAAGAAAGACGTGAAGAAGAAGAACAGCAGCAGCGTGAACTGGCAGAACGCCAGGAAAAAATTAGCACCTGGCTGGAGCTGATGAAAGCTGACGGTATTAACCCGGAAGAGTTATTAGCTAACGGCACAGCTGCACCGCGTGCAGGTAAAAAGCGTGAACCGCGTCCAGCAAAATATAAATTCACCGACTTCAATGGTGAAACCAAAACCTGGACCGGTCAGGGCCGTACGCCGAAGCCAATTGCTCAGGCGCTGGCAGAAGGTAAATCTCTCGACGATTTCCTGATCTAATCCCTGGCGCCGGATGCCGCCTCTATGGCGCATCCGGCGTTGCTTCTCAAGTTCGCTGATTCCACGGCATCTTATCTAATAGCCTTGCCATCCCGCAAAAACCACTGATTCCTGCAAACATTAATCCTGCGCCGACAAATCCACTTAATAAGAAGAAGCTGCTATTAATGGCATAACCCAGTACGACGCCGATTAATATTAAGCCGCCAGCGGCGATCTGTACCTGACGCATTAATGGCAACGGTTGAGATTTATTTTCTGCTACCGGCAATCCCGCTTTTTTCCAGCCATCGATCCCATCTTCCAGTAAAAAGACCTCTGCGGGGGCGGCAATCGCTGCTAATTTATCGGCGTTATTGCTGGTGCGTTTACCTGCCTGGCAGTGGAATATAATTTGTTCGCTACGCAATTTATCCGGAAGACCAGACTGTTCTATCACGGATAATGGTGCCAGACAGGCTGCTGGAATATGTTCACGAAGATATTCGTCGGCATCACGAATATCGATTAACTTTGCACCACGCGCGATTAATTCTTGCGCGTCATGCGGTGAAATTGTTATCAAAGCCATCGTCACTCCTTACGGACAATAGATATTTTTCAGGGTGGCGATAATGGCATTTACCGCCTCATTTTTAATGGAATAAAGAATGCGTTGGGCGTCCCGCTGGCTGTCAATAAGCCCCTCGTCACGCATGCGAGCCAGATGCTGTGACGTGGCGGAGGCGCTAAGTCCGGTAATGCGAGCCAGTTCTCCGGCGCTGGTGCCGGGTGAACCGCAAAGCATGCACAGAATCAACAACCGTTTGGGGTGACTCATTGCTTTCAGTAAGGCCGCAGCCTGTTCGGCGCTGGCTTGTAGTTGGGCGAGTTCAGTCATATTTATTTAAGTATTTTCTAAATTAAGTGAATTCTAAACTAAAAATGCAACGTATACCAGCGTAAATGAGGGTAAACGCGTAGGCTGAAACTGGCTGGTTCCGCTAAAATTATTACGCTTAAGAGATAAAATCTCTTTTTAAACAATGGTTAATTTTCTTATAGGGAGTAAATATGGGTTTCTGGAGAATCGTCATCACCATCATTTTGCCGCCGCTCGGCGTGCTGCTTGGCAAAGGATTTGGCTGGGCGTTCATCATTAATATCTTGTTGACGCTGCTTGGGTATATCCCTGGTTTAATTCACGCTTTCTGGGTGCAAACCCGCGATTAACTCTGTGCTTACTCCGCGGCGTTAGTGCGCCGCGTTCCTCTGCTACACTTTCTGAGTGTTTCCGTTAACGAACGAGGTAACTATGGGTCTGTTCAATTTTGTGAAAGATGCCGGAGAAAAGCTCTGGGATACAGTTACTGGTCAGCATGATAAAGACGATCAGGCGAAGAAGGTGCAGGAGCATCTGAACAAAACCGGCATTCCAGATGCCGATAAAGTAAATATCCAAATTACCGATGGCAAAGCGACGGTGACTGGTGATGGTTTGAGCCAGGAAGCGAAGGAAAAAATTCTTGTTGCGGTGGGGAATATTTCTGGTATCGCCAGCGTAGACGATCAGGTAAAAACTGCGACACCAGCCACTGCCAGCCAGTTTTATACCGTCAAGTCTGGCGACACTCTTAGCGCCATTTCCAAACAGGTCTACGGCAACGCCAATCTGTACAATAAAATCTTCGAAGCGAATAAACCGATGCTGAAAAGCCCGGATAAAATTTATCCGGGACAAGTGTTGCGTATTCCAGAGTAATGGCGGTTAGTCCGCCATCGCCTGCTGGATAATGGGAATCGGCGTCAGCAAATGCTGGCGCATTAACTCACTGGCGCGCGCGGTATCTCGCGCCAGGACGGCTTCGATTAAAATTTGATGTTGGTTGTGTTTATCTTCCAGCATTTCCACGGAAAGTACCGTTCGCCGCAGCCAGATGAAGCGATAGCGCGCCGCCAGATCAAACAACCGTTCACGCATTTGCAGCAAATAGTGAGAACCACAGCCTGTCACAATTGCAGTATGAAACGCCTGATGACGCAGATCCCACTCATCAAGCATTTTCTCACTGGCGTCACAGGCCTCAAGCTTACTGAGCAGATGCGCCTTCGCAAGAACGTCAGCCTCCCACTCATCGCCACCGCGGGCAATCGCCAGACTCACTAGCATTGCTTCCATATTGGCGCGGGCATCGAAAATATCGAGCAACTCCTGCTCTGACATCGAGGCTACCCGATACCCTTTTTGATTCACCACCGTGACCAGTCGTTCTGCCACCAGTTGCGAAAGCGCTTCCCGCAACGGCCCAACGCCAAGTGCATAACGCGATGTCAGCAAACTCATCCGTAATTTTTCATCCGGCTGAAAATTGCCGCGAATAATATCGTTCTTCAGCCAGCGATAGCCATCCAGAGACGTAATGGTCATGGTGTGACTCCTGATCATTATCAGCGCGTATTATGAATGGGTGTTTTTTGCCACATTATCAGCTTTTTCCAGCGAGCCATAATTGGCACGGTACAGATAATCCCTATCGCTAATAAGCCGGTGGAGATCACTTCTAACTGTTGCGCTGGACGGAATAGCATTACCACCAACACAAAAGTAATAAAGCCAATCACCAGCCAGGTGAGCCACGGATAAAGCCACATTCGCAGGCGAATTTCACCGCCTTCTGCCAGCAGAATTTTGCGCATTCGTAATTGCGAAACGGCGATGACTAAATAAACCAGCAGGGCGATAGCGCCGGAGCTGTCGATCAGGAATTTAAACACTTTAGCAGGTGCGTAATAGTTCACTACCACCGTTAAAAATGCCGCACCGGTCGAGAGTAATACTGCCACGTACGGGGTTTTACTGCGGTTAATTTTACCCATTACCGCGGGCGCATCACCGCGACGGCTTAAGGAGTAGAGCATTCTTGACGCGGTATACAGCGCCGAGTTCAGGCAACTGGTTACCGACAGCAAAATAACGCAATCCATAATGAATTTGGCGTGCGGAATATTCAGCAGTTCCAGCACGGAACGGTAGGAGCCCACGGTTTTCAGTCCGGGCATATTCCACGGAATTAAGGCCACGACGACAAAAATAGAACACAAATAGAAAATAGAGATACGCCAGATAACCGAGTTGGTGGCGCGAACAATATGTTTATCCGGCGTGTCGGATTCTGCGGCGGCGATGGTGACAATTTCCGCGCCCATAAACGAGAACATGGTGATCAGCATCGCGCTTAATACCGCCCCGAAGCCGTTGGGCATAAAGCCGCCGCTATCCCATAATCTTGAAATACCGCTCACTTCTGCATATGGGTAAAAACCGCTAATCGCCACTGCGCCGAGGAAAATAAATGCCAGGATGGCAATCACTTTGCATATCGCCAACCAGAACTCAAATTCTCCGTAGTTTTTAACGCTTAATAAATTACTGCCGGTTAAGGCGAGGGTGATAACGAGGGAAAATAACCAGATGGGAATACCGGGAACCCACGAGTGCAGGATCATGGCGGCGATGTTGGCTTCCAGAGGTATAACCAGTACCCAAAACCACCAGTACAGCCAGCCGATGGTATAGCCCGCCCAGCGGCCAATGGCTTTATCGGCATAGGTGGAGAAGGAGCCGGTGTCGGGCGTGGCTACTGCCATTTCCGCCAGCATCCGCATAATCATAACCACCAGTAGCCCGGCGAACAGATAGGCCAGCAATACCGCCGGGCCTGCTTCGGCGATGGCGACGCTGGAACCGACAAACAGACTTGCGCCGATAACACCGGCAATAGACAACATGGTGACGTGGCGTGATTTCAGCCCGCCGCCTAACTCATGTGATTGCGATGATTGCCCCATCCTGAATCCTCTCGAAAGTGTGTCACTTGGGAGAGCGCCCCGACATTTCCCGCGTCGGGTCACGCGTTTAATTGTTATTGATTCTTTTTGCCGGAGAGCGGCTCCGCCTTATCCGGCCGACATAGATTTATTCCTGTTCACGTACAGATTGTCGGATACGGCATAAACGCCTTATCCGACCTGGATTCTCGTAGGCCGGACAAGACGCAATGCGTCGCTTCCGGCATGGGTACGGACTTACTGTTTCGCCTCAGCAAAACACTGGCTGATGATATCCAGACCCTGCCGGATCTGAGCGTCTTCAATGGTGAGCGGCACCAGGATGCGCAGCACGTTGTAATACGGGCCGCAGGAGAGAAGAATCAGGCCCTTATCGCGGGCGCGCGCCACGATGTCGGCGGTGAGTTTGGCGTCCGGTTTGCTATGATCGCCATCTTCAAACAGCTCGATGGCGATCATCGCCCCCAGCCCACGTACGTCGCCGATCTCCGTGTGTTTTTCGGCGATCGCCAGCAATCCGTCTTTCAGCTTCTGCCCTAGATCGTTGGCTTTTTGCAGCAGATTTTCCTGCTCGAACACCTTCAACACTTCCAGCGCCGCCACGCAGGCAATCGGGTTACCGGCATAGGTACCGCCCAGGCCGCCCGGTGCGACAGCATCCATCACTTCCGCGCGCCCGGTGACGCCCGCCAGCGGGAAGCCGCCCGCGATCGATTTCGCGAAGGTGGTGAGATCTGGCGCAACGCCCATCTGCTCCATCGCAAACAGCGTGCCGGTACGCCCCGCGCCGCTCTGCACTTCATCGGCAATCAGCATGATCCCGTGTTCGTCACACAGCGCGCGTAAACGCTGCATAAAGGCTGGCGTCGCGGCGTAGAAACCACCTTCGCCCTGAACCGGCTCAATCACGATGGCAGCGATATCTTCCGGCGCCGCGTCATTTTTGAAGATTCGGTGGATACTGGCGATAGCGTCATCCTCGCTGATGCCGTGCAGCGGGCAAGGATAAAGCGCGCGATAAACATGGCCCGGCATCAGGCCCATACCCGCAGAGTACGGATTCACCTTGCCGGTCAGCGCCAGCGTGTAGTGCGTACGCCCGTGATACGCGCCGCTAAAGGCGATGGTGCCGCTGCGTTTGGTGGCGGCGCGGGCGATTTTCACCGCGTTTTCCACCGCTTCGGAACCGGTCGTAACCAGCAGAGTTTTTTTGGCAAAATCGCCCGGCACCTTCTGATTCATAATCTCGCACAGCTCCAGATACGGCTCGTAGGCCAGTACCTAGAAGCAGGTGTGCGACAGTTTTTTCAACTGCGCTTCCACCGCGGCAACCACCTTCGGATGCAGGTGCCCGGTATTGAGCACCGCAATCCCGCCCGCGAAATCAAGATACTCACGGCCTTCAACGTCCCACACCCGGCAGTTTTCCGCGCGGTCAGCGAAAATCGGGTGAATTTGCCCAACGCCACGGGGAATCGCCTGACTGCGGCGCTGCATTAACTCTTTATTGCTGCTCATTCGCGTTCTCCAGTTAAAGACCGATGCACATATATTTGATTTCTAAGTAATCTTCGATGCCATACTTCGAACCTTCACGACCCAGACCCGAGGCTTTAATGCCGCCGAACGGGGCGACTTCATTGGAAATAATGCCGGTATTGATGCCGACGATGCCGTACTCCAGCGCCTCACCCACGCGGAAGACGCGGCTTAAATCACGGGCGTAGAAATAGGCGGCAAGGCCAAATTCGGTGTCATTGGCTTGCGCAATCACATCAGCTTCATCTTTAAAGCGAAACAGCGGGGCGAGGGGGCCAAACGTCTCTTCTTTCGACACTTTGGCGTTGGCCGGAACGTCCACCAGAATGGTCGGCTGGAAGAAGTTGCCGCCGCGTTCGTGTGCTTTACCGCCGCAAACCACGCGCGCGCCTTTCTCCAGCGCATCGGCGATATGCTCTTCCACTTTTGCTACCGCTTTTTCATCGATCAGCGGCCCGATGGTGACGCCTTTATCCAGCCCGTCGCCGATGTGCAGTTTGCTCACCGCCTGCTGCAATTTTTCGGCAAAGCGGTCATACACGCCGTCCTGCACGTATAAACGGTTGGCGCAAACGCAAGTTTGCCCGGCGTTGCGGAATTTCGAGGCCAGCGCGCCTTCCACGGCTTTGTCGAGATCGGCATCGTCAAAGACGATAAACGGCGCGTTGCCGCCCAGCTCCAGCGACACTTTTTTGATGTCTTTCGCGCACTGTTCCATTAACTGGCGGCCAATTTCGGTCGAGCCGGTAAACGACAGTTTGCGTACCAGCGGGTTGCTGGTCAGTTCATTACCGACCGCGCCTGCCGAACCGGTGACCACGTTAAACACGCCAGCCGGAATGCCCGCGCGAATCGCCAGTTCCGCCAGTGCCAGCGCAGAGAACGGCGTCTGACTGGCGGGCTTCAGCACCATGGTGCAGCCTGCCGCCAGCGCCGGACCGGCTTTACGGGTAATCATCGCCGCCGGGAAGTTCCACGGCGTGATGGCGGCGGTAACGC
This sequence comes from Escherichia sp. E1130, assembly GCF_005781065.1. Classification (NCBI taxonomy): domain Bacteria; kingdom Pseudomonadati; phylum Pseudomonadota; class Gammaproteobacteria; order Enterobacterales; family Enterobacteriaceae; genus Escherichia; species Escherichia sp. E1130. The sequence continues at coordinate 26,842 of NZ_VATL01000045.1, forward strand.
CAATCGGCTGCTTGATCACAATCAGGCGCTTATCGGCCTGATGACCGGGAATGGTGTCGCCATAAATGCGTTTGCCTTCTTCGGCAAACCACTCAATAAAGGAGGCGGCGTAGCTGATTTCGCCTTTCGCTTCAGCCAGCGGTTTGCCCTGTTCGAGGGTCATCAGGCGCGCTAAATCGTCCTGATGCTCCATCATCAAATTGAACCAGTTGCGCAGAATGGTGGCGCGTTCTTTGGCGGTGAGCGCACGCCAGGCGGGCAGGGCGCGGTTGGCGGCGTCGATAGCCGCGCGGGTTTCATCCGCGCCCATTTTCGGCACGCTACCCAGCTTGTCGCCGTTCGCCGGATTGGTGACGTCGATGACCTCGCCATTGTTGGCGCCCAGCCATTCCCCGTTAATCAACGCCTGCTGGCGGAATAAGTTACTGTCGTTAAGTTTCATTGTTACGTCCTGTTTTCAAAGGTTATTGATTAAATGCGGCGTGTAAGGCATCCACACTACGTGCCGCTCGCAGCGTGCGTCCGGGGTTACTCTGGCTTGCCAACAGCGTTTGTACCTTGCTGACAATATGCGCACCAATAGGAATTGCTGATGTCGCTGCCGGGGAGGGCGCATTGCAGGTGTGGATCGTGCGCGGGGTGGTGACAAACAGAAAATCGTCAATCAGCTTGCCGTCCGGCGATACTGCCTGCGCCCGCACACCGGCGGGCCAGGGCTGGAGATCGCTTAACGAAAGCCGGGGACAATACTTTTGCACCAGCCGCAGATAGCCGCTTTTGCACAGCGAGTTTTTCATCTCGCCCAGTCCTGAGCGTAGATGGTTTTGCAGCACCCGGCGAATCCCCGACGAGCCCAAAATCTCTAGCGTGTCGCTAAATGAGAAGTCGCGCTTGCGATAGCCTTCGCGTTTGAACGCCAGCACCGCGTTTGGCCCGACGGTGACGCTGCCGTCGATCATGCGGGTGAGATGCACGCCCAAAAACGGCATTGCCGGATCGGGAATGGGGTAAATCAGGTGGTTAACAATGTGGTTATGCTCCGGCGCAAGGCGGAAATACTCGCCGCGGAACGGGCAGATAATAAAGCCTGGTTCGAGGCCGAGCATTTTCACCAGCCGGTCAGCCATCAGCCCGGAACAGCTAATCAGCGTCGATGCTTCATATTCGCCGCCCTGGCGGGTATGTATCACCACGCCGTTTTTATGCTCATTAAGGCCGCTGACTTCGGCGTTATAGATAATCTCACCGCCTCTGGCCTGGAAGATTTTTGCCATCGCCGCCGTCACTTCGCGGTAGCTGACAATACCGCTGGACGGCACAAAAATGCCGCCGAGCCCGGTGATATTCGGTTCGCGCTCGCGCAGTTCGTCGGCGTTTAACCACTCGCGCTCGATACCGTTCGCCGCCGTGCGTTCCCATAAGGCGCGCATCCTTTCCATTTCGAGATCGGACGTGGCAACCAGCATCTTGCCGCAGTTGTCGTAGCGAATGCCGTTTTGATCGCAAAAGGCTTTGGTGGCGCGGTTTCCCGCCAGGCAAAACTGCGCCTTCAGGCTGCCGGGCGTGTAATAGACCCCGGCATGGATCACGCCGCTGTTGTGGCCCGTCTGGTGACAGGCCGGGCCGGACTCTTTTTCCAGCAACGCAATGCGGGCGTCCGGATAGACATCAATCAGTTGCATGGCGGTCGACATGCCGATGATGCCGCCGCCAATAATCACAAAATCATACATCCGCTCAATTCCTTTGCGCTTACTGATGCGTCTGGTAGTGGTTAGTGGCGTAAGCGAAATAGCCACGCTGGCGCATCAGTTCGCGACGCAGATCCGGATGCGCGGTAAAGCGGTCGCGACCGTGCAGCCAGAACAGATTGTTAATCAACAGGAATTTGCCAACGGGAACGGGCACAGAAAGAATGCCTTTGCTGGTTTCAATGGCATCGGAAAGCTCGCTCAACCACACGCCTTCTTCGAAGTCTTTCGGCTGGACGAACTGGTCGATATAACGCATCACCGGGCGACCCTGCTGATCGACGTCGAACACCGGATGGAATACATCTTTACTGACGTTTTTACTCGGCGGCGCGGCAAAGCGCATTGGGCGACGCGCCAGCGGGTGGCGGAAATAGTGGTCCAGATGTTCCCAGTCATCGAGATGCAGCAGCAGCGAATTTCCGCCCTGCATGTTTTGCTCATCGATTTTCATCATCAGCACGTAATCGGTGATTTCTTCAACGTAGGTACCGTCGTTATGCAACTCCATCACACGGTGCGGCTGACGCAGATAGCTGTCTGAGTTATCGACATTTTTCACTACGAAACGCGCGTAATACTGACCGCTCATGGCATCGAAATTGGAACGACCAATCAGATGCGCCACCGCCGTTGCCAGCTTCACCATCTCATCTGCCTGCGCGACATCATCGACACCCACCGCATTGATCAACAGCGCACCTTCAGCGCGGTTTAGCAGCGTCTTCAACAGTAACGGTTGCAGCTGGTTCGCACAGAGATCGTCAAGAATTTTACCCACCCGAAAACGCAGAAACGATTTGTACTCCAGCGCCTGCACGGGCCACTCGGCAACCTGCTCGAGGAACTGTTTGGTCGTCTGTTCGGTGAAGGTGAGTTCCAGTAGACGCGGGGATTGCGCCGACGGGGTGAGGGTGAATCCGCTATAGTCCTGGCCTGAATCGACAGCGTTGTTTTGTACGGCGGTCAGTGCATTCATCAGAAGCGATCCTCTTATGAGATGTAGGGTGACATGGCGATGTTCATTTCGTAGCCATAATCTAAAAATATCTACATTTCTGAAAAATGCGCACAAAAGTTACATATTGTTTTCTTATTGTGATCAAAAACAACAAATCAATAACAAAAATGTAAGGGGTAAGAATTGGGATGAAAGGGAATGAATAATTAAAACAATATATTAAGTGTACTTATACTCATTTTCGAACTGGTGGCATTTGTTTAAATGTAAGCGTACAGTGAGAAC
>NZ_VATL01000046.1:0-133 GCF_005781065.1 Escherichia sp. E1130
GTTCTCACTGTACGCTTACGCAGAAACGCAGAAACAGCAATGTCCCGCATCAAAACGTTACTGGGTGGTCATCTGAGCCTGCGGGACTATGACGCACAGGTAGGTGAAGCGCTGGTGAAGCGCTGGCGATGGT
>NZ_VATL01000046.1:236-5942 GCF_005781065.1 Escherichia sp. E1130
GATTTATTCAACAAAGCCGATCACGGTGAAAGAAGAGAGATTGTATGTAGGTTCTGTATTGTATGTAGGGGTTTGATCCTGTTTAGATATTTGTGTATCTCCCTGATTTTGAGATGTTCAATCCAATATTAAAAGCAAGGTGGTGAGTCATCCCGGCGTTGAGGGCAGCTTCGACACTAATTTTTTCAACAGACAATCAAACTGGTTGAGATCGTCAGGGGTTTTGAGATTTTTGGTCAGTTCGTTAACCAGAGCCTGCATTTGGGTTTCGTCCATAAATCAACCTGCTTTTGATGCCGGATTGAGCATATCAAAAGCAGGTGATTACATAAATTTAGGTACAGGTTCGAGTGACACAGATCTCTGACCATGAACCCGTTTCCGCAGGACAACCTACTTCCAAAACTTTAGTTTTTGTACCCGGCTTCTGTGATCAACTTTCTCTTCAATATCGCCAGAATGGATGTTTTTGATTTTATATTTATCTGCGTAAATTGGACTGGACAGCGTGATGATTTTTAGAGGCTGAGATTCATTTGTTTCTAAGCCAGGGATAAGCGAAATATCTGTTACCTCAAACTCCAGCTCTGGAGAAACTATCAAATGATCAGCAAGTACGGATGTACTGGCAACCTTCTTGGTTACAGTATTATCAAGCACGAAAATATTAATTTCCTGTTCTGGATTATAAGTATCGCCAGCAGCCCACTCTTCTGCCCATTTCCTGGAATTAAATACGTTAACAGAGGCGGACATATACCCCTTATCTTTGACTATATCACCTTTCCGTATTTTGTCAGAATATATATTCTTATTTACAGATATTGCTCTGTAAGCAACGTCCTTATAGTCTGCCAGATAGGGAACGATCATTCCAAGATCCTTGCTGAGTTTTTCCCCGTCACGGTTATCGTTTTCTGACTGCTCTATGCCCCGTAAAAAATTATTGACTTTCTGATATTCACCATTTCCCCCCTCCGCATATTCATGAAGCGTCTGTCCAAGATCAACACCGTTGCTTCGTGCATGTGTTTCGGCATTTGCATGTAGCTTCAGTATGTTTTCTATGGTTTTAATAAATCCCTCTCTTTCTTCATCTGTGTTTTCTTGCTCCCTGGGGCGATGATATATTTCATTCAGACGGGTAACTTCTTCAGATACCTCCCCGCCCCCTACTCGTGTGGGTCTGCTGATCGGGCCTTCGGGCGGGCGACGACCTCTTCTGAACGATCCCAGTCCTCTCATCATTAACCCATAGTCATCTCTGTATACAATAGGTCGACACCGGACGAAACAGAACAGATTTGATCCGTCGACCAGCCCACCCGGGTCTGCACTCAGCCACCTGCCCGTCTCAGGCTGATAGTACCGCCAGCCGTAGTACAGCAGACCCGTTGCATCCCGCTCCTTCCCGCTGTAACGCCGTGTCCGGTCCGTGACTTCCGTACTTTCTTCCACTGAGCCCGAACTTCCCCCGTACGGCAGGCACTCCTCACGCGAGGTAACCCTGCCGGTACTGTCCGTCTCACCCCCCGTACTCCCCAGATGGTCACTGAAGCTGTAACGCAAGTGCACTTCTCCGCTGAGATTATCCCGGATGAGGCGTCCCCCCTCTCCCTCCGTGATGACGATGTCCAGCTGGAGCATGTTTTTCAGGCTACGTTGTCGCGTCTCCATCCCGCCCGCGTACGTGGTGACGCTGGTCTGCGTTCCACCTGTTGTCTGTGAGATGCGGATTTTCCGTGTGCGCGTACCACCATCTGCATAGTGATACAGCTCCGTGTCGTCCGGCTGGTTTTCACCCGTGCGGATGACCGGGCTGACCTGCCGCAGCTGACCATCCGCATGCCAGTTCAGCGTCCTGCCGTCTGACAGTTGCTTCTGCAGCCCCCCAGCCAGGAAGCCTGTATCCGGGGCTGGTGTCTCTCCCCCTCTCTGCATCACTGCACGGTTGCTGCTTTCTGAGACTGCCATCATGACAGTCCGGTTGCCACTCCCTCCGGTATGGATTGTCTGTGTCAGGTTACTCCCGTCATCATACGTGTAGCGTTCCGTGTACGGGGACCAGGTGTACCCTGCCGTCGGGATATCCGGGTCCACCGGATGTCGCTCACGCCCCATGGCTGAGGTCAGTCGGTACAGGGTGTCATATTCATACATACGCAGTCCTGTGGCCTGCCGGTTGCTGTACCAGACCGGTTCCGTTCCCTTATCTTCCAGGGAGAGGATGTTACCTGCCGGGTCATACGCATAGTGCAGGTCGCTGATAAGCAGTGCATCCGCATTCTTTCCGGCCGGGCACCGGATTCTGTGCCGGGACAGGTACTGCGTCCGCGGGTCGTAGGTGTACTCCTCCGTAACACCGTTGCCGGCCGTCTGCGACAGCACCACGCCATCTGCGCGGTACAGGATATCCTTCAGGGTGATGACCTTTTCCGTGTCTGAACCTTCAGGGGACTGCAGCCTGCTCTCGCTGACCGTACCCCGGATATCATACGCACTGACCGTGGTCACGGCGTCTGCGTTTGTCTGCGTCAGCGGAGCACCGGTGGCGTCATATGTCCCGCTCACCGTCAGGGGAGCTTCCAGATATGTAGCCGGGTCCCCTTCTGACAGACTGTTCCAGTCAGGCTCTCCCACTTCCGGCTTCAGCAGCAGTTGCTCCGAGGCCAGGAGCTGACCGCTGATACTGGCCGACAACGGACGCGTAAGCCCGGCGTTATCGTAATGTTCCACCATCGCCCCGGCCAGGTTGCGGTCACAGACCTTCTCATCCGTAAACACGTGATATTCGTACCGCTCACGCACGCGATCTCTTGCCATACCGGCAGAATATTCAGTGAGGGTGGCCGGACGGCCGCCGTTACCGGCATCCTCATACTGCACGGTTGTGGCAGTACCCTGCGCATTACGGCTCCACAGAGGACGACCAGCCACATCACTCAGGGTCAGACTCCTGTCCCCGTCTGCCGTATACAGGCTCAGAGGCTGGCCGGACAGAGCTGTCATCGTGACTGCATCGGGCACCGTCTCTTCAGTTCCCTTCACCAGTTTCCTCGCCCCGTACAACCGGGTGGTACGGGTGTACGGGTCAGCAACCGTGCGGGTGACCAGTACCCGGACCGGCATTTCCGCTACATCCGGAGTACGCAGCAATACCAGGCTGCGGTGCGATGAGGTGACAGCTGAGGTGTTCGCGTGCCGGGAGGCCTGCACGGCAGTATGTGTTCGTGGCTGAATGTCAGTCATCATAATGTCCTGTGACGTTACCGTAGCCCTTCATGGCAGCCGGCAGTGGCTCGTTTTCAGCATAGCCAACCGGTGTGTTTTTTCCAGGAGGACGCCCGGTATTATTTCTGAGGGGAAAAAACGGTTCAGATGAGCAGCCTGGCGCTGAGCGGTATCTGACTTGCTGACGTAAGGGTTCTGTCACATTAACGACGGCAAGTCAGCAAAAGTGGCGTTGCCTGTTTTTCAGGCGGGCAACAGATAAAATTGTTCTGCGGGTGACAATCCATCACTGTGCGAATGTTGATACTGCCCTTTGCGTATCATGTGTGAACCGCCCCGGTTTTCCGGGAGAGCATTTTAGCTGGGAACTCAGGCTGCCAGATCCTTATTCCCGATGGAAGCATAATATGCCTGTTCGGCTTCTGCCGGTGGGATATGCCCCAGCCTTTCCAGCAACCGGCGATTGTTGTACCAGTCCACCCATGCCAGCGTTGCCAGCTCAACCTCAGCGCGGCTTTTCCAGCTTTGCCTGTGTATCACCTCCGCTTTGTACAGGCCGTTGATGCTTTCGGCCATCGTGTTATCATAAGAGTCACCCGTGCTTCCCGTTGAAGCCAGAAGCTCCGCCTCCTTCAGCCGATGTGTGTAGGCCAGTGACACGTACTGTGAACCTTTGACGCCCTTCTAAGAGTCAAGCCGTTATCGGGATGCTGTTGATCTGCCTGTTTTGATTACGCAGTAATGTATAAACTTCGCGTGAGATATAGCGCTTCAGGCAGCGTATTGCTTCCATTTTTGTATGCCCTTCCGGTAAGCGTCTGGCGACATATTCCTTCGTTTTATCGTCAGTTCGCAAACGTCCGATGGCAATGATGTGAAGTGCACTATTTGCAGCACGATCTCCACCCCGGTTAAGTCGGTAACGATTCGTTTTTCCTGAAGATACGGGAACAGGGCTGACACCACACAGTGCCGTAAAACCTGATTCTGTTCTTAATCGTTGGGGATTGTCTCCTGCCGTGATCAGCAACTGCGAAGCGCTTTCGTATCCAATAGCATTACGTTTAATCAGTTCAGGCGCCAGCTCATCGTAAGCGCCCCGGCAACGACGTCTGTCGACGTACCTTTAATCCGGTGATGATAGAGTCCACTTAATTTTTAAATGGACTCTATCACAAATGACCGAACCGACAGTCCCACGCCAGCGGGCTACCTACCTACTCCATGCCGTTCAAACTCGACCTGGTTCAGCGATCACTGCAACCCGGTGCCTGCGTGGCACGGCTTGCCCGCCAGAACGAGATTAATGACAACCTGCTGTTCACCTGGCGTCAGCGCTATCGTCATCTGGTTGATGAGCCATCTGATACACCCCCAGCACCGGCCATTATCAGTGACGATATCGTTCCTGTTGTGACCACCGAATACTCACGCCCCGCGCTGCCCGATCTCCCGGCAGCATTAGCGCAAAGCCTGCCACCGGATGCCGGGCAATGCTGTGAGGTCAGTATCGGCCGTGCACGCCTGAAGCTGTCAGGCAACCTCACCCCGGCCATGCTGTCGGCTCTGGTTCGCGAACTGAAGAGAGGTGGCTGATGATATCCCTTCCCGCGGGTTCCCGCATCTGGCTGGTGACGGGCGTTACCGACATGAGAAACGGCTTCAACGGCCTGGCCTCCCGCGTGCAGAATGTCCTCAACGATGACCTGTTCAGCGGCCACCTGTTCATCTTCCGGGGGCGCCGTGGTGATATGGTAAAGCTACTGTGGTCCGATGAGGATGGTCTGTGCCTGTTCATCAAACGTCTTGAGCGTGGACACTTCGTCTGGCCCGCGGGTGTAACCTGTTGTAATGTCGGGTGTATGAAAAATGAACTCCCTGACGGTGGCCGTTGGCAGAAAAAATTATCTCTTCTTCGGCTCTGACCATGGTGGTGAGGCCGCGGCAATCATCTACAGCCTGCTCGGCACTTGCAAACTGAACGGTGTGGAGCCGGAAGGCTGGCTGCGTGAGGTTATAGGCAAGATCAACGACAGGCCTTCAAACCGGGTACATGAGCTGCTGCCCTGGAACCTCTCCTCCGTAAAATAATCCTTACGCCACGTTCATTATGGGGCGCTTACATATCAGTGAACAATCACGGGAAACTTCCTGTGCAGTACCACGTCAGAATAATCAGGGTTTGCATTATGTGGAATAAAAAGCTAGTGTTAGCGCTAATGATGCGATTCTTTGCCCAGAAACAACTGTCCGGTTTTCTGCGGGTTCTGTCTGTTATAATGAGGTCAGCATTGTTTTCCTGAACGGATGAACCCGTATTATTCTGACGGGTTCATCCCGATTAATCACCGTTCCTTGTGTTATCTCCCCCCCTTTCCTCCGGGTTAGCGTCTCTCCGGCATGCCCCGGCAACATATCTGCTGGCCTGCGCCCGGGAATTCACCAGAACCGCCATTATACCATCAGAAATAATAC
>NZ_VATL01000047.1:0-34850 GCF_005781065.1 Escherichia sp. E1130
ACCAATTAGAGGCATCACCGGAGGCTGATATGCCCGTTGACTTTTTGACCACTGAGCAGGCTGAAAACTATGGTCGGTTCACTGGCGAACCGGATGAATTTCAGCTAGCACGTTATTTTCATCTTGATGAAGCGGATAAAGAATTTATCGGGAAAAGCCGGGGTGATCACAATCGGCTTGGTATTGCCCTGCAAATCGGGTGCGTGCGTTTTCTGGGCACTTTTCTTACTGACATGAATCATATTCCTTCCGGCGTCCGGCATTTTACCGCCAGACAGCTCGGGATTCGTGATATCACCGTTCTTGCAGAATACGGTCAGAGGGAAAATACCCGCCGTGAGCATGCAGCACTGATACGTCAGCACTATCAGTATCGTGAATTTGCCTGGCCCTGGACATTTCGCCTTACCCGTCTTTTATATACCCGGAGCTGGATAAGCAACGAACGTCCTGGCCTGCTTTTCGATTTGGCGACAGGGTGGCTTATGCAACATCGTATTATTCTCCCCGGAGCCACCACGCTGACCCGGTTGATTTCAGAGGTAAGGGAAAAGGCGACGTTGCGCCTGTGGAACAAACTGGCACTGATACCGTCAGCCGAACAGCGTTCACAACTGGAGATGCTGCTGGGGCCAACTGATTGCAGCCGCCTGTCTTTACTGGAATCACTGAAAAAGGGCCCTGTGACCATTAGTGGTCCGGCGTTTAATGAAGCAATTGAACGCTGGAAAACTCTGAACGATTTTGGCCTGCATGCTGACAACCTGAGTACACTCCCGGCTGTACGCCTGAAAAATCTCGCACGTTATGCTGGAATGACTTCGGTGTTCAATATTGCCAGGATGTCATCGCAGAAAAGGATGGCGGTTCTGGTTGCCTTTGTCCTTACATGGGAAACGCTGGCGCTGGATGATGCACTGGACGTTCTGGACGCCATGCTGGCCGTTATCATCCGTGACGCCAGAAAGATTGGGCAGAAAAAACGGCTCCGCTCGCTGAAGGATCTGGATAAATCTGCACTGGCGCTCGCCAGCGCATGTTCGTACCTGCTGAAAGAAGAAACACCGGACGAATCGATTCGTGCTGAGGTGTTCAGCTACATCCCCAGGCAAAAGCTGGCTGAAATCATCACGCTTGTCCGTGAAATTGCCCGGCCCTCAGACGATAATTTTCATGACGAAATGGTGGAGCAGTACGGGCGCGTTCGTCGTTTCCTGCCCCATCTGCTGAATACCGTTAAATTTTCATCCGCACCTGCAGGGGTTACCACTCTGAATGCCTGTGACTACCTCAGCCGGGAGTTCAGCTCACGGCGGCAGTTTTTTGACGACGCACCAACGGAAATCATCAGTCGGTCATGGAAACGGCTGGTGATTAACCAGGAAAAACATATTACCCGCAAGGGATACACGCTCTGCTTTCTCAGTAAGCTGCAGGATAGTCTGAGACGGAGGGATGTCTACGTTACCGGCAGTAACCGGTGGGGAGATCCCCGTGCAAGATTACTACAGGGTGCTGACTGGCAGGCAAACCGGATTAAGGTTTATCGTTCTTTGGGGCACCCGACAGACCCGCAGGAAGCAATAAAATCTCTGGGTCATCAGCTTGATAGTCGTTACAGACAGGTTGCTGCACGTCTTGGCGAAAATGAGGCTGGCGAACTCGATGTTTCTGGCCCGAAGCCCCGGTTGACAATTTCTCCCCTCGCCAGTCTTGACGAGCCGGACAGTCTGAAACGACTGAGCAAAATGGTCAGTGATCTGCTCCCTCCAGTGGATTTAACGGAGTTGCTGCTTGAAATTAACGCCCATACCGGATTTGCAGATGAGTTTTTCCACGCCAGTGAAGCCAGTGCCTGAGTTGATGATCTGCCCGTCAGCATCAGCGCCGTGCTGATGGCTGAAGCCTGCAATATCGGTCTGGAACCACTGATCAGATCAAATGTTTCTGCACTGACCCGACACCGGCTGAACTGGACAAAAGCGAACTATCTGCGGGCTGAAACTATCACCAGCGCTAATGCCAGACTGGTTGATTTTCAGGCAACGCTGCCACTGGCACAGATATGGGGTGGAGGAGAAGTGGCATCTGCAGATGGAATGCGCTTTGTTACGCCAGTCAGAACAATCAATGCCGGACCGAACCGCAAATACTTTGGTAATAACAGAGGGATCACCTGGTACAACTTTGTGTCCGATCAGTATTCCGGCTTTCATGGCATCGTTATACCGGGGACGCTGAGGGACTCTATCTTTGTGCTGGAAGGCCTTCTGGAACAGGAGACCGGGCTGAACCCAACCGAAATTATGACCGATACAGCAGGTGCCAGCGATCTTGTCTTTGGCCTTTTCTGGCTGCTGGGATACCAGTTTTCTCCGCGCCTGGCTGATGCCGGTGCTTCGGTTTTCTGGCGAATGGACCATGATGCCGACTATGGCGTGCTGAATGATATTGCCAGAGGGCAATCAGATCCCCGAAAAATAGTCCTTCAGTGGGACGAAATGATCCGGACCGCAGGCTCCCTGAAGCTGGGCAAAGTACAGGCTTCAGTGCTGGTCCGTTCATTGCTGAAAAGTGAACGTCCTTCCGGACTGACTCAGGCAATCATTGAAGTGGGGCGCATCAACAAAACGCTGTATCTGCTTAATTATATTGATGATGAAGATTACCGCCGGCGCATTCTGACCCAGCTTAATCGGGGAGAAAGCCGCCATGCTGTTGCCAGAGCCATCTGTCACGGTCAAAAAGGTGAAATAAGAAAACGCTATACCGACGGTCAGGAAGATCAGTTGGGAGCTCTGGGGCTGGTCACTAACGCCGTCGTGTTATGGAACACTATTTATATGCAGGCAGCCCTGGATCATCTCCGGGCGCAGGGTGAAACACTGAATGATGAAGATATCGCACGCCTTTCCCCACTTTGCCACGGACATATCAATATGCTTGGCCATTATTCCTTCACGCTGACAGAACTGGTGACCAAAGGACATCTGAGACCATTAAAAGAGGCGTCAGAGGCAGAAAACGTTGCTTAACGTGAGTTTTCGTTCCACTGAGCGTCATACCCCTAAAACGCTCTGTGCGGCATGTGACACAGAGCTGCCTGACACAAGTCATTTGCCAGACCATGAACAACCTACATCCACTTCTACTTTCGTTGCTACAACGTCAGCCTGGCACGAAGAACAACTTATAGCTTGTGCAGTACTACAGAAAAAAGACGGTCTTCAGGACCTTCATGAGCTTTCACTGGAAATCATTGCCTTGACTGAATGGCAAGGTGATTTTATCAGTCTGCAGGTGAAAAACTGGCTGGGTAAAACCTTACAGAAGGCCAAAGAACATTGCCCTTCTGACAGAAAATTACGGTTATACGCCTCGGTTCGCAAAAGTGACCTCTGGTTGGCAAACCTTCTGACGACAGCTGATTTCCGGGCTGAGCGGATTTTCGTTGATATGACCATGACACTTTCAGGAAGCAATCAACCCCCGGCGCCCTGGACCAACTCGATATGTTCATTTCGCCCGGCGTTTAGCGAAGCGCTACGGATAGTATGTAATGAAGCCTTTGAGGGCCACTGGGGGACTACCCCCTGGTCAGTTCAGTCATGGCAAGAGGATGTTATTGAGTGCCCCGATTTTCTGCCAGAGCTGTCGTATCTGCTTTTTTCCGATGAAACGAATGAATTAATTGCCTTCGTGCTAACGTCCCGAAGCGAAATAAATACCCACCAGAGTAAATACAAGACAATTTGCATTGACCTTGTAGGTACGCGCCCGGAGTTCAGGGGGCAGGGATTTGCTGGTCGGTTGCTGGATTACACTTTGAAGAAAGCGGCCGAAAGCGGTTTTCTGAAGGCTGAACTGATGGTTGATACCGATGGCGAGCACAATGCACTGGGGCTTTATAAAAAACTGGGCTTCCAGATTAGCGACTGGTTAACGTCGATGGTGCTGGAAGCCGACGTAAGCAGTTATGCAACAGATAATTCCTTGAACCCGACCCCGAGAGAGCACCGTGACCGAATTCAATAAAGATATTCTTTTATTGCCCGCCGTAACCGAGCTGCAGTCCCTGCGCGCAACCTTCTGACAGAATCCAGCTGAAGAAGGCCTTAAGCGCGTCGGACTGACGATTACTGATGCTGAAGATGTCGCAGCCCGGCTGCAGCGCTCCGCGTCATTACTTGTCCGGGCCCGCGACTGCCGGCATCATCGAGTCTGACATGATCCCGGCACCTCACATGCAGGCAGAGCTGGAAAAGACAGGCGCTGTACCGGGTAACCGCTGGATTAAAAAAACACAGCCATCTTCCTATTTCCGGTTCAATAAAGGCGCGTTTTCAATTTTTGATTTCTCTGAGGTACTTATAAACAGTGGCTCGTCCCATAGAAAGAACGTTGGCAATGTAGTCAGCAGAGTTTCTGACAGTGAATGCTCCCTGGTGATAGAGTTCAGTCACCAGTTCTTTTTTCTGATGGCGAGACAGAGTTGAAAGCGAAGTATTGTTCTGTTTAAGCCACTGGTGGAGAAAAGTATTAATTTTTTCCTGCCAGTCATGTTTAAAAAGCTGGACTGGCTGTGGCTGCAAACGGTTAATGGACAGGATCATATCCAGTGCATTTTTCGCATCATCAAGCAGTGTCGTGCTGAAATTAATGCAAAAAATATATTCGGCTTCACCTTCCACGTTTGCCCGGATACTCACCGAACGCATCTTCTTACCATCCCAGTTCAGCTTTTCATAAGGGCCGGTCATGCTTTCAAGGTCATGAAGCGACAGCTCTTCCAGCCCGGCATCATCCCCAATGCTCCGTTTGGAAATATTATTGGCAAGGTAGGCAATTTTGCCGCTTTTAACGCTGTGTATAGCGACTTCCACTACCGGGTAAAATAGCGCGGCAATACCGTCAGCGACTGATTTTAATGTAGCGAACTGTTCGTCTTTTCTGCTCTTTTGTACGTCCAATCTCTGGCTCTCCTGAGTCTTCTGACCTAACTGTAACGCAGAACCTTGCTCCCTGTCCCTTTGCTACACGCTTTCGGGACAAAAACTCTATTTCTTTGACCATGAGGCAGTCAGAACTTTTTTATATGGCCTGTCGTTTTTTTCAATAATAATCAATCTATTCAATTAGATATCACTTAAATGAATAGATTTTGCATCGTTAATTTTAATGGATGAGTATATACAAAATGTACAATATAGATTATATGTCTGCACAATGACAGTCCGTAGACAAAAAGTCCCGCTTGCCTGGCTCCGTCACTCACACTCACGATACTGGAGGAATCTATGCGCCCACTGAAGTTAATCGCCATGTTATCCGCAGCCCTATTCGTCAGCTTTTCAGCGGCGTCGGCAAGCCTGCCTTCCACCATCCGTATCGGCACAGATCCGGGATATGCACCTTTTGAGTCCAAATCATCGGACGGTAAAGTGATTGGGTTCGACATCGATCTCGCAATGGCCTTGTGTGAACGTATGAAGGTACAGTGCGTGATTGTTGAATCCCCCTTCGATGCTCTCATTCCATCCCTGAAAGCCAAAAAAGTCGATGCCATTATGGCGGCAATGACCATTACCCCCGCCCGGCTCAAAGAAATTAACTTCTCTGACAAACTCTACTCGGCAAAAGCGCGCCTGATTGCCCCACGCGGGGCGACATTGCTACCCACACCTGACGCGCTGATGGGCAAGAATATTGGTGTTCTACAGGGTTCGATCCAGGAGGCCTACGCCAACAAATACTGGCGTAAGAGCGGCATTAATGTCGTCTCGTACCCGACGCAAGATGATATCTATTCCGACCTGACGGCGGGTCGGCTGGATGCCGCCTTCCAGGATGAAGTTGCTGGCATGTATGGTTTCCTGAAAAGCGCAGCAGGAAAAAACTATGACTTTGCAGGCCCGGCAGTACTGGATAAGGACATTTTCGGAGTGGGCGTTGGCATGGGCCTGCGTAAGGACAAACCTGAACTACAACAGGCAGTAAATGAGGCGTTCAAATCGCTGCGGGCTGACGGCACCTACAAAAAGATCGCTGATAAATATTTCTCTTTTGATATCTACTGAGTCAGGAAGCGGAGTCAACATGACCATCAACACGAGTACCCTTTTCACCGGTTCCGCCGGTGCGGGCAGCCAGTCTGAGATCATCAGGCATACTTTTACCGGCGGAGATAACCCGCGTAGCGTCTATATTCAGGCGGGACTGCATGCAGACGAACATCCCGGTATGCTGGTTATCCAGCATTTACTTAAGGAGCTGGAAATCATTGATCGGGCCTGCGGGATCAACGGCACGATTACGCTGATACCCTTTGCCAACCCTGTGGGAATGATGCAGAACGTGCTGGGGTTCTGGACCGGACGCTTCAATCTGGCTAACGGTGAAAACTTCAATCGTAACTTTCCAGACCTTGCCGAGGAGCTCGAAGCGCTTCACTCAAACCCCGAGTGGGTCGAACTCTCGCCTGCGCTTCAGCTTGATAGCCTGCTGATGCCAAAAGCGCACGAAGATGTGGTCAGTGCCGGTAAAAGAGCGCTGCTTCGCGAGGCTGTTAAGCATGACGTCATCCTGGATCTTCATTGCGATACGGCAGCCATACTGCATTTTTATACCAATGAACGATATCGTGAACGTGCAATCAACCTGGCGGCGGCTCTGGGCATTGAGGCTGTGCTGTTGGAAAGTTTTGCCGGTGGTGGCGCCTTTGACGAAGCCTGCACCAAAGGCTGGCAGTGGCTGGCGGATAAAGGACTGGAACCAGCTGAACGCATTCCCTTCTCTGTTTCGGTCGAGCTTCGCGGCCAGGCTGATGTCAGTGATGAACTCGCCGCAGATGATGCACGCCGAATTCTGAGCTATCTGTGTGCAGAAGGCTTTATCAACACCGAAATCCCCGTAACACAGCCGCTTCATCGTGACAGGATTGATACATTTCCGCTGGCAGGTACGGTGCATTTGCCATCACCAGCAAACGGTCTGGTAGTCTGGAAAAAGCAGCTGGGTGACTGGGTTAAAAAAGGTGAATGTCTTGGCGAAATTGCCAGCCTGGACGGCAAGGCTGGCGGCCAACGTGTGCCGATTTACAGTCCGGTAGAGGGCAGGATTCTGGTACAGCCTTTGACGGCGATGGTCAGAACCGGGCAACGGGTTGCGCTGATTGCAGGTAAAGAGCTACAAAAAGACAGGAAACAAGGTAAGCTGCTGCTGAACTTCTGATATCAATTAAGGCCCCGGAATATCATCCGGGGCTTTATATTTACACTTTCAGTTGCGCCAGAATACTTGCTGAAATCTGCGCATCTTGCACACCCAGCCCGGTCAAATCGGCAATGGTTATATCAGCTTCACCACGCACATACTGCGAGCGATCAGGCAGTAAACTACCGAGCTCAATGACCTTCGCATTTTCGCGATACTCGACCGGCAAATGGCTTAGTTCGCCATATGCAGTGCACTGTTTAAGGGAATCAGCCACAATACAATTGGCCTTCGCCACAAGTTTTGCGTCAAGTTCTTGCTTACCTGGGGTATCAGCACCCACCGCGGTAATATGCGTACCCGGTTGTACCCAATCGGCAAGTACTAAGGGCTTTGCTGATGACGTGGCGGTGACGATAACCGAAGCGCCGCTTACGGCCTGCTGCTCGCTGGTCGTAGTGACCAGTTGAATATCGATATCGGAAAGCTGCTCGCGGAAACGGGACAGCGATCCCTCATTTCGTCCCCAGACAAACACGTTACGACAAGATGTCAGCTCCAGTAACTGGCGCAACTGAAGCTCCGCCTGTAATCCGGTACCGAGGATTGCAATCCGCTCAACATGCTTAGGGAGCAACATCTCAGCCGCAATGCGCCCGGCGAGCGCAGTACGGACACCCGTCAACCAACCGCTATCGTTAAGCAGCGCCAGCGGCTGCCCTGTTTGCGCTGAGAAGACCATATTCAGCCCGTCGTTACTCGGCAGACCAAGGGAAGAATTGTTATAAAAACCGGTTGAGATTTTTACACAAAAACTTTCGCAGCCCTCAATCCAGGCTGATTTGATACAGCAGTCGCCTTCGGCTTGTGCAAAGGCAAACTGCTGTGCGGGTGGAAGCTGCACCCGCCCTGCGGAAAACGCTTCAAAACCCACTTTCAATCTGGCCAGCGCATCGTTCTGGTTAAATAACGCTTTGATTTCTTCAAGATCGATTATTTTCATTTCACAGCACCGGTGAATTTTTCCAGAGTGATATTTTTGCCACACAGTACCACTGCAACACGCTTGCCACGCCACTGTTCTGCCTGTTGCATAAAGGCAGCCATCGCCACCCCAGCCGCGCCTTCCACCATCCAGCGTTCATAACGGGCCAGCGTTTTCATGGCTGCTTTAATTTCCTCTTCACTGACCAGCAAACAGTCATCAACAACGGCCTGGCAAATGGGAAAAGTCATTGTGCCGGGTTCAAGTCCACCCGCAGTGCCGTCAGACAGTGTGTCATGCTCTTCCGGTTCAACAATTTCGCCAGCCTGAAGCGAAGCGTACATCGCCACTGATGCTTCTGGCCAACAGGCAATAATGCGGGTATCCGGTGACAGATGTTTCATCACTGTGCCAATGCCTGAAATCAAACCACCACCGCCCACTGCGACAAAAATGGCATCCAGATTTTGCTCTGTTTCAAGGATTTCAAACGCTATAGTGCCTTGCCCGGCGATCACGTCTTCATCATTGTACGGTGAAACAAAGGTGATCCCTTCGCGGGCCGCCGTTTCTGCCGCCTCCAGTTCAACACTAAGTGCATCCTTTTCAATCATTTTCACCGTTGCGCCATATGATCGAATAGCATCAAGCTTCAAAGGCGAAGCCGTGGCTGGAACAAAAACAGTGACCGGAACACCTGCCATGGCCCCGGCCAGCGCCATACCTTGCCCGTGATTACCCGAAGAAGCAGTGATCACCCCCTGCGCCTTTTGCTCCGGGGTCAGCAGGCGGATCTTGTTGCTCGCGCCGCGGAATTTGAACGAGCCGGTGTGTTGCAGGTGTTCACTCTTAAGAAAAAGATCGCACTCGTACAGCGTCGAAAGCATGTGACTGCGGTCGAGTGGAGTTTTTCTGACCTGCGGGCGAAGTGCCTTATGCGCTTCCTGGCTGGCGGTAAAAAGTTTGAGTAGCTGTGACATAGTGGCTTCCTCCATGTGTATTTATTGTCTAATATAGACTTTTAGTACACATTGTCTATCGCCAATTTATGTATTACAGGACATAGCTGCGTTAAATCAAAACCCGGGGGACAGAGTAAATTGGCATTACACGTCAGCCACTTTGCGCGGCCATAACGTCCGCTTCACGCCCTGAGACATTCGACAAGCTTTCAATAAGGGCGAGTTTCGCTCAAAGCACTCTGTCATGCCTGCTTAAAAAACAGGCTTAACGTAGGATATTTTCCGTTTTCCAAACGGCCCCCTATAGGCACACTGTTACCGAACGTCAAAAACAGCCATGCCGGAATGCTGAGCGCATTACATACCAACATGATATGCCTGAATATTGCCTGTGCTGGCGTGCTGATCCGGCAGCTTCTGGAGAAAGCCGGTTAATCGCGGTATGCCTTCCAGGTAGTGACGGGCTGCATGACAGACCCAGGTGGGGAAGCACTCGACGTTTATTTCTCCCTCATGTATATAGTCCTGTGCTGCCTGACAAAGAAAAGGAAATCAGATGACTCAACCAACTGATATTTTTAATTTATTCATTAAGCTCACGCCGCCAGGTCTGGCATTAATGCTATGGGTATATGGGGTTTATAATGAGTTATTCACTTAATAAACTGGAAACCATGCAGTTGCAGAAAAGGTGGCCTGATCTGCCTGGCGGTTTAACAATACATGACAAAAAAGAAGCACTACACGTGATGATCGCCGCAGAAGAAAGGAAAACCAGATCATCGTTTATGCTTGCCATTGCCTTTACTGCAATAGCCATTTTCTGGACAGTGTATATCTGAGAATAAAACCAAGCCCCGCCAGCGCGACAGGGCTTGTGTTTTCAGACGTGAATACCACGTAACGTATTAATCAGTGCAGGCTCACGCTCGATGAGACAGAGCATTTTCAGCGCAATACCCGACGGAATACGCCGATGCTGTTCCCAGCTACGAACAAGGTCAACGCTGGTCCCCACCACTTCTGCAAATTCAGCCTGTTTCATTCCGGCATGTTTACGAATAGCCTTCACATCCGGCAACGTATGACGGTGAACATTTTCTGCAGCTGGCTGGATTTGGCCATTCTCAATGGCAACCATTTCCTCCATGCTGTCGATCAGGGCATCAAAAAGTTTCTTTTCCATAAATTTTTCCTCGTTATGGAGAGGCCTGTATAAACCTGGACGGACAGTTACCAGTGCTCAATCAGTGAGGCACCTATCTGGGGTCCGCTTGGAAAACGGAAAATATCCCACGCTAAGACTATTTTTTATACAGTAACAGTTTGCTGTTTCGCTCTAACTCTCAGAATTGTTTGCCGTGTGGTTCGGAATTCCCTGGCAATAGCACTTATACTTGCCCCAGACTTAATGCGTTCGAGTACCTTCTGTGTTTGTTCTTCATTTAATACCGGTGGGCGACCAAAACGTTTTCCTGCATCCCGTGCTCTTGCTATCCCTGAATAAGTTCGTTCAAGTAAAAGGTCTCGTTCAAATTCAGCGACCGCTGAAATCACCTGCATTGTCATTTTTCCTGCCGGACTGGTCAGATCCACACCACCTAATGCCAGGCAATGCACCCTGATGCCAGATTCGGTCAGTTGCTCCACTGTTTTCCTTATATCCATTGCATTACGACCGAGGCGATCCAGTTTTGTGACTATCAATACATCGCCACTTTCCAGACGATCAAGCAACCGGTTAAAACCAGGGCGTTCGCTGGCTGCTACTGAGCCACTAATTTGTTCTTCGATTATTCGTTGGGGTCTGACGTTAAAACCCGCGCTTTCGATTTCCCGACGTTGATTTTCGGTCGTCTGTTCCAGTGTGGAGACCCGACAATAGGCAAAAATTCGAGACATAGTGAGATCTTCTGTACGAAATGGGTGTACATATTATAATGCATATCCGAAAGTGATTTCGCTGACTTTCGGACATATCTGTTTAACAATGTCCGAAACCGGTCGTTTTCGGTCACAACAAATCCATAACACATGAAAACTTTACACGAGGGAAGCATTCATGCCACGGCGACAAATACTGAGTAGTGAAGAGCAAGCTCGCCTGCTGGTTATACCAGATGATGAAATTATTCTGACCAGAATGTGTTTTCTTTGTGATAAAGATATTGCTCTCATTAATAAGCACCGGCGTCCAGCTAATCGCCTGGGCTTTGCGGTATTACTCTGTTACCTGCGTGGGCCTGGATTTGTACCGGACAAAAACAATATTCCCCACTGTGGCGTTGTATCCAGAATTGCTTCAAGACTGAAGCTTCAGCCCGATTTATGGCATGAATATGCAGCCAGAGAGCAAACCCGCTGGGAGCATCTGGCTGAACTTTATCGCTACCTGAAATTATCTCCATTCAGCCGAACACTGCAAAAAGACTGCATTCGGCATCTGCATTTTCAGGACTCTTGCGGTATCCCGGACTCCTGAACCGTTATGCGCCATATCGACGCATATCGACGATCTGCTCCTTAACACCGGGCTTTCGGGCTTCGTAGGTATAGGTCAGTTGGAAAACACGTTTACATGCCCGGCAACGGAAGCGCTCGTGTCGGGAGGTGCTACGACCATGGCGATAAACTTCATCTGAATGACAGCGGGGACAATGAACAGTAATGGTAGCCACAGAAAACCTCAAATACCCATAGATTATCAGATTATCAGAAATTTCTATCAATTTAAGGCATTACCCGATTAATTATATGAAATTAATTAAATACAACATTATTATCACATCCAACCCTGATGTATGCTTTCATTAATTTCATGGTGTATATATTGCTATATAACAGCAAAAAACATAAGATGCTCGCACTAATGACAATCGTAGAACATCCCTTAAGAGAGGACAAAAAATGAAATATGGGATGAACCAATGCTCTTATGAGAGGATTTGCATATTATGCTTGAATATGTGACAAAAAAAAATATATCTCAGCCTCAAGAACATTCTCAGCCAGATATACAGCAAGACTTCATTTCAACGATTGTTGATGATATCCGCCCCCGCCCAACTCCGCCTCGTTTATCTAACATAACGACATTCATTAGACAAAGGCTACGGCCAGTATATAAGCCCGAACTTGTCCCTTTCAGTAGTAGCAACTGGCAGAAACGATTTATTCTTCACTTTCAGAACATTGCCAGACAAAACTGCACCCTACCAGAGACAACTGGCTTGGAATGGAATGAATCACTGGGAGAACTTGCCATTTCCGCGGTGCTCAGCATGCGGGGTTTTGCACCTGAAGAGGTTGCAGAACAATACTATAAGCAATGGCATACCCATTACCTGACTTTAAATAATGAAACTATTCCCCTCCCGAAAAAAACGCTACAGGCTTTCCTCGATCTCAGTTGGATTGAAATGTGGCAGGAAATGAAACGAGTAGGTGAGGCGCTTTTGTCTAACTCGCTATTGCAAATGAAGGATTATGTAATCCATGGCAATCTGGTCAGCTATATTCTGTCGAATATTGTAGAACATGGCCATTTCGGGACTATCGTGCGTTTGATCCAGAGGATGGGCATGAAGGTTGCTATAGCATTTATTCAGCACACACTTTCCCTTATACCTGAAGGCAATCCCATCAGAGCTGTATTAGCTGTTCTGAGTGATGCAGGGCAGGCCACTACAGAATTATCAACAGCAAATCCTGTTTTGGTAGCATTGACTACTGCGTTGACTGTCACGTGGATAATACAAGCGGAAGAGTGTATTGATATTCCAGAACCGGTGACGGAAGTGGGCCGAAGGCTGGCTGGACTGCCGGATTTGCTGAGATCGCTGTACGATATTATTAGCTCGTTTGCCATGTTACCGAGACGCTCACAGGGGACTCTGACACAATTGTATGCTGATCCTACTGACATCTCGGGCTACTTGGGGGGGGGCTGTGCATTACCGCCAGCCAATGTGAATGAGACAACTCCAGTTCTGCATCTGTCCCAGGCTCTGTGGACGCCTGATAACCAAGAAATTTCGGTGCAGATAGCTCGAAACTCCGATGATATCTATAAATCAGTACGTTCTGCCCATAACAAGTTGTGGCCGAATGTATCTCCGGCATTGTCCCTTTTGACAAGTCCAAGTCCTACCGCGCAAATGAACCCGGAGATGAGTCGCTTCTTATCCGATGAGTTGAATAAAGCTGATTCTTCATCGGAGGCTTTTCGTGGAGTACATTGCGAAATTATGAAAATCGGATTAAATCTAACAGGGGGGAATATATGGGGTGTACGATTTACCGGTTGGCTCTCACAAGGCAATGGTGAGGGGATACTGGCTGCACGTTGGACAACAAGGATGGATGATGAGCAAAAAGCAGAACTGAATGCGTTATTCAAAAATGGTGAAGCATTGGGGGAAGTACAAAATACGGCTCTGAAAGAAGTCATGGCCTTTCTATCCCAAGAGGCTACTCTTCCGTCAAATGTTCCAGCATCAGGGAGGGCAGAAATAATTCGCTCTCAAACTACGACACCTGTCGAAGAGGAAGCTATGTTGATCCGAATGGGGAGTCCCCCCCTTATTCAGGTAATAAAGCGGGCAGGAGAAATGTTGAGTGATTTGCAACCTTCATGGCCATCATGGCCATCATGGCCATCTGGCGCGGAAGGAAAACCTATGCGAGGATCTGGAAGCTCTATTTGGCAAATGAATCCCAATATAAAAGGCAGAATGCGCAGGGATGTACCTGCTGCAAGTCAAGTGATCAGTGTTCCTGAAAATGATGTAACCGAGTTTTCTCTTCACAGAAATGAAGGTTTTCATTATACCAAACGACTCGAAAATGAAAACACACGTTTAAAGCAACTATTTAAAGAAATGCCAAAGCCATCTTTTCCTCCATACCACCCTGATGACCCCGGCGCGACGGAAGCCTTTGACGAATGGGCTGACTCATATATAACAGAAGTGACGGAGTATTGGCACAACCTACCACTTCAAAATTCAATTTCACATTTTTCTATTTACGAGCATCTAAAAAATCGTTTTTCCTTATTAACATCTATAGGCAGAGCTGAAGGGGAGCTCAATGAAGAAGATGAGAAAATCATTAGCTCATTAATACAGACTCCAGACACAAATGAAAGGAATGAGAACGACTCCAGGATTCTTGGGGCTTATATAGATATCGAGGGTGTTAAAACAGATATACCCGGGATATATATTATTGCTAATAGTGGAATTAAAACCGCGACAACTTTTTTATTGATACTTCCTAATAAGAAAATAAAAAAAATATCCAGACTTTATGATGCACATTCAGAAATAGGAAACTATCTCGCAAAAGATAAAAGCGGGAATTATCCATTGATGACGGGTGATGTTGATTTTGTGCTAACGACACTTAAAGGTGATTCATTTAAGAACATTGAAAATGTTATAATTAATAACATGCAAATTAAACTAATACAAACTAAACAAAAAATAAAAAACGAAAATCCAATATCTAATGGCTATAATGCGTTAAGAGAGTTGGAAAAAGCAGGTAATGGTTGGTTATATGGCGTGTTAGATATGAGTCAATTCATTAATTCTCTATATAAAGAGATAAAAAAAGAAAATGAAGAAGCAGATAATTTAAGAAAGGAAATTTTAAAAAATTTGCATCGACTGCAAGGATTAAATGAAATTAAACATTCAGAGTTGGCAAATACATTTATTGCTGTTCCTACTCATGGCCTATTAGGACGTTATGCTAATGTAGCAAAAGAATTCATAAATAAATTGATTGAATGGTTTATCTCCAGCGAGGCTACCAATTATCCAACTTATGGGGATGATGAAATAATGATATTCAACCATCAAGATGAAATATATTCATCGAATGCTCGTAATGATATAGATTTTAGCCGCCCTTACTCTGTGGTGTTTAACAAACTCAAAACTAATTCTGAAGCTTTGCCAGTCACTGTACGTGGAATTAATAAAAGAAATAATCTGAAAAAAACTATAAATTTGGTGTACTATGACCGTGGTGGTTTATTCCTTGAGAATTTCAAGAAAGTGTTGTCAGAAAATAATATAGATGATGAATCTATCAGAGTCAATCAAAAAGGAGAGGTATCTCTCAATGATATATTGTCACTCATGTTTAGCGAAAATAATGATGATCTATCTGAAATATTATCTGGTAAGGAAGTGCTTTCAAAAGATGATATAACGTCAATTATCGAAAAAATAGTTGGGAGGGGTAGTTACCAGCCACTAATATTTTTAACACCAAATCACAACAAAAAAATCGCATCAGATAATTATCTTGCAACTGATTATCTTGTTGGCCAAAGAAGTTTTAGAGATATTTATAGCAGTGATTATAGAATAATTGAGAGTAAACTGAATGAAGTGTTCAATGATGTAATTAATGAGTTAGAGAGCAGTGATGATTATTTGAAGGGTGAGAACGTACTGGAGCGTTTAAAAAAAGATGTTGGTATAAGTGTAAAGATAACAGTTAAAGATACTGATGGGGAAGATGATGTTTATATTAAGACACATACAGTAAACAGTAGTGATGGGAATTCTCTGAGTGAATACTTCAAACATATTGCCAAACAGATAGCAGATTATGTTATTATCGCCATTAGGGATCCAGACGGAGAGAATGAAGGTAATATTTATATTACTGATTTGACATTTGAGTATGTCATACCGAATAAACAAAGAAATTTTTTATTATTAAGTGATCTTGATATTCATTTAATGGGTATTTTTAATGCCTATAATTCACATGAGTTATTAAATCCCAGTTCGTCTGAATATGGTAGTCAGTTGCAAAACTATGCTGTGAAGGTTAGAGGGGAGCTGGCTGGCAATAATACAAGTGGTTTTGTACAATCAAAATTACTGATTGAAGCGATTAAAAGAGCTGTTAGATATCACAGGAATAATCCAGGGCGTTTAGAAGGATATGACAGAGGAATAAACAGAACATCATATGATGAAGTTGAATTTTACAATCATGTAATAAAAGAAATTTTACAGGCTTTTTTTAAAACAGAGACTTATCTCCTTAGGCAACAACAGAGAGCATTGATTGTAGCTCAACCTAGCCAGGCTGAATTTATCTCCAGAGCGATATGCAAATATTTTTCGATAGATGAGAGAAAATGGCCATTGGTAATAACAGTTAAAGCAGATATAGATATTATCTTAACGGCAGAAAGTTCTGGAGCAGTTGTAACCAAGTACTCTAATTCTGAGCAACTGACTCAAGGAAAACGCATAAGCCTGTTTGAGTTATTATATGATAACGAATTCCGAGCTTTGATCGGAGGGGCTCCGAATAAACAGGAAGCAATTTCCTATTACGTGGATAAACTTAAAGGTAAACTTGAATTAAATGATGATGAAGTATTAAATCTAAAGGATAAAATATCTGAACTTGTTTCATCCTATAATTTATTTATTGCCTCTTTCCCATCTCAGGAAGGGATTCCAGATGATTTACAAAAACCTATAAATGGATTCAATATCTTTAATGAAAAATATGTTGGGTTTGCCATGGGTGTTTGGCGAAACCTCGAGGCTGAAATAATAATCAAAGAAGCTCCAGATGCATTCGATAGAATTACAAAAAATAAAAGTAATACTCCTTACGTTGAATTATTAACAGACGAAGAAAAAAAAATACTGGATGATAGGTGTGAACATGTAAGGCGTCATTTTGAATTGGCAAGAAATAAAGATAATTTTAAAGATTTACCAACAAAATGGGCCAGTCTTGAAAAGATAATTTGGCGTGACATTGTAAAACCGGTGTTAAGCAATTCGCCATCGCTTATTGGGCAAGCAATTATATTTGTTGATGATTTAGTGAATGCTACCGATGCAGAAGATATAGTAATTCAGGGATTGTTTGTTGTTTCAGGAATCTTGGCGAAAATACGTTCTCCAACAGCTAATGGATTAAGTAAATTTTTGAATTTTGGTACAAACTCAGTGCTTATTGTCAGGTCTGCTTATGATTATCAAAAAGCAGTGAAAGAACATCGTTGGGATAGCGCAAACCAAAGTTTAGTTATGCTGTTTATGAGTGCCCACGGTCACCTTGAAGTTGCAGAAAGTATTTTCAATGATTTTATAACACAACGAGAAAAAGTTATCGAGGAAGTGCAAAATAAAAATTCAAAAAGTGAGCATGCCCCCCCACTTGCAAATAATCTGGCCGTTAGTGAAAGTGATTCATTTGATAATTTAAATAACCGCGGCCGTTATGAACATGTAACACGACTGAATGGTGAGATAGTTATAACACCACCAAAAGCCATAATTGAGGGTATATATGACACTCGCGACCTGATTACAACAGATAAGAGGGTGGCTATAGCATTGGGAAACGGAATAGAAACTATCTATATGATCGATGGGGAGCCAACTCAGGCTGTAGGCAGTAGCGAAGGTAGTGTATTGCGCATGATTAGTGAAATGCCACTAGAAAAAGATGATTGGAAAAAGCTACATGAGGAAGGTACTGCCAGTAACACAATTGTCCGTTCAAATGATGAAAACAAAAATTTTCCATCAACATTTACAGGTATAGTTTCTGACAACGCTTACGCACGTAATGAAAACGCAGTAGGTTTCATGAACAATCACTACTCGCAGCTTGACATATTTGATGGGGATATCACCACCTTAAATGGAGAAATAAAAAGTGCTAAAATCCATGTTGGAATATTGGAGCATAAATATGTATTATACAGAAATGGACAATTAGAGACTCTGGATTTTATAGAGTCTCATGATGGCACAACAAGGTTTTTCTGTGAAAATGGAGAAGTTGTTAGTATCCCGGTGCTACTGACCTCAAAAGTGCATTATAAACAAAATATAAAGGCAAAAATTATTGGCTCAGCATATTCTATGTTGGCTGTTGAAGTCGAAAATAGCGTGGATGGCTTAAGCAACAAACGTACAGTTCCTGGTTTCATTGCCAACAGATTAGATGGCGGACAAATGATAGTGATTGAACTAGATAAAGGTATTCACTATTTTGGTGATATAAATGAATCATCCGCGATTAATATCGCGGACCCTAACGCCATGACACTACAGCCAATTGTTGAACTAGATATGGAGAAAATTAACCCTCAGGCCGATCCAAAGCGAGCATCGTCTGCTTTTTACAATGAAAATCCTGAGTATAGAAAATTGGAAGTTGCTCAACATGACTTTATTTTAAACTTATTTTATGGAGCTAAATATGCAAACGAAGCTTATTCCGCTGATCCCA
The DNA here is from genome assembly GCF_005781065.1 of Escherichia sp. E1130. Taxonomy (NCBI): domain Bacteria; kingdom Pseudomonadati; phylum Pseudomonadota; class Gammaproteobacteria; order Enterobacterales; family Enterobacteriaceae; genus Escherichia; species Escherichia sp. E1130. The sequence continues at coordinate 18,454 of NZ_VATL01000047.1, forward strand.
GTAATGTAATCCGAGATAAAGCATTGCTAATTGACCAAAAAAATAAACTGCCTGAGCAAGTTTTTGATGCGAGTAATCCATTTTTCGAGCTTGATGTGACACCAGAAGAGGCAGCTCTATTTAGCCCTGCAAATCAACGCTTTATCGCAAAACTGCTATCAGAAAACCATATGCGCTGGGGAAGACTGAAAGAAAGCGAAGATATATCGTTTGTGGAAAATACCGTTAATAAACTGGAGTTTAAATTATCAAATGGTGATTATTCCAAGATAAAACTTAATCATGACTTAAGTCAAGATAGCGGTCGTGTAGATTTACACCAACAACTTGGTAGAATTTTCAATAATGGGAATCTGGTTATATGTGAAGTTACGTTATTTTCTGGCGAAATGAAAAGTTTCGTCGGTGTGATTGATGAGCAATATCACGAAGATTTAAACTTGATGGGAAACCAGATTGATGCCTTTACTCAGCCTGATGAAAATATTATAACATCTTCACAGGATGTTAAAGTCCTTAAAAATGCCAATAATTTAATAAACATTATCGAGTCGTATTACCCTATTGGAACTGAAATAAAAGCAGTTAGATTTTTTTCGAATTTCGCTTTTAATAATGTTATCGCTCAACATATTTTTAGTCTACAACGCAGAGGCTACCATATTACTTCCGTTACCCACTTGCATGACAAAACAAAAATAAAGATACGGCGATCTAAGGTTAGAAGTGCCGGTTCGTACCCGACAATAAAAGAAGTTAATGATATTATAGATTCAGATTATTTAATAACTGAAGGGGAACAAAAAGGGGCTTACCTTAAAGATGGAGAATATTACATCCCATTTGAAGTTGGTATTTTTTACAGAGCTGCTTGGGATGAAGTGGAAAAGGGCTTCCGATTACTACCAGAAAATAGCAATGATTGGTCCCGTGGTTCTTTACCATTGGTAAGATATTATAATAATAAATTCTGGATAAGTAACCATGTGGGAACATTTTTACAATTTTTTAATCCATCCGAAGATGGAAGTAATGCATTAAGGCGTTACGCGGTTAACATAAATAATGAAGATGGATTGTTTAAAGACGGTACTACAACAGGATTATTCGTTGATTCTGTTGGAAATCAATATATTCAACTATCCTCAGAATTTTACGTTCCAACTAAACTGGATGGTAATGACCGTGTCATCTATTCTCAAACCAACCCCATTGACAGACGTATAGTCATACTTATACAAGGTGAATGGTTAGTTGTTGATAAATACATGGGGCGCGGGGGAGGGAAAGGGAAGAAAGCCTCAGGTAGCAAGCATGCTGCCCCCAAACTAGATGATCCTTCTGGTGTCCCATTGAATGAAGCAACTCACCTGGCAGAAGCGAATGGGCTAATACTTCTTAATAGAGGAAATGCCAAATCTAAAATTTTTTATCATAGCACTAACGTACCAACTATTGACTATTCAGTTACCCCAAAGGATGTAGCGTCGTCTACAGTTTTTTATCGAGCGATGGGTGAAAATGAATTTAATGCACTTAAGCCATCTATAAGTGGGGCATCATCAGGAACAGTGATGAATAACTTTGCTAAATTAGATCCACTAGGATACATAGGCATTACGCCAAATGAAAATTATGCCTATAAAATATTTTCGCAAAACAAATCAACTCAACCCTATCTAATTAAATTCGATTTGAATGGCAAAACCCTCAATTACTTTTTAGAGGGAAAAACATCTGATTTCAAAGCAGAGGGGTACGGAAGATCCTTTGGACTTGGAGAAAGAGGGACCAATTACCTAGCAGGCACTGCCGCTACAGGTAGACCCGGAGATCATTTTTTTAATGCGATTAAAAACGGTGAAATTTCAGTTTCGTTAATCGGCGTCAAATCTTGTCTTGATTGATGTAGTGGATCGGTAATTCTGCACACTCCATCTGATAATGTCCGGTTAAATCAAAAAGCATATTGCGTATGGTTATTCACTAAGTGTGCAAACATCATACGTAATATGATTTTATTCTCGTTGCTTTAAAATCATATCCTTTGCCCGTTTCCCGCCGCGCAGATCCGAAAACTCCCGGTTTCGGATCTCTCTACCACTCACCGGCGCGCAGCAGCGCGTAAACACAATATGTGCCACTCAGTCAGCTGCTTTTTGTCTATATGTGGTGTTTTATTCCTCCTGCGTGACACGCCGCCCATCACCCAAAATCGGCGCTTTTCTTATTCCGTGTGCGTGGTACACTTCCGGAAAGTCGTAAATACGCAGAATATCGGATCACCTGAAAACCGGCATCCGGTAATTTACCGTCGTGGTTATCATCATGCTAATTATCTTTATTAGAAAAAATCACGGAAGGAATAATCATTATTGTTACTGTCAGATGCGTCAGTGGATGATGGTTTTATGATGGGACTATTTTTAGGGAGAGCAGATGATGAAGTTCGCCGACACTGTCAAATTATTACAGTGTCACCATCAAAGTCTCTGGTTTAAATCAGATCAGGAAGTGAAGGAGTTTTGTTTTTGTGATCGCTGGACCGGGGGAGAGATTCTGACTGGGGCCGGGCGACTGCTTGCCATGCAGGCAGGCCATCCTGATGAATGGAGACTGAATTTTAACCATACGAAACCGGATAGCCCTTATGAGCCTGATGAGTGCGACGAGGGTGAACTGATTACCGAGGCATTCTTGAGCGATGTCCGCATGTTTATGACGTGCAACGTTTACCCAAATATTGACGCCCAAGGGGATTTTATCAGGGACCATACTCCAGACGATCAGACGGTATGGAATCCGTGATAACTGAATACAGGCGGGATTTCTCAGTAAAGGATGGATTATGTGTGATTTATGCAGGGCGGACGGGAATTACTTCCATACGCCGGAATGTGTGTATGACCAGCTGGCCAGTGAGTACCCCGTGATGTGGCTGCGGGATTCGACCCGGATCGGCGCCTGCTACACCCTCCGTGAACTGCTGTCGCCGGAAGGGATGGTGCAGGCCATACAGAACGCGCCTCCCGTGACGGGATGGCGGCTGCGTATGCGGTATAACGAGGCCACTGACGAAGAGATAGACCCGCAGCGTGGGGACTGTATAGAGCTGCTCTCCAGGACGGATGCCCTGCTTGCCTTCCGGTCCTTGCAGGATGACACCGCGTCAGCCTAGACGATCGGCCCCAGCAACAACCCTTAACCCGGTTAACAGGAAACCAGATGAACAGAACCGATGATGAACCACAGACAGAAACGGACGTGATGGCCACCGCTTTCAGCACCATGCGAAAGTACGGCTGTAATATCATCAGCGTTACGCAGTTTATGGATACTAATGCTTACGTGAAATCCGATCCGCGGATGCCGGGAAAGCGGCTGCGTCGTTACCTGGGCCAGTACGGCCTGCGCGGTGAGGCGCTGAGCAGGGAGGTCAGACGTATCGTCGCTGGCCCTGAGCGACCGGATAACACGCTGAAAGCCGGAATCTTCTATACGTGGCCCTATGGCTGGGAGCCTGCGGATTTCACGCCAATGATGAGGAGCATTTTCAAGGGAAAGCGCACCCGTCATGTGATGTTGTTTGATGAACTGCCTCAGCTGTTTGGCAAATTAGGATAAGCGGAATGAACCATGACCTGGTGGCTGCCCGTGCGGCAGAAGAAATCATTGAACTGCTGACGCTGTGCCAGCAGTTGCAGTCAGAAAAGGACGGCAGGGAACGGCCGGCGCCCGGAATATATTCCCGCGATGAGGATGAATTTGCCGATCGCATCCGTTCCGCATGCGGGCACGCCCTGCAGCTGCGCCGGCTGCTTCCGGTAACGACGACCCTGAGCGCCATCGGCGCCGAGATGGAACGCCGGGGAGAAATCAGTGTGCTCCCGGGCGAGGATTACGCGCAGAAAGCACTGGCACGACTTACTGAGCAATACCTGTCCAACAGGGACAACAAGCAATGATGCCGGCAATCCCAGGCCAGGGCGTTTCTTTTTCGGTCACGCAGCTGCCGGTGGCCATCGACTACCCTGCCGCACTTGCCCTGCGTCAGATGGCGCTCGTTCAGGACGAACTGCCGAAATATCTGCTGGCGCCGGAAGTGAGTGCCCTGCTCCACTATGTACCCGATCTCCACCGCAAGATGTTGCTGGCAACCCTCTGGAACACCGGCGCGCGCATTAACGAGGCGCTGGCGCTGACCCGGAGTGATTTTTCTCTGGCGCCGCCCTACCCGTTCGTGCAGCTGGCCACACTCAAGCAGCGGGCGGAGAAAGCGGCACGAACGGCCGGCCGCTCGCCTGCCGGCAGTCAGGCGCATCGCCTGGTTCCGCTTTCCGATGCGAACTATGTCGGTCAGCTGGAGATGATGGTGGCCACGCTGAAAATACCTCTTGAACGACGCAACAAGCGAAGCGGCAGAACCGAGAAGGCGCGTATCTGGGAGATCACCGATCGGACGGTCCGCACCTGGCTCAGCGAAGCGGTTGAAGCGGCAGCGGCCGACGGGGTGACGTTCTCCGTGCCGATTACACCGCACACGTTCCGTCATTCCTACGCCATGCACATGCTATATGCCGGTATACCACTGAAGGTGCTACAGAGTTTAATGGGACATAAGAGCATCAGCTCGACGGAGGTGTATACGAAGGTGTTTGCGCTCGATGTGGCGGCACGGCACAGGGTACAGTTCCAGATGCCTGGCGATGAGGCGGTGGCGCTGATAAAAAAAATCTAAGAAAGTTGAAAGTATCCAACACCTCAATCTGATGTTGTTTTAATATTAAAACAACATCAAACGAAGATTGCTTTGATTGTTTTTTGATGTTGCCTACTCGCTTATTTTCTTCTTGCCCGCAATTTGCAAACCATAGTCCAGTATGTTGATGCAAGACATATTTATGAATGCAGCGCGCGATTGCCCGTTCTCTGCAGCAGCCTCGTCAATACGCTGAATCAGTTCAGGGTCCATTGTGATTGTGATCTGCTGTTTTTTTCCTTTTACCACTCCCTTCGAAGCGGGAACTTTTGCATCAGGGGCTGAGTTTATAAAGTTCTCTACTGCATCATTCTTTGAAACGGATGGTTGAGTTTTGGGTTTTTTTTGGATTGCCATTTCATATCACCTAAACATTATTTTAATATCATTCTGATTGCATTTGACTATTTAAATAGTATTGACATGAGAGCATCTAACTCTTGCACTGCAATCTTTTCATGCGAACGTAATTTCAGCTCACTTACGGTTCTCCCACTGCCCGCTGCATTGGCATAAACTTTTCTTTGATAGATGATTTTGTCGAGGATTGGGATGTCCTCTTTGTACTCTTCCATCATTTCCAGCATATCTCTGTTGTCGGAGGATCTGGCTTGAGTATCTGCTTTGTTCAAAAGCGAATAACAGACCAAGCCATCTCTGATACTTCGCGCTTCTTTGATTAGATCGGCGTTGGCATCCATGGCCCAGGCTTCGAAACTTCCAGGTGCTGAAGGAACTAAAAGGACGTCTGTGATTGTCAGAGCAGCTCTCATTGCAGTGGAATCACGGCCTCCACATTCGATGATGATATCGTCAAAGTTATCTTTCTGTTGGAGAACCTGGCTCCTTAACACCGGGCCTTCTGGGTAATGCGAGCAAGCAATACCTGGTTCAACACCGTCTTCTGAACGAACCAGGATAGCTGTTTGAGAAGACCCTTGTTTATCACCATCAACTAACCATACTTTTCTGCCTTGCCGAGCTCTTGCAACTGCGATGTTAACCGCGAGAGTAGATTTACCTACTCCTCCTTTCGTATTGGCAATCGTTAGTATCATTTTCATCTCTTTTTAATATTAAAAAACTATCAACATAGTAGTAAGTACATCTCATCTAAGTCAAGTCTTGGCTGAGTAAAATTAACAGTGTGATGATATCTTTGTGATTTTATTTTAATATTAAAACAATATCACAATGATTGTTATGTGATGGTAAGCATGATTTTATACATTACGTGTATAGCATGTACTGAAGTATGGGCTATAACTCAGCCGCACTTAACGAAAGAAATGGCCCCGGGAATCAAAAAGTGGATCGTAGTGGGAAGTCTTTGCAGATTCGGTGTGTCGAAGTGGGGCAGGGTGAGGCAATTTGGGATAAAGGTGTGTTGAAGCGGGATAGCTTCTCACTTGTATCCAAAAGGTGTGTTGAAGTGGGAATGTACGGCAGTGAAAAAAGCACTTAACGAGTAATCCTCCCGTTACAACACACCTATCAAGACGTTTGATATAAGGCCTCCCGTTTCAACACACCTTAATCGAGTCGCTTTCCCGTATTGACACACCTTATACAGCTGATCCTGGTTTCAGATTTGCAGAGCGACTGTGTATCAGAACGAAAGTCTCTTTACCTTTTTTTGTGATGCTGTGGTCAAGATACCCAATATCCTGTAACTGCTTAAGGGCCTGTTTAATGATACGGTTCTGTTCCTTTACTGGAGAGAGCAGTGAGAGCCTGTCACGTATTCGTTTGAAAGATATGGGGACTGGGTTCGTAGGCAGGCTTTCTATGAAAGTATACAGGGCCTGAGCAGCTTCCTTTCGGGTTAAAGCGTTTATTGGCTTATGTCGAAGCAATACAGTGTAATCAGTCTGGTAGAGTTCCCATAGACGCTGATCAGCTTCAAGTTCCACTTGGTCGTTTGCAAAATCCAATTCACCAGTCTTAAGCAAACCTGTCACGGAAACTTTTTGAAGGCCCTCTGACCCGCTGCGGTTAAAGGTAATGGTCTTGCCACGTATCCTAGTTAAAGCTTCTGAAATGCTTTTCCTAAGACGGGTATCGAATCTCTTAGACTCAAAGCGACACATTCCTGCAAACTCATGAAAAGTAAGTTTAATGCTGTTCGTTTTTAAACCGTACTTACTAAAAGCTTCAATGATACCTACCCATACCTTGAAGTCGATGGCCATACTCAACCGTTCGCCGGTAATACGAATATCGTCGTAGCCCTCTCGCCTTGAGAATTCCAAATCCTTGAGAACAGAGGTCGCATCGATTGATGTTCTGGCTCCTTTTGCAGGTCTGCTTGAGGGAACAAAAACATTTAATCTCATCAGGGCTACAGGCTGAACTGTTGCCTTACTGGTTACTGTGAGCTTATTGTTAACACCTTCACAATCTGGACCTATAACCTCTCCGATAAAAACATTGTCATTCATGTAGTTATATCCATTCTAGTATATGATCGATATGTGCCTGAATTATTTATTCGTTCCCGTTTCGACACACCATTTTTCCCGATTCTACCCACCCTTTCCCCGTTTTGACACACCTTTTTCCCGCTTCGAAACACCTTTTTCCCACTACGACACACCCGAAAACGCTAAGAAGCCCGTAGACAAAGGCTTTGCAGCAAAAGGGATCAGTTTGGATCTATTCGGGTAACTTAGGATAAGTTATTGGATCTACTCAAAGGATATGTGGATAACTCATTATAGAATCTATACAACTTAAGAGCGTAAGGTGCTTTAAAAGGCTTCAGGCTCCCTGGTGCTTCCTCGCTCACTCGCGGGCTGCGCCCTGTCGTTCGCTGCGGCGAGCACTACTGGCTCTCTGAAAGGCGAAATTTAACTGATCCTCGCAATGGGGATATCTTTCCAGCGAGTGGTGTAAGCAGGGGAGAGCATATCGCGTTTCATCTGCCAGGATGGCGCAATCCCTCGTCCGGCAAACCAGACCTGTCCCAGACCGGAATGATTAATGCCATCGAGAACCTTCATCAGCTCAGAGCTGTGAGGACGTGGCGGACGTTCGTCAAACAGCTGCAGCAGCGAAACGCCGGAGTCGGTGAAGTCATTCAGCATCACACCGGCTTTAGCATACCGGTGGCCATCCTTCCAGATGCGCTCCAGAGCCGTTGTAGCGGCCGCAATAATGTCCCGGGTGTCCTGAGTGGGGGTAAGCAGTTTCTCCGTGGCCACGTTGCCATAGTAAGGGTCTTTAACGGCGAACGGAGACGTTTTGATGAAAACGGAAATATGCCGGCAATACTGGCGCTCTTTACGCAGCTTTTCTGAGGCCCGCTCTGCGTACTGACAGACAGCCTGGCGGAGCAAATCGTACTCCGTGATTTTTTCTCCAAAGCTGCGGCTGCAGACAATCTGCTGTTTCGTTGGCGGGGCCTCCTCAAGTGACATGCAGGTTTTCCCGTTCAGTTCGCGTACTGTTCGCTCGAGAACGACGGAGAAATTTTTCCGGATGAAGGCCGGGTTCGTCAGGGCCAGATCAAGTGCGGTCCTGATGCCCAGAACATTGAGCTTGCGTGCAATACGGTTTCCCACGCCCCAGCTCTCTTCGACCGGCTGCAGTGAAAGCAGTTTCCGCGTTCGCTGAGGATTCCCCCGGGTCAGGGCGAGCACACCACGAAACTGTTTCCACTCCTTTGATGCCCATTGTTCTGATTTTGCAAGGGTTTTTGTCGGCCCGATGCCCACGCCAATGGTCAGACGGGTACAGTCATATACGTGCTGGCGCAGCTGCCGGCCGAAGTCCTCAAGGTCCATGCAGTGCTCCACACCGTCCAGGTCAACAAAGAGCTCGTCAATTGAATAAAATTCTACTCGGGGCGCCAGCTCCTCCAGACAGCTCATCACGCGCGCGGACATCGAGGCATAAAGTTCATAATTGCTTGAAAAACAGTATATTTTCTCATGGTAAGGCTCGTTTTTTATCTGGAACCACGGGGTGCCCATTTTGATCCAGGGCTTCGCCTCGGCGCTGCGTGCGATCACATTACCGTCGTTGTTGCTCAGGACGACGATCGGCTTTCCTTTCAAATCCGGGCGGAAAACACGTTCGCAGCTGGCATAAAAGCTGTTCACATCGGCCAGGGCAAACATCAGTACATCTCCCGGGGACGGTGAATGATGTGCGTGACGACGCCAAAGATATCCAGATCGTCCGGGTCGGGATAAATTGGCGACCAGGCCGCGTTCATGGGCTGCAGCGTCAGTCGTGGCGTCAGCAGCAACCGTTTAACCGTAAATTCCCCTGCACGCTGGCCACCACAATATCGCCATGCCGGGGCTTCTCGGCACTGTCCACAACCAGCAGATCGCCATTGTACAGGCTGCAGTCGGCCATGCTGTCTCCACTTGCGCGAAGGTAGTAAGTCGCGCTTGGATGCCGTATGCAGTAATCATGGAGATCCAGATCGGACTCGACATAGTCAGCTGCAGGTGAAGGGAAACCACATGAGGCCAGATCGGCGAATAACGGCAGCTGCATTTTATCTGGTGAGTCTGCCGGTGCGATAAAGCTGATATTGACCATTTTATACCCCTTCTTTTTACTGTTTATATATGGGTCTTCCCCGATCATGGTGGGAAGGCTCAGAACGCCATATTCAGCTTTCCGTAGTGGAACATCACCCCCAGTTTAAAGCGCTCCCGGTTTCGGTATCCCCTGGCTTTTATCCTCAGCAGCCTGATCTTGCTGTTAAGTGCCTCCGCATTTCCGTTTGAGACACTGTGTCGCATCGCATTCAGGATCCCGTACAGCCTTTTTCCTATCGTTTTCGCGGCATTTTTCATCATGGGAACGTCACTGTTAGCTGCCAGCGCCAACCATCTCTGCCAGTCACTCCGTCTTTCCTCGCTCCATGGCCTGTTCCAGATATCCTTTGCCAGCTCTTTCAGCGCCCAGCACTGGCTCGTCAGCTTCATCTGTGCACGCAGCCACATCAGCTTTTCCTGCCGGGATTCGGTCATCCACTTATCGCTGTACTGCCACAGGAAGCGGGTTCCTTTTGCCTGGTGTCGGCTTTCAACAGGGAGGTGCGGATGTTCATTCTGACGGGTTTTATCAACTACCTCGCCCAGTTGCTTCGCCACATGGAAGCGGTCAAAGGCGATTTTCTCAACCGCACTGGGTAAGTGGATACGTGCTGCTCTTATATAGCCCGCGTTCATGTCCATTGAGAGCGTTTTGATAGCCAGCAACTGCCCATCAGTGAGCGTGCGAAGATAGCCGGCAAGACTCTCTGTGCCGCGATCATCCGTTAAGGCCAGCGCCCGACCATCGCGATCGGAGATCACCGTTATGTAACGATGTCCTTTTTTAAAGGCGACCTCATCCACATTCATATGACGGGCGGATAATGGCTTTTTTATCCGGGCAAGACCTCGCTTAACTGCCCGGGTCATAATGCCGTCAACCGCATTCCGACTGAGCTTAAGTTGCTTCCTGACAGCATCAACGGTGCTGATTTTCAGCCATGAGAGAACGAACGATTCGAATAGCAACGTATACCGGCTTCCGGGGCCAGCCCACGGAACAGGCAACGTCTGGCAGCCATGCTCCGGACACATAATTCGTGGAACATCGGTTTCAACAATAGTGGTGAACTGGCAGGTATCAAGATGGCGCCATTTACGATGACGGTGATCGTGAACAGAACAGGATTTACCGCAGGTCGGACAGGCTAGCCGGGTGTTTTCAGCGATCTCAATAGTGACAGTAACAGAACCGGCATTTTCATCGAGAGAAAGGGACTTTACCTGCCACGGATCGGACAGGTTGAGAATATGAGCGTAGAGGGACTTTTCGTCCATGGCGGTGACCTCTGGCGATTAAATACACCATTATCATGCCTTCAGCCACCACAACAAGGGAAGACCCTTATATATACAGTATTATTTTTATGAACCCAGTTTTAAGCAAGCTATTCTCGGTCCCTTTATTTCAACCGGCTGATTTTTTAGGCACAAATAGCTGGCGTATGAATAGCTTCAATCCCTATCGCCTTCCTTTACAGTTCTCAAATAGTTCTCAAATATTTCTCTTTTAGGGTTGTTATTGTGTTCGCGATTTGTATAATTCTCATATAGTTCTCAAATAGTTCTCTTGATTGTTTTTGTTTGTGCTCGTTTCAATCCAAACTATTCCAAGGTGAAAGGTATGAAAATTTTCATTGATGACGGCTCTACCAATATCAAACTGCAGTGGAACGAAGCCGGACAGGTCAGGCAGTCAATCAGCCCTAACAGCTTCAAACGTGAATGGGCTGTGGCGTTCGGTTCTCAGCAGGCGTTCAACTATCAACTGAACGGAGAGCAGTATTCTTTCGACCCGATCAGTCCGGAGGCGGTTGTGACGACTAACGTTGCGTGGCAATACAGCGATGTGAACGTTGTTGCTGTTCATCATGCGCTTCTCAACAGCGGTATTGAGCCGTGTGAAGTCGATATCGTTGTCACACTGCCGCTGGCGGAGTATTACGACAAGAACAACCAGCCCAACGAAGCAAACATTCAACGTAAGAAAACAAACCTGCTGCGGCCGGTCGAACTCAATGGGGGGAAAACCTTCTCTGTTCGTCATGTTGACGTGATGCCAGAATCCATCCCGGCTGGTTTCGAAGTCGTTAAAAACCTCAACGAGCTTGATTCACTGCTGATCGTTGACCTGGGCGGAACGACGCTCGATATTTCTCAGGTGATGGGGAAAATGCGCGGAATATCGCGTATTTACGGTGATTCCACGCTGGGAGTCTCTCTGATGACCGGTGCCGTAAGAGACGCACTTTCGCTGGCTCGCACGAAGGGAAGCAGCTATCTGGCCGACGATATCATCATTCACCGTAATGATGCGGCCTACCTGGCGTCACGCATTAACGATACCTCACGTATCGATCTTGTTTGTGAAGCAATGACATCGGCTCACAGCCGGCTTGTTAACAGGGTTATTGAAGCTGTCAGTCGCTTTGAGGGATACTCGCATGTAATGGTCATTGGCGGTGGCGCCGAACTCATTGCAGAGGCAGTAAAAAAACACTGTGCAGTCAGGGAAGAACGTTTCTACAAAACCAGTACGTCTCAGTTCGACCTCGTTAACGGTATGTACCTTATTGGATAAAAACCATGGATACGCGACGCAAAATTACGTTTTACCTGAATCCTGAAACTAACGAAGCGGACCGCTTTGTCTGCCAGAAAACGGACGAAACGCCTCAGGGGGACAGGGGGCGTTTATGGCGCGCCGCGCTGCTTACCGGCTTTGCATTTGGCAAGCAGGATGAACGGCTGCCGTTCCTCTTCAGCGAGCTGCTTAACCGCGATACGTCATTTGATGACCTGCTGCAGCTGCTTAAAGCCGTTTACCCACGCGAAACCGAGGCTCTGCTGCAGGGCAGGGCGCGAGAGGCTGTAACCGCAGCCCCTCAGTCTCAAGAGCAGATGAGCGATTCGGTATCGTCTGATGACGAAACCCGAAATAATGCCCGGAGCATGTTCGGCGGGACGGGAAACAATGTCTGATCTGCGGGAACACGGAAAGCTTGTCCGCCAGTTCCTCAAAGCGGCTCGTGAGCTCGAATCCCTGAATGTGATCGATGGCCTGGAAAACATGACCCTGGGTCAGCTGCGTGAGGAGCTCACGCGTCGTTCTTCGCTTGGCGCAGGCTATAAGCAGCAGTATCCGCGCCACGGCGCGAAATGGGACGAGGAGGAGAAACAACGCCTGATCGCCCTGGCCGAGGCGGGCATGCTCGATGTTGACGAGTTTGCCAGGGAGTATCAGCGACGCCCGGAATCTGTTCTTGCCTATATGGTTCGCCTTGGACTGCTCGACAAGGATCACGATCTCCGTTAAGTCTCCATCACTGGCGGCGTAATAAGCCGCCTAAACCCGTCTTCCTGTTTAACCTGCTATCTCTGAGTTGCTACCCCCACACCGCTTAATCGTCGCATCGTGCCGGAAAAATTCAAGCCACCGACCGCGGCGCCCGTTCGCATTCCTTCCCTCTGGTCAGTCATTTGCGCTGCGGCCTTGCGCCGGAGCGTGATTTTTTCCTTAAGGCACGTTGCGTCGTGTGCGGTATGGCGGAAGCACAACGCAGACCGCCGGCTAAAAAGGAACGCCAGAATGAGCCAACTGACACTTAACCTGCCTGCGCACAATATCTCCCATCATCCAAAGCACGCCGGTAAAAGCGGCTATGAGCATTATCGCCGTGAGTTTATAACCCTCTTCCGGGACACTGCGCGGTATCACAACCGTTATGAAGTATTCCGCGATTTCGCGGAAATGGGCGCCCTGGCCGTACAGAACGTGTTTCTGCGATCTGAGGCTCTGGAAGATGAATACCTGAACCTGGCGCGCCGCTATAAAAAAGATGATCTCCTTAACATGTCCCGATTGCTGGGGTGTATGGCGGCAGCTCTGGATTGCCAGCCTGGGGACTTTCTGGGGCAGATCTTCTCCGAACTCGAGATAGCTTCGGCGGAAATGGGCCAGTTTTTTACCCCGTACTACTTATCCAGCCTGATGGCACGCCTGACGACGGATGAACTGTTCGGCCAGCTGGATAGTGCGCCGTTCATTACGTTTCATGAGCCAGCGGTTGGCGCCGGCAGCATGGTCATCGCCTTTGCTGAAGCAATGTTTGAAAAAGGCCTTAATCCTCAGAAACAACTATTTGTCAGCTGCAACGATATTTCCCCCGTCGCGGTGCACATGTGCTATCTGCAGCTCTCCTACCTGGGTATCCCGGCGGAAGTAAGCATTGCGAATACGCTGACCCTTAAAACGCAGAGAACTTACCGGACTCCCTTGTGGTATCTGGGCGGCTGGCGTGATCGGCTTGAACTCTGGTCAACCTTAAACAACATGCGAGCGTTGCTCGGGGACTAAGAAGGACCGGGGCGCTGGCCCCGGTCTTAATCTGGCCAGACTGACGGTCTGGCCGTAAAGGATGCCCGCTGAAGCGGGCCTGTTCCGGATAAAAAACGTTCTGTGTCCTCTTTCTCTGCACTCGTTATCTCCTGCCATCGCTAAGACGGTTGCACCGTGCCGGCATAAGTCAAGCCGCCGTCTGCTGCACCCGTTCGCGCGTTCTCCCTATGGTCGATCGCTTGCGCTGCGGCTTTGCATCCGGGGCATGACTTTTGCCTGGAGGCACGCAGCTGGCCGCATCTTCAACTGGACTACAGTCTCCACCATAGCCTGGGCGATGGCGTAATCTTTACCGGCTACCTGTCAGCAGAAGATCTCCATCGCATCATCCCACAGCTGCATGCGGAAGGTTTGTTGAGTAAGTCGCGTGCGGACGAACTGCAGAAGGCTGTCATCAGATGGGGCGCCAGTATCAGACTGACGCACAACGGGCGCTGGTATCCCTATACCGGTGAAGCGGTGATTACAGCATCAGGTTTTCCCGATACTGCCTCTTCGCATGAGCAGGATCTCATTGCCGCCCTGGACAAGCAGTACCGGGCTGTTTGCCAGAGTGTGAAAGTGCGCGGCTATAAGGTAACGGAGGCGACGCACCCGGAACATTTTGAAGAAGAGCTGTTCTGCCGCCGCACGCAATACATTGAGCTGAATGCCGTAGCTCTCGACCCTGCAGAGTTCGGTTATAGCGATGTAGAGGACGAGGTGCTGAAAGAGTATCTGAAACTGATTTTTGAGCAGCGCGCCCGGGTACTGACCCTGCGTTTTAATGTGAAGTGCAATGGCACGATCATGGCGCAATGCTGGACTAGTGGCGTTGTTATTCGCCCCGATGAGGCGGTCAGAAAATGGGTACCGCTTGATGAGATTAATTATCTCGCCGGTGAGGCCCGTGCGGAAATACGCGCCCAGGCCCAGGCGTTTAGCAGTTTCCTGTCAGCAGCCTGATTGCAGGGGCCAGACTCCAGGCCCCGTTCAGCACCTGCCGTCAGCTACCTGCATTGAGCAGGAAGCTGACGGTACAGAAAGGATGCGCCCTGACGGCCGCACATTGATCGCCGTACCGGCGAAAAACACATTTTGTCTCTCACTCCGGTCGGGCTGACGCCGTGACCAGACCTTAGCCCGGGCCACGGCATCCACAAGGGAAGCTGACGCCGTCACCTTCACCCGTTCGCAGACTTTCCTGTGCATTCAGCCAGGAAAGTCTTTGCGCTGCGGCTTTGGTGTCGCCCTTGTTGCACCCGTTTTAAAGCCCGGTCTGGTTCGTGGTCACGGCGACAGCCGTATCCACTGACCAATATGGGAGATATACACATGCCTAACTGGTGTGCAAACCGAATCGAAATCACTGCGCCTCTCAGCCTGCAGGGCGACATAGAAGCATGGATTAACGGAACGTTATTCCCGTTCCATAAGCGAGCTATTCAGCAGAGCTTGCGGATGTTTATTGCCGGCGTGGCAGGTCGTCTTAAGCCTGCGGTAGAAGTGGACTATCCAGCATATCCGGAGCTGGTATCAAACGGGTGTGAGGAGTCACTGGCAGGACGGGCATTCAGTGAGTGGACAGAGATGCTTAAAGCAGATATCCCCCTCAGTGAAGAAAACTGCGAGACGATTGACCGGTGCTACAGGGCGTGCGGGCTGGAAGAACTGAAGTGGGAGAGTCTGACCTTAACGGAAAAAACGCGAGTGGAGGGAATGATCCGCGCAAAAAGCTATGACTGGGGCGGATATTACATGAGAGGGGGAAGCCCGGAGGATATCTTTAACGGGCTTTGTGAGGAACCGGAGGGCGATACGCTTGATTTGCGAATGCTGCTGCCTACTCGCCTCGCAGCTGAAATAAACGGGTTTAACGGAAAGCTACTTGAAGGCGTATCCAGTACCTTTCACTTCTACTCGTTCCAGTACGGCACGAAGTGGCCTGCAGCAAACCGTTATGAAATATGGGCAGGGGAGGGCATCCTGCAGATCGATACCGATACCGCATGGGCACCACCTGAAGAGAGTGTAATGGAAGCCCTTTCGGCGCGCTGGAACTGCACAGTAAAGCACTGGTATAGCGAGGCCGGTTGCGATTTTTGCGGGTACCGGGAGTATGAGGCTGGCGCTATGGTTGAGCTTATTGATGACAGTTTATGGTATGCGGAAGAGGACGAAGATGGTTACTCTGACGTGATCGGGCCTGAGTGGCTGGTAAACAACATCACACACTTTGGTGGTTAAATATTGAACATGTCAGGGCGTGCCAGTAAATATGCGCCCTGCACCGATTTATCCACAGCATGTCCGGGTTATTGCCTACTGGTAGTGTGAATAACGCTGCCAGTACGGCAGAAAAACCTTCTGCAGGTTTCACCTGCAGTGGCAGGGCGACTGCGCCTGCGGCGCAGTTCCCCGGCCGACCAATAAATTATTTTGAGGATCTGGTAAGCATCAGAGCAAGTTCAAAACTCAGGGTTTGAAATTTATTCAGGGTGACTTTGGGCACGCTTCGGCTCCCCGTCGGGGCCGGGTCGTCGCCTGCACTTCGCGTGATGGCCAGTATGTCCATCGCGCTACGCGGAGCCGCAGGCGTCTCCGTCCTACCGGATAGCAAGCGATGCCTGAACTACGGCGCCTGCAGCTGCCGTGCCGGCAGCGCCGCTTTCACTGGCCGCCGGTGGCGGCCGCTGAGGAAAGC
>NZ_VATL01000048.1:0-2677 GCF_005781065.1 Escherichia sp. E1130
GCTTTCCTCAGCGGCCGCCATCGGCGGCCAGTGAAAGCGGCGCTGCCGGCACGGCAGCTGCGAGCGCTGGGCTCAAAATCGGAGGTCAGGAAAAGTAAAAGGGACTGCCCGATTGCTCAGACAGTCCCTTCAAAAAGGCGCTTCAGGTGCAGAACGCAACACTATCAGCCTGAAAAGCGGGGGGTTCCCCCCCCGCTCCAGGTTCCTACTTACCAGATTCGTAAGCCAGAGTTGCAGCAACCTCCCTGTTTCCATCCTTTAGCCGGAGCTCGCACAGGCGGGACCGGGTCAGGAGCGTGAATATCAGCAGTGTGAGACACACTATCAGTACACACCAGATTACAGGTTGTTGCGGCAATTTCATGGCTTGCTTCTCCTTGCACTAGGCACGGTAAGAGGCTATCCTGATGGTGTCGAATCATGCAGGGGCCTCGGTTAATGAAAATTAACTGGGGCTTTTGTCTTTCTGCCACACGACACCCAAACCACTGAAACATCATGAGGCAAAAAGCCTCAAGCGCCACGGTCATTATACCGCCACTAGTACCATTCTGACCAGGAATAACCGTTGAAAACCACGGTAATTCAGCGACCTGCATACTCCAGTTTATTCGGCACATAAAGCCTTTCCTGCGCCCGGATCACTTCGGGTGTTTCCCTGACAATCGCTGCCAGATTCAGGACGATTGCGGCTATGCTATCGTGGCTGTAGCGCAGCCAGTCCAGCTCCCGCAGGGAAGGAAAGCGAGCCTGCCAGTGCCAGAACATGCCCAGCCATTCAGCCTCTTCCAGCTCCTGATGCCGCTTATTCCACTGACAGAATGTGTCAGGACTCTGGAAGTTAAGGTCAATGGCGGCCAGCTGCACAACACGGTGATACTGTATTGCTGCCTGCTCGCGCTGCCGTTCCCACTGGCGACGCGTTTTCACACTGTACTTATGGCCGCTGAGACTGGCCCGCTGCCGAGCACGCTCCATCTGCTGAAATTCCACTTCCGGGAACAACCAGTGCCGTACCGAACTGCTTAAAGGCGTGGGACAGTATTGCCCCCGCGTCCTGATCAGGGTATCAAACGCCATTTCATAGTCACTCAGTGTTGCCAGCCTCTCGCGGGGGTCCCAGATAATGCCGGTGACAGCGCGAAGTGCTTTTCCGGAAACCTTTCCGCGTCCCGTCAGGCGACGGAAAAAGGCCGAGGCATAGGGATATAAGCTGAACCTCCGTTCACTGGCCCCGCTCTCCACATCATCGATCGCCTGTATTGCAGCCTGACGTTCGGGATTAAGTGGCACCAGAGACAGGTGGTTCGGGATACTGCCGCCCGTTCGGGCGGCCTCCTTCCTGTTTACTGTTGCTCGGGCAGTGGGAACTGTTCGCTCATCCACGCCCGCAGACGGCGCATGTTGGCAAATACGGGTTTCATTGACGTCTCTGACAGGGCAAGGCGTTCCGGTAGTGCAATTTTCAGCATTGCCAGATCGAGCTTTTTTTCCTCTGCCACCTTTGCGATTTTTTCAGCCATCTCTGCGACCTGTTCATCGCTGACGTCCTCATCAAAAGAAGGGCGCAACCAGGCGTGAGGATGTTCCGTACTCATGCCAAACACGTTCAGTAGCTTTTCGGCAGCGCGGTTCTGGGCCGGTGTATCGCATTTGATGGTATCGGTCTCCGGATCAACACATACGCCGTACCACTCCGCGTGGGCAAAAGGCTGAAGAGCTTCAATACAGGCTGTTGTCCTATGATTGAGCATTTCGGCAATGGCTCCGGCATCATGATTTTCAAGCATCATGGCAGTTGCGATGCCGATGGCGTTGATCATAACGCCGTGCGTACCGATATGACGCGTGCGATACATTGCAGGACCGATGTTCTCTGCCAGCCATTCCCAGTGCAGCGCAACGCTCCACGCTTTCCAGAGGCGCAATGCGTCATTGCGAAGCGCATCGGTAATTTCATCACCTGCCCGCAGACCAAACATTTTGCGGGTCGCATCGTGAAGCGCCTTAAAACTGATTAACAGATCGCTTTTGGCTGGCACAACGTTATGCTCATAGTCTACGCGGCCGCGTAGCGCAGGTGTGTCACTGACAATCTGGCGAACCAGAGCGTTAAGAGGATCTTTGTGGTTGTAGGCCATAGAAATAGCCGTTGCCGGTTTGCTGGCATTGTTATTGATATCGGAGAAAAACTGCTGGCGCGTCTCAAGAGGAAGCCCCACAGTGAGCAGTAGTGTGATGGTATCCGGAGAATCTTTACGCGCGCTGATATAATCAATGATGCCGCGAGAACGGGTCTGCCCGTCAAACAAACGGATATCCGCATCCATCGAGATGAAAAGCGTTCCCAGACCGCCCTTAACTCCCGTCGCCTCTTCAAAGCGAACCATCCCGTCGATGTTACCAACCAGCGTCGGCACGATGTAGTCCGTTTTCTGGTCATAGCCGGTCGTCAGGTAGCGATTGATCTTTTTAGCACGGCCCAGATGAACCTCGCGCTGGGAACGAGACATCACATCACCGGCGTCATCAAACGCCATAATACGCTTCAGCATGTTCATCGGTGCGCACAACATGTACTGCACGCGTCCACCCTGCTGGCATTGAATAGCCGGGAACTCAAAGAAAAATTCGTGGGTCTGGTTTGTCATCGTGGCCTCCTTCGGCTTCTTTCTGG
>NZ_VATL01000049.1:0-3556 GCF_005781065.1 Escherichia sp. E1130
CCTGTCACGTACAGGTGGCATGTTCCCTGCGTCAACCAGATAAGCGTAGCGCACCAGGCAAGCCAGACGGTGCTGTTGCATCTCCGGCTGCTTCTACACTAACCAACTAAATGTGCAGTTCCTGCAACTTCTCTTTCGGCAGCGCCAGTTCTTCATTGCTGTTGATGCGCACGTCACGTTCCAGAATGCTACGCGCAATATCCTGTGCTTCCTGCAAAGAGTGCATCTGGTAAGTACCGCACTGATAGACGTTAAGTTCCGGGATCTGATTCTGATCCTGCACTTTCAACACGTCTTCCATTGCCGCTTTCCAGGCATCAGCGACACGCTGCTCATCAGGCGTACCAATCAGACTCATATAAAAACCAGTGCGGCAGCCCATTGGTGAGATATCGATAATCTCAACGCCATTACCGTTAAGATGGTTACGCATAAAACCAGCAAACAGGTGCTCCAGGGTATGGATCCCTCTTTCTGGCATCACTTCTTTGTTCGGCACGCAGAAGCGAAGATCGAACACGGTAATTGCGTCGCCATGCGGGGTGTTCATTGTTTTTGCCACCCGAACTGCAGGCGCTTCCATCCGGGTATGATCGACTGTGAAGCTATCTAACAACGGCATTTAGCCACCTCCGGTAAATTTTTTTTAAATATTCTGAACTCTTTCTTCCCAGGCGAGTCTGAGTATATGAAAGACGCGCATTTGTTATCATCATCCCTGAATTCAGAGATGAAATTTTGGCCACTCACGAGTGGCCTTTTTCTTTTCTGTCAGGCGTGTTTTTCCAGCCACACCGCAAACGGTTCGGTATCAGCGGCTTCCATTTCCTGCTGGCGACGTTCAGACGCCTCGCGCTCGGCTACAAAATCCTCTTCGCGCAGAATTTCCAGCGGCTCTTCACGCAGAAGATTACGGTAGGCTTCTGCAAACGCTTTACCTGTTCCGCCAATGCCAGTATCAATCATAGACCTTAAGATACGCGCAGAGAAAGTCAGATCAGGATTATCGAAGCAGGCGACCAGTTCATCACACACTTTCTGGTACGCTTCGCCGCCGTTAATGCTATCCAGCGTTTGCGCGACGCGTTTTAGATCGCGGAACAGATCTTTACCCACCTGCGGCAACGGGAACTGCGCAGTTTCGCAACCGATACCCAGCGTCAGGCCTGGTTTACGACCCTCGAGGATCACCCGATTCCAGTTAACGCGTGTACAGGCAAGTTCGCTACTGCTCATTTCCGGTGCATCAGCCAGCGCACACCAGACCATAAACAGGTCGAGGAAACGCACCTGCTGTTCATCTACACCAATCGGCGAGAACGGGTTGATGTCCAGCGAACGCACTTCAATATATTCAATGCCGCCACGTAATAGCGCATCAGAAGGCGATTCTCCGCTGCGAGTAACGCGTTTTGGACGAATCGGCGCATACAGTTCGTTTTCAATCTGCAGCACGTTGCTGTTGATTTGTAGCCGCTTACCGTCTTTCTCAATACCAATCTTCGCGTACTCTTCCGACGGCGTTTTGATAGCCTGCTTGAGCCCTGCGACGTACTCGTAGAGATCATTGAAGGTAATACCGAGATTGCTTTGCGATTTATTGGTATAGCCAAGATCGCTCAAACGAAGAGAGGTCGCATACGGCAGGTAATACATACCGCACTCGGTTTTCTCAAACGGCAGCGACGTTGGTTTTCCTTGCAGGAAAGAAGAACAAATCGCCGGAGACGCACCAAACAGATAAGGAATGACCCAACCGAAGCGATAGTAGTTGCGGATAACGCGGAAATAGCCCGCAGAAATTTTCTCTTTGGCATCAGCGCCCGAGATATCACCGCACTTCGCTTGCCAGAATGCCATTGGCAAAGAGAAATTGTAGTGCACGCCGGAAATGGTTTGCATCAGTGCGCCGTAGCGATTTTTCAGCCCTTCACGGTACAGCGTTTTAAAGCGTCCGGTGTTAGAAGTGCCATACTGTGCCAGTTCGATGTCCTGACCTTCTGCGATGTAGCATGGCATGCTTAACGGCCACATCCGCTCATCGCCCATATTGCGCGCCGTATAACGATGCAGGTCGCGCATAAAGGTCAGCATATGTTCAATATCACCATCCACTGGTGTAATAAATTCCAGCAATGCTTCCGCAAAATCGGTGGTTATCCATTTATGCGTTAGTGCGGAACCTAATGCTTCAGGATGACCTGTTGTTGCAAGTGTGCCATCAGCATTAACACGCAAAGTTTCGCGCTCCAGCCCACGCTGTATCCCCTTTAACGCCTGAGGATGTTTTTCCAGCCAGGCCAGCGCCTGTGATACGTCCGGGATCAAATTGACCTCCCGCCTGTCAAAATCGTTTTATTTAGCATAACTGTAATGGTGGCCATGTGTGCAGGCCTACAATTAGTGCCACCACATCGTGCCCTGAACGGTAGCTACTGCAATCGCAACATAGCGTAACGCTTTACCAAGGCACAAAAAAAAGATTACTGGTCCCCACGAGATGCGCATCCATCCCGCTAACAGACACAGTAAATCGCCAACCACGGGCATCCAGCTTAATAATAGTGTGATTGCACCATATCGTTTCAGCCAGCCGATGGCTTTCTCTTGCCAGCGCGATGTTTTGCGCAGTGGAAAGAAACGCCCAAGGATAACGTTAGTTAGCCCTCCAAGGCTATTACCCATTGTTGCTGTTAACACTAAAACCCAGGGATGACTTACCCCGGAAAGTAACATTGCAACCAGGACGACTTCGGAATTACCGGGTAATAGTGTAGCGCTGAGGAAACTACTGGCAAACAACGAGAAAAGCGATAAAGCTTCACTCACAGCAAGCGAACATCCACAGCGTCCATGCCTGCAGCGCGAGCAGCCTGAATACCGAAATCAGCATCTTCAAAGACCACACACTGCGTTGGTTGCACGCCCATACGCTGTGCGCACAACAAAAATGTGTCTGGCGCAGGTTTATGGTGTTTGACGTGATCGGCGGCAACGACCGCATCAAAATAACGGCGTAATCCCAGGTGCGCCAGCAATGCCTCAGCGATGGCGCTTTCACTCCCCGTTCCAACAGCCATTGGTCGACGTCCGTGCCAGCTTTTCACCACTTCAACAAGAGGAAGCGGCTCGACGCTATCCAGCAGCATACTTCTTACTGCTTCTGTTTTTTCACGCGCTAACGCATGCGGGTCGAGATCGGCCTGATTCAGCTCAATAATCGCCTGAGCAATACGCCACGTGGGCGAGCCATTAAGCGCAATCATCGCCTGAACATCGTACTGAAGACCGTAATGCCCTAATACTTCGCGCCACGCTTTACGGTGCGTAGGCTCCGTATCCAGGATTGTGCCATCCATATCAAAAATTAAACCTGCATAACGCTCGTACATGGTCTTCTCGCAAGTCGAAAAATATGACGCTACTTTAGCGTAATTGCTTGATTTTGTCGCTGATGGCGAAAGGGAAGATTATTCAGGATATGGATAAAATAGTTATTTAGAAATGAGATATTTTTGAAGGAAATTTTTTGGAGAAGATGGTGCATCCGGGAGGA
>NZ_VATL01000050.1:0-7226 GCF_005781065.1 Escherichia sp. E1130
AACTGATCGGCATTACAGCCCTGGAGCTGCCGTTTTTTTATTCGATTTGAACGCTAACTAAAGCGATTCAGTCGCGACTGATCCTATCAAATATGGCTCGCTTTGAGACATTCCTCAAGTAAAAAAACACCTCTTCCTGCGATTTCTCACAAAAAAACTTCGTTGACAAAAAGTGACAAAATTATGAGATTTTCATCACACATTTTGACATCAGGAGCGGTATGCTGAATTCACCAAGACGGGAAGACAAGAGGTAAAATTTATGACAATGAACATTACCAGCAAACAAATGGAAATTACTCCGGCAATCCGCCAACATGTCGAAGACCGTCTCGCCAAACTGGAAAAATGGCAAACGCACCTGATTAATCCGCATATCATTCTGTCCAAGGAACCACAGGGGTTCGTTGCTGACGCCACTATCAATACACCTAACGGCGTTCTGGTTGCCAGTGGTAAACATGAAGATATGTACACCGCTATTAACGAATTGATCAACAAGCTGGAACGGCAGCTCAATAAACTGCAGCACAAAGGCGAAGCACGTCGTGCCGCAACGTCGGTGAAAGACGCCAACTTCGTCGAAGAAGTTGAAGAAGAGTAGTCCTTTATATTGAGTGTATCGCCAACGCGCCTTCGGGCGCGTTTTTTGTTGACAGCATGAAAACAGTACGGGTACTGTACTGAAGTCGCTTAAGGAAACAAACATGAAACAAACGCCGTTTTTCTTCGCATTCTTTTTTACCTTCCCCTGAATGGGAGGCGTTTCGTCGTGTGAAACAGAATGCGAAGACGAACAATAAGGCCTCCCAAATCGGGAGGCCTTTTTTATTGATAACAAAAAAGGCAACACTATGACATCGGAAAACCCGTTACTGGCGCTGCGCGAGAAAATTAGCACGCTGGACGAAAAATTGCTGGCGTTA
This sequence comes from Escherichia sp. E1130, assembly GCF_005781065.1. Lineage (NCBI taxonomy): Bacteria > Pseudomonadati > Pseudomonadota > Gammaproteobacteria > Enterobacterales > Enterobacteriaceae > Escherichia > Escherichia sp. E1130. The sequence continues at coordinate 927 of NZ_VATL01000050.1, forward strand.
CTGGCTGAGCGGCGCGAGCTAGCCGTTGAGGTGGGAAAAGCCAAACTGCTTTCACATCGCCCGGTGCGTGATATCGATCGTGAGCGCGATTTGCTGGAAAGATTAATTACGCTTGGTAAAACACACCATCTGGATGCCCACTACATTACTCGCCTGTTCCAGCTCATCATTGAAGATTCCGTATTAACTCAGCAGGCTTTACTCCAGCAGCATCTCAATAAAATTAATCCGCACTCAGCCCGCATTGCTTTTCTCGGGCCCAAAGGCTCTTATTCACATCTTGCGGCGCGCCAGTACGCTGCCCGTCACTTTGAGCAATTCATTGAAAGCGGCTGCGCCAAATTTGCCGATATTTTTAATCAGGTGGAAACCGGCCAGGCCGACTATGCTGTCGTACCGATTGAAAATACCAGCTCCGGTGCCATAAACGACGTTTACGATCTGCTGCAACATACCAGCTTGTCGATTGTTGGCGAGATGACGTTAACTATCGACCATTGTTTGCTGGTTTCCGGCACCACCGATTTATCGACTATCAACACGGTCTACAGCCACCCGCAGCCGTTCCAGCAATGCAGCAAATTCCTTAACCGTTACCCGCACTGGAAGATTGAATATACCGAGAGTACGTCTGCGGCAATGGAAAAAGTTGCACAGGCAAAATCACCACATGTCGCTGCGCTGGGGAGCGAAGCTGGCGGTTCCTTGTACGGTTTACAGGTACTGGAGCGCATTGAGGCGAATCAACGACAAAACTTCACCCGATTTGTGGTGCTGGCACGTAAAGCCATTAACGTGTCTGACCAGGTTCCGGCAAAAACCACACTGTTAATGGCTACCGGACAACAAGCTGGTGCTCTGGTTGAAGCGTTGCTGGTATTGCGCAACCACAATCTGATTATGACCCGTCTGGAATCACGTCCGATTCACGGTAATCCGTGGGAAGAGATGTTTTATCTGGATATTCAGGCCAATCTTGAATCCGTGGAAATGCAAAAGGCGTTAAAAGAGTTAGGAGAAATAACCCGTTCAATGAAGGTATTGGGTTGTTACCCAAGTGAAAACGTAGTGCCTGTTGATCCAACCTGATGAAAAAAGCCGGATGATGTGAATCATCCGGCACAGAGTTATTACTGGCGGCTATCGTTCGCCTGACGCAATAATACGCGGCTTTCATTCTGGAAGCGTTGTGCGTAATCGCCGAACCAGTGCTCCACCTTGCGGAAGCTGTCAATAAACGCCTGCTTATCGCCCTGCTCCAGCAACTCAATCGCCTCACCAAAACGCTTATAGTAACGTTTGATCAACGCCAGATTACGTTCTGAAGACATAATAATATCGGCATAAAGCTGCGGATCCTGGGCAAACAGTCGCCCGACCATCGCCAACTCAAGACGATATATGGGCGAAGAGAGTGCCAGAAGCTGCTCAAGCTGAACATTTTCTTCTGCCAGATGCAGGCCATAAGCAAAAGTGGCAAAGTGGCGCAACGCCTGGATAAACGCCATATTCTGATCATGTTCGACGGCGCTAATGCGATGCAGTCGCGCGCCCCAGACCTGAATTTGTTCAAGAAACCATTGGTACGCTTCTGGCTGACGTCCATCACACCAGACCACGACCTGCTTCGCCAGGCTGCCGCTATCCGGACCAAACATCGGGTGAAGCCCCAGCACTGGACCATCATGCGCCGCCAGCATGGCCTGTAATGGTCCATTCTTCACTGATGCCAGATCGACCAGAATACAGTCTTGCGGTAAACGTGGTAATTTGCCAATGACTTGTTCAGTAACATGAATCGGTACACTGACAATCACCATACCGGCATCGGCAACAATCTCAGCCGCGCGATCCCAGTCATGTTGTTCAAGAATCCGCACCTGATAGCCAGAGAGCGTCAACATCTTCTCGAACATGCGCCCCATCTGACCACCGCCACCAACAATGACTACCGGACGTAGTGAAGGACAAAGCGTTTTAAATCCTTTGTCGTTTTCGCTGGAGTAGGACTCACGCATTACCCGACGCAGAACATCTTCAATCAGATCTGGCGGAACGCCGAGAGCTTCCGCCTCTGCGCGCCGCGAGGCCAGCATGGATGCCTCGCGCTCCGGTACATAAATGGGTAACCCAAAGCGGCTTTTCACTTCACCGACTTCAGCAACCAGTTCCAGACGCTTTGCTAATAAATTCAGCAGCTCTTTATCGACTTCATCAATTTGATCGCGTAATGCGGTCAACTCAGCAACCATAATAAACCTCTTAAGCCACGCGTGCCGTCAGCTGCCCATTCAGATCCTGATGAATTTCACGCAGCAAGGCATCGGTCATTTCCCAGCTTATGCAGGCATCTGTTACGGATACACCGTATTTCATTTCACTGCGTGGTTGCTCGGAAGACTGATTGCCTTCGTGGATGTTACTTTCGATCATCAGACCAATAATTGAGCGATTGCCATCTTTGATTTGGGCAACCACGGATTCTGCCACCGCAGGCTGACGGCGATAATCTTTATTGGAATTACCGTGGCTGCAATCTACCATCAGTGAGGGGCGCAGTCCCGCCTGTTCCATCTCTTTTTCACATTGCGCGATATCCGCCGGGCTATAGTTCGGTGCTTTTCCGCCACGCAGAATCACATGTCCGTCCGGATTACCCTGAGTTTGCAGCAGCGCCACCTGCCCTGCCTGATTAATACCAACAAAGCGATGCGGTTGTGCAGCGGCACGCATAGCATTGATTGCTGTCGCCAGGCTGCCATCAGTGCCGTTTTTAAAACCAACCGGCATGGAAAGCCCGGATGCCATTTCACGGTGCGTTTGCGATTCCGTGGTACGAGCACCAATTGCCGACCAGCTAAACAGATCACCCAAATATTGCGGGCTGTTTGGATCTAACGCTTCCGTCGCCAACGGTAATCCCATATCTACCAGTTCCAACAGCAACTTACGTGCAATCTTTAATCCTGTTTCAACATCAAAGGAGCCATCCATATGTGGATCGTTAATCAACCCTTTCCAGCCAACAGTGGTACGGGGCTTTTCAAAATAGACGCGCATCACCAAATAGAGACTATCGCTGACCTCTGCGGCAAGGGCTTTAAATCGACGAGCATATTCCAGTGCGGTTTCAGGATCATGAATGGAGCAAGGACCACACACCACCAGCAGCCGGGGATCGCGCCCAGCGATGATATCTGAAATAGTTTTACGCGAATCAGTAATCTGGGCCTCTTGTTGTCGGCTTAATGGAAAAGCTGCCTTCAACTGTTCCGGGGTCATCAGAACCTGTTCGTCGGTAATATGTACGTTGTTCAGCGCGTCTTTTTGCATGATGGCGATCCTGTTTATGCTCGTTTGCGATAGTTGATCCTCAGCGAGGATGACGCAACGATATCACAACAAGTAAAGATTTCAATCCATATTTCGTAAATAATAGTTTACACAAGCAATTCATATACGTTTTAACCACCAATAAATGTACAAATAAATTTACACACACAATAAAAACAATCCGCTATGCTTTGAAAAAGGAGAAAAAACAATGAAACACTTTATCGCCCCTTTGTTAGCTTTGGTTGTTAGCGGCTGTCAGATTGATCCCTATACTCACGCACCAACCTTGACCAGCACTGACTGGTATGATGTTGGTATGGAAGATGCGATATCAGGCGTTGCTATAAAAAATGACGATGCTTTTAACGATTCACAGGCTGATCGGGGGATATATCTTAAAGGATATGCCGAAGGGCAAAAGAAAACCTGCCAGGTCGATTTTACTTATGCCCGAGGGCTTTCCGGTAAAAGTTTCCCTGCCAGCTGCAACAATGTAGAAAATGCCAGCCAATTGCATGAAGTATGGCAAAAAGGAGCTGATGAAAATGCCCGCACGATGAAACTTAATTAATTTAAATCCCACCACAAAATTAATCATAAGATTTAACTTATTCGATTTTTAATTCTCTTCTGGATGACGACTACACAAAAGAATGATATTTTAATGAACATTCTGAAAAATTTTCGATGCGTTTCGAGCGAAGATGGTGAGGATCCCTGAATGCGCTTTTCTCACCTACTGTTCTTACTGCTGCTATTCCTTCTGGCAGGCGCGCCATTACTCGCTCAGGAAACCACTGACGTTACGAAAAATGTGCGTTTAATGGTTTCCGGTATCGTAAGCTACACTCGCTGGCCGACGGTATCTGGTCCACCAAGACTATGTATTTTTTCATCTTCACGATTTAGCACCGCCCTGCAAGAGAAAGGTGCGACGCCTTTGCCTTACCTGCCTGTCATCGTTAACAACAAACAAGAGGCGATGATTTCAGGCTGCAATGGTTTTTATTTTGGCAGCGAGTCACCGACATTCCAGACAGAATTAATCGAACAATATCCGTCTAAGGCGTTATTATTAATTGCCGAACAAAATACCGAGTGCATTATTGGCAGCGCATTTTGTCTGGTCATCAACAATAATAACGTCAGGTTTGCCGTAAACCTGGATGCCTTATCGCGTAGTGGTGTTAAGGTCAACCCGGATGTCTTAATGCTCGCACGGAAGAAAAACGATGGATAACGATAATTCTCTTCATAAGCGCCCCACGTTTAAAAGAGCATTACGCAACATCAGCATGACCAGCATATTTATCACTATGACGCTGATCTGGCTGCTGCTTTCCGTGACGTCAGTGCTAACCCTGAAACAATACGCGCAAAAAAACCTGGCACTAACCGCTGCAACAATGACTTACAGCCTGGAAGCTGCGGTCGTTTTTGCCGATGGTCCTGCAGCAACAGAAACTCTGGCCGCACTAGGTCAGCAAGGCCAATTTTCAACCGCAGAAGTGCGTGATAATCAGCAAAACATTATTGCTTCCTGGCACTACACTGCCAGAGAACCGGGAGATACCTTCAGTAATTTCATTAGTCACTGGCTCTTTCCGGCTCCCGTCATTCAGCCGATTCGCCACAATGGCGAAACCATTGGCGAAGTGCAGTTAACCGCACGCGACAGCTCAATTAGCCATTTTATCTGGTTTTCACTCGCTGTCCTGACTGCATGTATTCTGCTGGCATCAGGCATCGCGATTACCCTCACCCGCCATTTGCACAATGGTCTGGTTGAAGCGTTAAAAAACATCACCGATGTCGTACATGATGTGCGTTCCAACCGCAATTTTTCCCGACGAGTTTCGGAAGAACGTATCGCAGAGTTTCACCGCTTCGCTCTCGACTTCAACAGTCTGCTGGATGAAATGGAAGAGTGGCAGCTTCGTTTACAGGCCAAAAATGCGCAGCTTCTACGTACCGCGCTACATGACCCATTAACCGGGCTGGCTAACCGCGCAGCGTTTCGTAGCGGCATCAACACGTTGATGAACAGTTCTGATGCCCGAAAAACGTCGGCATTACTGTTTCTTGATGGCGATAATTTCAAATATATCAATGATACCTGGGGTCATGCGACGGGAGATCAGGTCTTGATTGAAGTGGCAAAACGATTAGCTGAATTTGGTGGGCTGCGACATCAGGCATACCGTATTGGCGGCGATGAATTCGCTATGGTCCTCTATGGCGTGCAGTCGGAATCTGAAGTGCAGCGGATTTGCACGGCACTGACACAAATTTTTAATCGACCATTCGATCTTAATAATGGCCATCAAACCACTATGACATTAAGCATTGGTTACGCGATGACCATTGAGCACGTCTCCGCCGAAAAATTACAAGAGCTGGCCGACCATAATATGTATCAGGCCAAACACCAGCGCGCTAAAAAGCTGGTGAAATAACAAGGAAATATCTACATGATAAAGCAACTGGTAGTTCCCCTGGTGTTCTCTTCACTGATACTGACTGGCTGCCAGTCACCACAAGGGAAGTTTACTCCAGAACAAGTCGCCGCTATGCAGTCTTATGGTTTTACTGAATCCGCTGGCGACTGGTCGCTGGGCTTATCTGATACCATTCTGTTTGCTAAAAATGACTACAAACTGCTCCCGGAAAGTCAGCAACAGATCCAGACCATGGCCGCAAAACTGACCTCCACGGGCTTAACCCATGCCCGTATGGATGGACATACCGACAATTACGGCGAAGACAGTTACAACGAAGCTTTATCGCTGAAGCGGGCAAATGTCGTCGCCGATGCGTGGGCAGAAGGTGGACAAATTCCTCGCAGCAATCTCACCACTCAGGGCTTAGGGAAAAAATACCCCATCGCCAGTAACAAGACCGCACAGGGTCGCGCCGAGAACCGCCGCGTCGCTGTGGTGATTAGTGGTAAGCGTACAGTGAGAA
>NZ_VATL01000051.1:0-6589 GCF_005781065.1 Escherichia sp. E1130
CTGAGGGGCAATTTCTCCTAATTCCTCGGCAATCAACCCGTAGAATCCCCAGTCACGCCTGTCATTTTCGCATTGCGACCTGTACCACACAGGGCGCATCTTGAAAATGAGATCGGCGTGCTCTGAATCTATCGTCTCTACTGAATGTTTATAGCGAATAGACGATGTTGACCGCAGTACAGACGAAATTGCGGGGTCAGGATTAAGATAAAGGTTTGCCGCCGCTGTAGTCGTGGCCAAATTCCATAAATAAAACGCTTCTCGACCTGTCAGCGGGTAAAAATCACCGCCATAACGACCGCTTTCCAGATCGTTCGCTTCCACTTTGTTTTTCAGCTTATTATCAACTTCAGTTTTTGTGTATCTGGTGCTGATATCCTGCTTTGCACTGGTCATATCAATCTGAAGCGTTGATACTTTTCCGTTAATTGAGGAAATATCTTCCTTAGTTTTACTGACATCTCCCTTTAGCGTGGTGATATCTCCTGGAATTACTGTCGATGTAGCCATTTTTCTTCCTCACATCCAGCCACGAAGTTGATGCTCAACAGCAACCGCGTATTCATCGAATAATGACGATATTTGCGAATCATTAATGATGCGCACGTTTACAAAATATCCGTCTTCCTTAACACATACCGGTTCGCCATCTTCAGTCAGTTCTCCGGTTTCTTTGTACACGTTACCTATCACGTCAATAAGAATATCATCCTGCATCGTCTCGTCGTCATAATAGCCAGTGCTATCCATAAAGGCCGAAAAGTCGGCCCTGTCTGCAAATTTGAGTGTTAAATCTTTCATTTAATACTCTCCCCCATTTGTGCCTCAGTTAATTCTTTATGCCAAATGCGTAAATTTTTCACATGACCGAACAGGTGTCTGTTGCCACTGGATGATTGTCCACCGATATTAATATTACCGGCAGTATAACGTTGCAATGTATGCAGAGACGGGGAGCTGCTACCTAAAATTCCATCAACAACAACCTGCAACTGTTTATCTTCTGTAAACTTAAAGCCAGTAACAAATTTCCTTTTCTCTCTATTCCCATATGCTTTATATTCTGTTTTTGTTCCTTTGCCATTGGTGATAATTAGCCTTTTACCACGAGTGGTAAAACCAAAATACATATAACTTTCATCAGAAACTTCAGTCGTCGCCCCTGTAATTGAGATATTAAGCAAACGCGCAGAGCCTTCTAAATTAGGCATTTCAGAATCCCAATTAACATTAACTTCCATGAGAACACTAATTGGTGGAGTTGCCCAGTTGAAAGGTATAGGTATGATTACCTGGTCACTTGCTCTCGTGGCACCGACCTCTGTTGTGATGATAAAAGATGAGGCGTTTAGTCCCTTTTCGAATTGAGGGGTTGTTAACATTAATTTATCGCCAGACTTGATTGATCGTTGATGTGCTCCAAACTCAAAACGCCCATACATATTTTTGGCTTCTGGTGATTTGTAGGTAAACTCAACACGAATCCATCCATTAGACTCTCTGAATATGTTATAAGTTGCCGCCTCACCTCCAGAATAACTCAACATATCGCCAGTCTCGCAATCAATATATGCGCCAGCGGTCAGTGTGTTACTTGAGCCATCGTCGTTAACATATGATATTCTTGGACGCAACGTGATAATACCATCCCCACTTACTTTTTTAACTCTGCAGGATAAAGTAACTGATTCATTTGCCGAAACTGAAATAACCCTGGTATATCCAGTAGAAATTAATGTCGCCCTTTCAGTTGTGGATGTTTCTTTAACGCCAAACAAACCATAACTGAAACCATACTCATCAACTCCCGTGGTAATAGTTAAGTTAGCAGTGTCATAGTTCCACGATGCTGGTGTATTCGTATAAGAAAAAGTATTCGTTCTCTGACCTTCAATGAGCAGACCATCTTTTTCAAAACGTGGTTCATTTATCACTGATTCAGCAAAACACCCAGACTTATCTATATACGTTGCAGTTGACGCCCTGGTAAATGAAACAACCTTTTCAGACGGCAATGTAATAACATCGTCACCAACTGTGATGCTCTTATACCCAGGAGCAAACCCGGTAATCATATCCAGTGAATCGTTAAACGGTATCCACACATCAGGCAGCGGCTGTAAGACATATTTATACGGCTCTGCTGCCTGGCTTGCATACTCTCTGGCTGCGTCTTCACTTTCTTTAGCTGCCGTCTGGCTTGCAGCGGATGCTTTCGCCGAGTTCGCCGCTGCAGTCTCGCTTGTCTTTGCATTGGTTTCACTGGTTTTTGCTGCTTTTTGGCTGTTGGCTGATGCAGTGGCAGAAGCAGCCGCCGCGCTTGCAGAACCAGCTGCGGCACTCTCGCTTTGGGCTGCTGCATCCTGACTGTTTTTCGCCGCAGTTTCGCTGGCTTTGGCATTTGTTTCGCTGGTCTTCGCTGCCGCCTGGCTGGACTTTGCGTTTGTTTCGCTCGTTTTCGCGGCTTTCTGGCTGTTAGCCGCAGCTGTTGCTGATCCAGCTGCTGAAGTCGCCGAACCAGCTGCAGCATTCTCGCTTTCGGCTGCTGCATCCTGACTGCTTTTCGCCGCAGTTTCACTGGCTTTGGCATTTGTTTCGCTGGTCTTCGCTGCCGTCTGGCTGGACTTTGCGTTGGTTTCGCTCGTCTTTGCGGCTGTCTCGCTGTTTTTCGCGTTGGTTTCTGATTTTTTGGCTGCTGTCGCGGAGTTTGCCGATGCAGTCTGTGAGGTCGCTGCCGCCTGTGCGCTGTTAGCTGCATTCGTTTCTGAGGTTTTCGCCGCATTTTTCGATGATGCCGCTGCAGTTTCGGATTTCTTTGCCGCCGCTGCGCTCTGAGAGGCGGCTTCGGCGTTGCGTGCCGCTTCTTCCACCATTTCCTCAAAACGACGCAATGCCTCAGGCATGACATCATCTTCCGTCATGGCACCGAGAAAATCATTCAGCGTACCTGGTCTGGAACCTTCATAGACGGTAATGATCCCGGCATGTGAAGGCGGAAAACCTTCAACCAGCAGGGTGACGCTGTACTGGCCATACTCAACATCCATGCTGTAACGCCCGGCTTCATCCGGATTTTCAGAGGCTACCGTGTTCACCAGTACCGTGGTGCTGTTACGCTTTGCCTTCAGTTGAATAGTGCAGTTCTGTATTGGTTTTCCCGCACCATCTTTCAGCACACCTGAGATTTTTACTGCTGCCATATCCACTCCACAAAAAAGCCCGCCTGAACCGGCGGGCTGTCATAACACTGTGTTACCTGGCTAATCAGAATTTATAACCGACACCCACGATGAAACCGTCAGTGCGCCAGTCGCCACTGCCGGAACCTTCATAAGCAAGGTCAATGGCCATGGATTCGGTCGGGTTAAACTGCACGCCAGCCCCCCACGCCAGAGACGTGTTGCTGTGGCGACCGCCATCACTTCCGGTCAGCACATCGTGCGTTTTCCCCTTGTTGTCAGTTACGCGGAGATAATCCCCGGAGAACGTCGAAACACGGCTGTAAGCCACACCCGCCATCGCATAAGCACTGAACCATTCATTCACGCGTACAGACGGCCCCGCCATCACGCTGAACCAGCGGTTACGCACTGAATCTTCATGCCAGCGGGTATCGCTGTAACGGGTAATCTGGCGATTCTTGTCTCCTGCATAGCTGAATGACGTCACCAGCCCCAGCGTGTCCGTAAATTCATAACGGTATTTCACGTTAATGCCCTTCAGGTCATCGTTGCCGGGCATATCAGTATGGGACTGAAGATACCCGCCGCTTAGAGTGGACTGATGCTCTGCTGCACTCGCTGGCGTACCAGCGGCGACCAGCCAGACTACTGCAGACAGAATAACAGCACATAATTTACGCATAATTACCTCTCGCTTTTCTGCAATAAAAAAGGCGCCATTTCTGGCGCCCGTATTGGGGTTATAAAATTCAACTGATACTGATACCGGCTGTTGATTTCTTCATCACGACAACAAGAAGGTCGCTGATACTGGTCGTTGGCGTCCAGTTATTAGCACCATATGAAGAAACATTGAAAGTCAGGGTGACATGACCGTGTCCGGCAGGCATATCAATGACGGATGAAAATACCCTGCTGACATCCGTCGCGGGTTGCTGAAAGATTTCCTGTCCGTTCTTCAGCACCTGCAGCTTACAGGTTGAATACCAGTATGACTGTTGGTTGTTGCTGTTGAAGTTTTCATGCTTACCACCGCGAAACAGAACAGGTGGGATTACTATCTGACGGTCAAAAGCCTGGTCATCGTACACCGTGACCGTTATTGTACCGCTGGCATAACTGCTATTTCTCGGAAAGGCTTTTCCCACCGTTTTGACAATATCACCTTCAATCTGGTTGGCAGACAGTTTTCCCAGAATCTGACAGTTCTGGTTAATCGTGACATTATTGAGCGTCCCGGAGTTCGCATTCACGTTACCGCTGATATCGGCATTTTTCGCCGTCAGCCGCCCGTCCGGTGTCAGGGAAAATACCGGAGGATTGCCGCCGCTGGTAATGGTGGGAGCCGTCAGATATTTCAGGAACACTTCATTCATAAATATCTGATCGCCCTGACCAACAAACATCGGCTTTGTGTTGCCATTCGCAGGATTAATCATCGCAATCCTGTCCGCCGCCAGCAGCACCTGACTCTGCATACCGTCAGGGGTGTTCTCAATACCGGCACCAATACCCGCGATATAAAGGCGTCCGTCCTGCATCTGCTGCAGCTTCACAGCCCACATGCTGTTCAGGTTATTATTTGTATCAACCTGAACCTTCTGTATCTGCAGGATTGCCGCACTCTGGTCTTCCAGTTTCTTATTGACGGTCTGCGTGATTTCATTGCTGACATCCGTAATGGACATCCTGATTTCAGCCAGGTCAGGCGCAAGCTGACCATTATCAATCTGCGTCCACAGCTCCTGAGCCAGATGGGTTTTCCCTATCTCTCCTTTGAAAAAATCCAGATAGCCGGATGCATCATCACTCGGCTGGCCAACAGCCTCCACAAATGCCGATTTGCCAACGGTGTTCACACTGCGAACGTAAAAATAATAATCATGGCCCGGTTTGATATTGATACTGGCGGCTATCCAGTACAGCGCCGTGCCAAGATAGCGGGCTGTGGTTTCAACCTGCCTGATATCGGTAATCCGCTTTTCCGAGAACCAGAATTCAAACTGTACCGTCGGGTCATAAACGGCAAGATGCGGCGTTGCGGTTATCTGAAAATAGCCCGGCGTCAGATCAATCCTCGACGGTGCTGCCGGTGCGGCAATCCGGAACGATACCGACGCCGGATCGCCCTGCTGCCCCCACGCATTTACCGCCCGGACTGTCAGCCTGTAGTTCCCCAGCGCCAGTTGCGTGAAGCGGTATGTGGTTTCCGTCGTCCGGGCCGTGCTGACCAGCCGCTCACTGCCGTCGTCCGCTGTTACGGTCAGACGGAGCAGGAAGCTCACGCCCTTCACCACCTTCGGTGTGTCCCATCGCGCCAGCACCTGATATTCCCCGCTGTCTGCAGTGACTTCTGCGGTCAGGTGCTGCACCGCTGGCGGCGTGACACCATTCACCGTGCCACTCTGGTCGCCGTCAAAGTGCGCCCCGTTATCCACGATGGCTTCTTTTTCCGGTACATGCTGCACGGCGGTGATGGCATACGTGCCGTCGTCGTTCTCACGGATACTCACGCAGCGGAACAGGCGCTGGCGCAGCGTCGGCAGCTTCAGCCCCCATACGCTGTATTCAGCAACACCGTCAGGAACACGGCTCACTTTTACCTTCACGCCGTCGGTGACGGACTGAACCTCCACGCTGACCGGATTGCCACTTCCGTCAACCAGGCTTATCAGCGTGGTACCGGAGGATGGCAGCGTGATTTCACGGTCGAGCGTCAGCGTCCGGGTCTGGCTGTTCACCGCCAGCACGCGACCACCGATGCTGATACCGGCATAGTCATCATCACAGATTTCAATGACATCGCCCGGTACATGGCGAAGCCCTTCTGCGCCCACGCTGAAGTCCACGGTCTGTGTCTCCAGCAGCTCCGTTTTAATCAGCCACAGCCCGGCGCGGTGTGCCTGCCCCCGGCTGGTACAGCCAAAGGCATCCATTTTCGTGACGTTACGACCGTAACGGAGAATGGCCTGCGTGTCCTCCACAAGCTCTGTTGCCGTCTCCCAGCCGTTATCCGGGTCAATCCAGTTCACTTCAACGGCATTATGGCGGTCCTTCAGGGCGCTGAAGCTGTAGCGGAACGGCGCACCATCATCCGGCATCACCACATTACTGCGGTTATAGGTCCATACCTTATCCGACGGTCGGTCCTGCACGAACGTCAGCGTCTGCCCGTTCCATACCGGCATACAGCGCATCGCCGAGCAGAAATCACTGAGAACATCCCACGCCTTACGCTGTGTGGTCAGGTAAGCGTTACAGGTGATGCGCGGCTCCGTGCCGCCAAAACCGTCCGGCACCGACTGGTCGCAATACTGGCCGATGACATACAGCGCCCATTTGTCCACATCCGCCGCACCAAGACGTTTCCCCATGCCGTAGCGCGGGTGGGTCAGCATATCCCACAG
>NZ_VATL01000052.1:0-5843 GCF_005781065.1 Escherichia sp. E1130
CTGAGGGGCAATTTCTCCTACTTCCTCGGCAATCAATCCGTAGAATCCCCAGTCACGCCTGTCATTTTCGCATTGCGACCTGTACCACACAGGGCGCATCTTGAAAATGAGATCGGCGTGCTCTGAATCTATCGTCTCTACTGAATGTTTATAGCGGATAGACGATGTTGACCGCAGCACAGACGAAATTGCGGGGTCAGGATTAAGATAAAGGTTTGCCGCAGCTGTAGTCGTGGCCAAATTCCATAAATAAAACGCTTCACGACCTGTCAGTGGATAAAAATCTCCGCCATAACGACCGCTTTCCAGATCGTTCACTTCCACTTTGTTTTTCAGCTTATTATCCACTTCTGTTTTTGTGTATCTGGTACTGATATCCTGCTTTGCACTGTCCATATCAGTCTGAAGCGTTGATACTTTTCCGCTAATTGATGAAATATCTTCCTTAGCTTTACTGACATCCCCCTTTAGCTTGGTGATATCTCCTGGAATTACTGTCGATGTAGCCATTTCTCTACCTCACATCCAGCCACGAAGTTGATGCTCAACAACAACCGCGTATTTATCGAATATTGACGATTTTTTTGCATCATTAATGATGCGCACGTTTACAAAATATCCGTCTTCCTTAACACATACCGGCTCGCCATCTTCAGTAAGTTCTCCGGTTTCTTTGTACACGTTACCTATCACATCAATGAGAACATTGTTCTGCATTACCTCGTCATCTTCATAACCAATGCTATCCATAAAGGCCGAAAAGTCGGCCTTGTTTATGAATTTGAGGGTTAAGTCTCGCATTATATTCTTTCTCCCATTTGTGCATCTGTCAGTTCCTTATGCCAGATACGTAAATTGCGCACGTGTCCAAATAAATGCCTGTTACCTGATATTGATTGACCGCCTATATTTATTGGCCCTTCTGTATAACGTTGTCTTGTGTGTTGTGATACACCAACAGCGCCAAAGTTACCGTTTATAACAGCACGCAATTCTTTCTGCTCTGTAAACTTAAACCCAGCAATAAACCTGCGGGTTGTCCTGTTACAGTAGGCTTTATACTCGGTCTTTGTTCCTTTTCCGTTAGTTATAATTGAGCGCGCGCCTCCAGAGGTAAAACCAAAATACATATAACTTTCATCAGCAACATCCGTTGTTGCGCCAGTTATTGACACGTTAAGAAGCCTTGCTGAACCTTCACTGTTTGGCATTTTGTCCCAGTTGATATTAACTTCCATAAGAACGCTTAACGGAGGCGTTGACCAGTTCAGTCTTATTGGCATTATTACCACGTCACTAGCCCGTGTAACTGCCACATCTGATGTAACGATAAATGATGATGCACACGATCCTTTTTCAAATTGCGGCGTAGTAAACATTATCTGATCGCCTTTTTTGATCGCCCTTTTATCTGCTCCCATTTCAAAGCGCCCATACATGCTTTTTGCTTCTGGTGATTTATATGTAAATTCGACGCGTAACCATCCGTTAGCTTCTCTGTATATGACATGATTTACAGCATCCCCACCAGAAAAACCTAAAACATCACCAGTTTCGCAATCTATGTAGGAACCAGCTACCAGCGTGTTGCTTGTGCCGTCATCGTTAACGAAAGATATTCTGGGTCTTAAAGTTATAATACCTTCTCCATTTATCTTCTTAACCCTACAGGACAAGGTAACAGATTCATTTGCAGCAACATCAATAACCCTACTGTATCCAGTAGATATTATCGTCGCCCTTTCAGTAGTTGATGTTTCCTTTACATCGAACAAACCATATTTAAAACCATATTCATCAACCGATGTGGTTATTTCTATATTCTTGTCGTCATAATTCCATAATGAAGGATTGTTACTATTAGTAAATGTATTTGTCCTCTGACCTTCAATTAATAAACCTTCCTTTTCAAAGCGCGGATCGTTAATTTCTGCAAAAGCAAATGAACCTGATTTGTTTATATACGTTGCAGAAGTGGAGCGAGTGAAAGATACAACCTTCTCTGATGGAAAAGTAATAACATCATCACCGATAGTTACTTTTTTATAACCAGGAGCGAAACCAGTAATCATTTCCAGTGAATCGTTAAACGGTATCCACACATCGGGAAGCGGCTGCAAAACTTGTTTATACGGCTCCGCAGCCTGGCTTGCATACTCTCTGGCTGCGTCTTCACTCGCTTTTGCAGCCGTCTGGCTTGCAGCTGATGCTTTCGCCGAGTTAGCCGCCGCAGTCTCGCTTGTCTTTGCGTTGGTTTCGCTCGTCTTTGCTGCTTTTTGACTGTTAGCTGATGCAGTGGCAGAAGCAGCCGCCGCGCTTGCAGAACCAGCTGCAGCACTCTCGCTTTCGGCTGCTGCATCCTGACTGCTTTTCGCCGCAGTTTCGCTGGCTTTGGCATTCGTTTCGCTGGTCTTCGCTGCCGTCTGGCTGGACTTTGCGTTAGTTTCACTCGTCTTCGCAGCTTTCTGGCTGTTAGCCGCTGCAGTTGCTGATCCAGCAGCTGAAGTCGCAGAACCGGCTGCCGCGCTCTCGCTTTCGGCTGCTGCATCCTGACTGCTTTTCGCCGCAGCTTCACTGGCTTTGGCATTCGTTTCGCTGGTTTTCGCTGCCGTCTGGCTGGACTTTGCGTTGGTTTCGCTCGTCTTTGCGGCTGTCTCACTGTTTTTCGCGTTGGTTTCTGATTTTTTGGCTGCTGTCGCGGAGTTTGCCGATGCAGTCTGTGAGGCCGCTGCCGCTTTCGCACTGTTACCTGCATTCGTCTCTGACGTTTTCGCCGCGTTCCTGGACGATGCCGCTGCAGTTTCGGATTTCTTTGCCGCCGCTGCGCTCTGAGAGGCGGCTTCGGCGTTGCGTGCCGCTTCTTCCACCATTGCCTCAAAACGACGCAATGCCTCCGGCATGACATCATCTTCCGTCATGGCACCGAGAAAATCATTCAGCGTACCTGGTCTGGAACCTTCATAGACGGTAATGGTCCCGGCATGTGAAGGCGGAAAACCTTCAACCAGCAGGGTGACGCTGTACTGGCCATACTCAACGTCCATGCTGTAACGCCCGGCTTCATCCGGATTTTCAGAGGCCACCGTGTTCACCAGTACCGTGGTGCTGTTACGCTTTGCCTTCAGTTGAATAGTGCAGTTCTGTATTGGTTTTCCCGCACCATCTTTCAGCACACCTGAAATCTGTACTGCCATACTCACTCCACAAATAAAAAAGGCGCCATTTCTGGCGCCCGTATTGGGGTTATAAATATTTCAACGGATACTGATACCGGAAGCAGCTTTTTTGGTCACAATCACCGTACAGTCTGTGATGTTACCTGCGCCCTGATTGCCTTTCTGGAAAATCTTAAACTCCAGAGTGACGCTACCACCACCACTCGGCATATCAATAACCGCACTGTAACTACCGGGAATGGCCCCTTTAGTTTCTCTGGATGCGATTAATACGCCGTTTTTGCGAACTTCAAAACCATAACCCGTGTATCGCGTACCTCCCGGGTTATTACCGCTCCCCGGATCGTCATACGCCATACCGTTAAAAATAATGGGCGGAATAATGATTTGGCGGTCAAAGTTATGATCATCGTAAATGGTGACTGTAACCGTCCCGCCTGGTGTTTCCGTATTGCCCCACGAGCCAGTTTTTTTCGGGAATGGCTTAGATACAGCTTTAACGAAGTCACCTTTGACCTGAGTAGCCTCGAGCATTCCCTTAATCGTACAGTTCTCATTTATCGTGACGTTGTTGAGCGCCCCGGAGTTCGCATTCACGTTACCGCTGATATCGGCATTTTTCGCCGTCAACCGCCCGTCCGGTGTCAGGGAAAATACCGGCGGATTGCCGCCGCTGGTAATGGTGGGAGCCGTCAGATACTTCAGGAACACTTCGTTCATGAATATCTGGTTGCCCCGCGCCACAAACATCGGCGTTTCATTCCCGTTTGCCGGGTCAATAAACGCGATACGGTTAGCGGCAACCAGAAACTGGCTCAGTTTACCTTCCTCCGTATCCTCCATGCTGAGGCCAAGCCCCGCGACATAATGCTTACCGTCTTCTGTCTGCTCAATTTTGACGCCCCACATGGCATTCCATTTATCGTTGGCGTCTTTCCACTCTTTCGAAAACTCCTCCAGTTGGCTGGCGTTATCCTCCGTCAGCTCGACTTTTTCCAGCAGCTCCTTGCCGAGATGGGATTCAGTTATCTGGCCTTTGAAAAAATCCAGGTAACCTTCCGCATCATCGCTCGCCCGACCGACAGCCTCCACAAATGCCGATTTGCCAACGGTGTTCACACTGCGGATATAAAAATAATAATCATGGCCCGGCTTAATATTGATACTGGCGGCTATCCAGTACAGCGCCGTGCCAAGATAGCGGGCTGTGGTTTCAACCTGCCTGATATCCGCAATCCGCTTTTCCGAGAACCAGAACTCAAACTGTACCGTCGGGTCATAAACGGCAAGATGCGGCGTGGCTGTTATCTGAAAATAGCCCGGAGTCAGCTCAATCTGTGACGGCGCTGCCGGTGCGGCAATCCGGAACGATACCGACGCCGGGTCTCCCTGCTGCCCCCAGGCATTTGTCGCCCGGACTGCCAGCCTGTAATTTCCCAGCGCCAGTTGCCTGAAGCGGTATGTGGTTTCCGTCGTCCGGGCCGTGCTGACCAGCCGTTCACTGCCATCATCCGCAGCCACGGTCAGGCGAAGCAGGAAGCTCACGCCCTTCACCACCGTCGGCGTGTCCCAGCGCGCCAGCACCTGATATTCCCCGCTGTCTGCGGTGACTTCTGCGGTCAGGTGCTGCACCGCTGGCGGCGTGACACCATTCACCGTGCCGCTCTGGTCACCGTCAAAGTGCGCCCCGTTATCCACGATGGCTTCTTTCTCCGGCACATGCTGCACGGCAGTGATGGCATACGTACCGTCATCGTTCTCACGGATACTCACACAGCGGAACAGGCGCTGGCGCAGCGTCGGCAGCTTCAGCCCCCACACGCTGTACTCGGCAACGCCGTCAGGAACCCGGCTCACTTTCACCTTCACGCCGTCGGTGACGGACTGGACCTCCACGCTGACCGGATTCCCCTGTCCGTCAACCAGGCTTATCAGCGTGGTGCCGGAGGATGGCAGCGTGATTTCACGGTCGAGCGTCAGTGTCCGCGTCTGGCTGTTCACCGCCAGCACGCGCCCGCCGATGCTGATACCCGCATAGTCATCATCACAGATTTCAATGACATCGCCCGGTACATGGCGAAGCCCTTCTGCACCCACGCTGAAGTCCACGGTCTGCGTTTCCAGCAGCTCCGTTTTAATCAGCCACAGCCCGGCGCGGTGCGCCTGCCCCCGGCTGGTACAGCCAAAGGCATCCATCTTCGTGACGTTACGACCGTAACGGGCAATGGCCTGCGTGTCCTCCACAAGCTCTGTTGCCGTTTCCCAGCCGTTATTCGGGTCAATCCAGTTCACCTCAACGGCATTATGGCGGTCCTTCAGGGCGCTGAAGCTGTAGCGGAACGGCGCGCCATCATCCGGCATCACCACATTACTGCGGTTATAGGTCCACACCTTATCCGACGGTCGGTCCTGCACGAACGTCAGCGTCTGCCCGTTCCATACCGGCATACAGCGCATCGCCGAGCAGAAATCACTGAGAACATCCCACGCCTTACGCTGTGTGGTCAGGTACGCATTACAGGTGATGCGCGGCTCCGTGCCGCCAAAACCGTCCGGCACCGACTGATCGCAATGCTGGCCGATGACATACAGCGCCCATTTGTCCACATCCGCCGCACCAAGACGTTTCCCCATGCCGTAGCGCGGATGGGTCAGCATATCCCACAG
>NZ_VATL01000053.1:0-13934 GCF_005781065.1 Escherichia sp. E1130
CCAACAACCCATCCCCTCAGCGTTCTGTCGTTGATCCCCAGCGATACTGCAGCCTTGGCGATGGTGTAGCCCTGCTCATTGACCAGGGCCACCGCTTCCTTTTTAAACTCAGGGGTAAATGTTCTCTTTTTCATCACTAAACACCTCCGTTATGGATGTAAGTTTAGTGTCCGGTTTAGTCAACCACATCAGTCATCAGAGACTCCTCCAGTATCAGGTTCAGTGCAGTGACTTTTTACGTTTCGCATTCTCAATCACCTCAGCCCAGGTGTCGTTCTCATCTTCCTGGACCGTAAACCACGGGTTCGCCTGCGACCGGCGCAGATAGTTCGCCCACACACCATCCACATCCTCCCCGGCTGCGCGGACAACCTTAACTTCCCGCCCGGCAGCGTCATACACATGAGTGTCGGCATAAATCCCGTCCCTCGCGCTGTCGTCACTGACCCACCGCCAGTCGTTCAGGTAGAACGGCAACCAGACGCGGATCGCCTGCCCCTTGTTGTCAAACTCGGTTTTGCCGGTCACGGCCCAGCGAACGTCTGCCTGTGCGGTGACGGCCTTCCCGTCACTGCCGGCCTCAAGTCCGCCCGCTTCCGTACGCACAAATGCCTCGCCCGCCGGGCTCAGCGCCGCCGTCTGCAGCACCTGTCCGCCCCCGTGCAGCGTCACCTGTACGCGAACCTGCTGTTCCGGGTCACTGTCATAGCGGTCTGTCTGAATACGGATAATGTGCGGCGGCGTGCGGGTATTCATTATATCCGGTTGCATGATGTGGTCCCCGGCCAGTTGCTGCACTCGCCGCCGCCAGGCCAGCTCGCCGCAGCGTTCTCCGGTCAGGTTACCCTCCACATCAAAACTCAGCGGCATCCAGCTGTCGGTCACCGGGGTGAAGGCCTCATGCACCGGCACGCCTTTATTGGCGTTAAGCGCCAGCGCCGCCTCCACCGTGGCCGGCGGGGTGAACTGAATGTCTTTAAGGGGCGCATAACCCACCTTAACCGGCGTGTCGCTTAACCGTCTGTATCCTGCTTCATCGGTCACCACCGGAGTTTCCGTACCGTAGAAACGGTGCCAGACGGTCCGGCCCAGCGCATCCAGCTTCGCTTCCGCAATATTGTCGTTGATATCCTTCACTTTCACCGGGCTCAGGAACCGCCAGTCAAACGCGTCCACTGCGGTAAAATGGCTGACTTCATCGGTGGCCTGCTTCACCGTCAGCCAGTGGTCGGTGTAAGTCAGGTCAGTCGCTTTAACCCGGTCACTCTCCCGCACCGCCTTCGGCAACCAGAAAGCGTCTGCGGAGTGGTACTCCGTGTGGTTATGCCAGCCGCTCCGGACGTCGCTTACCGCCGGGCTGAACGGAACATTTACCGGATGATACCCGCCGCGTTCCAGCAACTGCTCCAGAGTTTCCTCCTGCACGCGCTGGCTCAGAAACTCGCGCATACCCGGAATGTTATTTTCGCTGCCGGTCACCGCCTGCCAGAACAGAGTGTCAGGCAGCAATGACTCGGTCGCTTTCCCCTTTCGCACGGTTCGTTCATTCAGTGCATCTACAACCGCCAACCACCGGATAACCTCATACCACAACCACTCTGATGGCATCCCACCGTCCGACTCATCGGCACCACCATCTCCGGTATACTGACGGGCGCCATACCACAACCACTCCCACGAGATATCATCTGTGATATATTCCCTGACCGCGTACCACAGCCATTCAGCAGGAACCCCACCGTTCGGATCAATGGCTTTCTTCTTCTCTTCTGGTATCAGCGACGCGGGAGCCTCAAGCACATAAGTCATCAGCACCCGCCGGTCAATCCGCCCTGTGGTTATCTTTTTCAGCACGTCGATGACATCACTGTCACGTTGTCGGTTTTCTGTAGCAGCGAAAAAAGCCTGATACAGTAACGCTCCGGGCACGGGTTCCGGGAGGCGATCACGTACCCGTGTCAGCACCGCAGGGTCTTTCTGCCCGGTAGTGTCGTTGAGTACATCGAACACCAGGTCGCGCAGGGTCTGGTCAAACACCGGCCTCAGGACATCAAGAGACTGTTTATCGTGCATCGCGGTTTCGGTAAAGGCGACCAGCGCCTGGCGGTCCGGTTGATCCTGCAGGGTTACACCGTCAACTGCGCTGCGCCAGTGGGTTTTACTGTATCCGGTCATAGCCACGGAGCCCGCAGTGGCGAGCAGACTGTCGATTTTTCTGACCGGCGTACCTTCCACCCCGGTTTCCTGCAGCAGAAACTCCACGCTGAAACCTTCGCCCGGCATATCGTGATTTGCCCGCCCCTCCGGATTACCGTCCGGGTGTGTCGTGCCGTACCAGATGACATCAGTGCGGGTCTGCTCCGGCAGTCCCGTAACAAACACCTGTCCGTCATCCAGGTTGTGCACCGTGGCCCGTGTCAGGTTCAGCCAGCAGTCATATTGCTGGGTGTCGGTACTTTCCCTGATGATACCTTCCGGCAGGGAGGCCGGGTAAATGGCTCGAGCCGTTTCTTCTGCCTCCAGCTGTCCCGGTGAAAGCCTGCGCGGATAGTTCAGGGTCACACTCTCAAGAGTATTACCGTATTTATCCTGCGTCAGAAGGAGACTCTGCGAAATGACCGGGTCCTGCGAAATACGCTCACAGCTGTAGCTCAGGCTCTCCAGCGGGGAGGCAAGTGCAGCCGGCTTATCTGCATTCTCCGTACTGTATGCCCGCACCTGCCAGCGCTGCACGGTCACGCTGTAGGGAATGCGTTCCCTGTCACTGCCATCCAGACCGTACGTTTCGGTCCGCACCGGCACCCCGCGCAGGGCGCGTCGCAGCCAGACCTCCCCTTCAGTGCCCGGTGAGAATGCCTCCTCCCGGCCTTCCCCCTCATTCCAGCGGGTAAAGCGTACCGGTTTGTGCGGAAGCTCGCTGAGACCGCCGTACGTGCTGCTCAGGACTGCGTCATGCTCCCGCAACCCGGTCATAAACCAGCTGCGTATCTCTGCCGGCGGGGAGATTTCCGCGGCCGTGCCGGCCGTCCGCTCATGGGTATCACACTGAATAAGACGGGTGAAGCCGGCAAACTCCCGCTCCTCACCGTCCCACACACCACCCAGATAGCGGGTTTCACTGCCCAGCACCAGGCCGGTGATGTCGTTGACTTGAGTGATACGGCTGACCGTATGCACCGGGAATGGCAGGTAGCTGACCGGGGTGCGTTCCCCGTCGCGCTGACGTCCGGCTTTTTCGTCCAGCCAGCCCTGAGCGGAACTGCGGTATTCCAGCAGCGTCCGGCCGCCTCCATTGTCACTGGTTTCAATCAGCAGCCAGGGTTTGACAGTATTGAGGTTCAGCAGCCAGCTACGGGGCTTCAGGCCCTTCAGACTATGCGGCGCCGTCAGCAGCAAACTGGCCACGCCCAGCCCCTGGATATCGGACACCTGCAGGGTGCAGAGGTCATCACCATGAATTCCCTCCGGCAGCGGGATAACCCCGGCCTCCGTAAAGCGGTTCCCGCTTTCGTTCATAAAGACCCTGATACCGTCATGCTCCAGATACAGAATATCCGGTGTGCCGGAACCGTCCGTGTCGGCCAGATAGATATTACCGGCGCAGAACACCTTCTGAGGCACGCTGAACCCTTTCAGTTCAACGACCTCGCCGAACTTACCGTGCCCCAGCGAAGGCCAGTAGCGCACACAGTCCGGTGTGATTTCCGTCAGATGCTGCTGACCGCTGCCCGGGATATCTGAAAACAGCACCAGACTGTTTTCACTGTTGCCGATCGGCAGAGGCCGTGAGCCACCATAGTGCTCGCTGACAACCCTTTTCCAGCCCGTATTGCCATCCGAGGGCCACAGGCGCACGCTGCGCGGCCCCACCATCACCAGGTCACTCAGGCCCGCGCCCGTCAGGTCTGCAATCTGCATCTGCGAATGCAGAAACTCTGCCGGAATGGCCCCGAAGGGCACAAAACCCTGCCACTGCGCATCGGCGTTCAGCGTGAAGCTGCCGGTTACACCCGGCAGTGACACCACGCTCTCCGGACGCCCGTCGCCGTTCAGGTCCATCAGTCGCCAGCCCGCCAGGGACGGAATACGCTCCAGTTTTCTGGGGGTAGCCCAGGTGAGCGCATCAGGCCCTGCCCCCTCGCGGGTGTCACGCACCGGGGCACGATACCACCACCCGCCCGAATCCTGATACAGCAGCCCGGTCAGCCCCTCCCCCATCAGGTCAGCCATCTGCCAGTACTGGTATGAGAAGCCGTCAAGGTCATCACGGTACTGCCAGGCGGATGCGCTGGCCGGTAACGGTGACGGCTGCGACAGGTTAAACTCCACCGGAGGGGTTGTCACCGGAGCATTGTTCGCATCCGGATCGTACGCCATCACCTGCGCTGCCGACAGCCAGCTGACGGAGGGAGATATCTCATGGGTGAGATGCAGGCGGGAAACCAGCGTTTCCTTCGTATCAGTCCCGCCAGCCATCAGCCCGGTGCGATGATACAGCAGAATGTCGCGACACAGCCGTCTGGTACGTACCGAGAAACCATACCGGTAATGCGTAAACGCATCGGGACGTCCTGACCAGTTATCGGGAGGAGCGTAGTAAGGAGGCACCAGGTCTACCGGCGTCGTGCGCTCTCCGTAGTCAAAACGCAGACAGCAAAACCATATGGCGCTGTCCTGCATAGTTGGATCCCCGCTAACCGGACGTAAGAAATGAAGTGCCGGCTCCTTATTCCCCCAGTACACCCCGCTCAGGTAACGATTAACACCCGGGCGACTCCGCTCTTCAGAGGCAAGATTTCCGTGACTATCATTCCGCCAGGCCCAGACAATATGCTCACCACGTGCCGTCATCTGTTCGTCAAGACGCCACTCCGCCACACGATTATCACCATCGCTCAGGCGGGCCTCCGCCGTCCAGCCATACAGCGCCAGGCCGCCATCAGATAAAAACTGTATCCAGAAGGGAATGGCCCCTTCGACCAGTTCCGTCCAGCACTCATAACGAGTGGAAATCCCCCCGAAGCGGGAGATATACGGAATGACGTTATACCAGTTCTTACCCG
Source organism: Escherichia sp. E1130 (assembly GCF_005781065.1). Taxonomy (NCBI): domain Bacteria; kingdom Pseudomonadati; phylum Pseudomonadota; class Gammaproteobacteria; order Enterobacterales; family Enterobacteriaceae; genus Escherichia; species Escherichia sp. E1130. The sequence goes on from NZ_VATL01000053.1 coordinate 5,064, forward strand.
AAGCTGAAAACGGCAGGAACCGCTCCTGGCGCATTTCCCCGTGGCGCAACAAATCCGTACCGTCCGGCGCCAAAATGATATCGTCATCATCATACTTCGGGACACCTTTACGGGTATCCCGGCGAATGACCGGGACCGGCAGCTGCCAGCCCAGACCAAATTCACTGTTGCCCCCGGCACTGCTGTAATTAAGCGCCAGCTCAGGGGCAAAACCCCGGCCGGCGGAGACCGGCAGGGGAATGCTCCAGCCCGCCACCCCGTCCGGTCCGCCCGCCTGCAACGCCCCACCGCTGCCGGTGAGGGTACCGCCCCCCTTAGGGAGCGATGGTGGGGTAAAGAAACTGCTTTCCCGGGCGCCGTTCTGTGATACATCAGCCATGATTATCACTCTCCTCAGCGAACGGTAAACTGGATATGCAGAATAACGTCATTCAGGCTCTCCAGCAGGGACTTCTGGTCACCCAGCGCATCCGCGAAGCTAAGTGTCATGTTTATACCCTCCTGATTAATATTCACCCCCTCAAACGGCAGCCAGCGGGCGCCCCAGCGCGGGTCACCCGTACCATCCTGCATGAACATACCGTTGTCCTGCAGGGCATGTGAAATGGCGCACCGCTCACATCCCACTGGAAGGTTAACCTCGCCGCCACTGATGTACATCTGTCCCATCACATTCTGGTACGGCCCCAGCAGCGCCGGCAGGGTGACGGCCATACTACGCACCCGTAACGTTTCACCCGCATAGTCCGGTGCCACATTCAGCTCCTGCAGATTAAAGTGAACAACCAGTTCGCCATTTGTCAGCCCCACTTTAATGCCGCCTTCGTCAGCATGCGCGCCACTCCCGAGTGCTTTTTTAACAGCCTGAACGAATGTCATATCACCGCCCTGCGCATCAAACAGTTCCGCCAGCGATACGGTGCGCGTCACCTCCAGCTCACGCTTCTGGTGTTTCATCCATGCCAGCTCCATTTGCGCCAGACTCAGCATCAGCCCCTCACCGGCCATCAGCCCCGCCCACGCCCCGTTCCAGGTGCCGGTTTTCAGCCAGGATTTGGTCACATCACCGGTTTCGTACTGCAGGGATTTCTGCGCCATCAGACACAGGGAAGCCGTCAGGTCGTAGTACTGATAGAAGATGGTCGCCAGACGTCCGCGCAGCCAGCTGTACATGGCCTTGCCGGTAAACTTGCTCCGGAACAGTGCCAGTTGTGCCTTCGCATGCGCTTCCTGGGTTTCCATATGCGCAATCTGCATCTGTGCTGAAGTTTCACGTACCGTCAGCGCGTCAAGCTGCGCCTGAATCACACCCATTTCTTTCTCTGCAGCGCGATGCTGGATGTCCCACTCCTCGCGGCGACGGCGGTACTGCTCTTCCTGGGTAATACGCTGACCGGCGATGTTCAGCGCACTCGCGGCGATCTCCATACCAATTCCCGCCGCATTCAGAGGTCCTTCATACTTCATCCCCCCGTTAGCCAGGCCAAAGATGTTCGGGGCAACCCCCGCCACCGCACCCGCCACATACAGCGGCTTGATACCCGCGCTGAGGAGCTGGGAGCTGGTCAGCAGGTTCATGGCGTGGTTTTCACGGGCGTTGATGTTTTCCTGATACAGCGACCGGTAATGATCCCGACGGGTGGTGGCGGACTCAAGGGATTTTTCCAGCGTCAGGCGCTCGGCCGCCAGCTCATTCAGGGTCTGCTTCTGCAGCGACAGACTGCTGCCTGCCAGTTCAGCGCCCTGGGTGCTGAGCAGTTCTGCCAGTGCCTCTGCATCCTGACTGAGCAATATCTGCTGCATGCTGCTGCCAAACTGAATCAACTGCGAGGCCATTGCACGCGCACTCTCCAGCATCGGGGTAAAGCGCAGGGCTGGAATGGAGTCGACAGTCGGCAATCCGCTGCCGCTTCCCCCTTCAGCAGCCACCGCAGCCGCCAGCAGGGCTTTCGGGTCAGCCGGTGTCGCGTACAGGGGCAGGTTCAACGGTTTGCCGTCAAGGGTCAGGTTATGACGCAGGTTGTAGAGACGGATACGCAGGGTCTCCCAGTAGCCCAGTATGACCTCATTGGATTCAGGGAAGAACAGCGTGCTGCCGGCCACAGCGGTCAGCGGAATATCCTTGTGACGGCGAATATTCTGCGCCATCTGGCTCAGTGCATCGATGCGATCGGTCAACGCCTGCGCAGACGCTGCCGTGCTCAGCACCGGGTCACCCCAGCCCTGATTTTGCTCAATCCACGGCGCGTCCCCGAGCAGGCTCAGTGCACGACCGTACCAGACTTTAGCCTCAGACAGGGTATCGCGCTCAAGTTTACGGTAAGCCACATCCCCTTTGCCGATGGTGATATCCAGCAGACGCATGAAAGCGTTAAGCTTGTAGTGCATCGGGTCGTTCTGTGCCACCGCATCCGGGTCGTAAGACTTCAGCGGCTCGCTGTTCCAGGAGGTGTCTTCCTCCAGTGGACGGGTGTTCCACATCCGTTTATCCCGCCCCCCCTGCACAATGTAGCCGGAGGGACTAAAGATATATTTCAGCCATTTTTCAGCCAGATCATGGCGCTCTTCCTGCAGGAAGCGCTGCATCACCATCATCGGGGTGTAGTAGAACAGTTCCCAGAAATAGATGGCGTTGGCACCGGAAAAGTCCATTGGCTCACTCTTGTCAGCCAGTACAGTAACAGAAATATTCGGTTGGAAAGAATCGTCAGGTGTATAGCTGAACCCCGTCAGTTCCTCCTTTGTGTCGGAAAATGTAGTATGGAATTCACCAGCCTTACGCGATTTTGGCTGATCCAGGATGATATCCAGTGCAATATTCTTCTCATCAGCCGGGAACTTAATTCCGGTACTGTTATTACCGCTGCATGGCACAAAAAATCTTACAGACTGCGGTGTATCCAACAGCATTCCTCTCCACATAGTTTTGAGAGTCGTGTCGGGTGCGTTGCCAACATTGCGGATACTAATGACGACAGACCGACTGGCGTATGTGTCTTCCCATTTAGGCAAGACAATGTTGACGTAGCGCCCCTGACCGGGCGCTGGTTCATTAATCAGTTGGGTCTCATAGGTAAGAATGGCATCAATGCCATTAACCGCCCTTTCAGTCAACTGGCGAGCAAAAAGGGTATTCAGGCGTGTACGATAAATATCGTATTGCAGATATTGTGCTGATGATGTATCACCACATAGTTGGGCAATAATGGCATTTTTTTTTGCCTTATAGAATCGTAGTCGGTATTCCCTTTGCTCACCACCAACAACAATTATCAGTGCCTGATTAAACTCTACATTGCCCTCCCAGTTATCAGAACTAATCCCCTTCACCTCAATTGAATAATCATTTGAATAAATCTTAGTCATATCCCAATCATATGGTGCGCGTATTGTCCTGATCCCTTGGTATTTAATTAAAATATCATCCTTTTTTATTAATCCGGATTCAAAGGAAGGCTTATCAATAGACGAACCCCGAAACCCATCTGACGAAACCACATATTCAAAAGTAGGTCTGTCGCCGTAACGAAGAACCACTTTATATAAAGTTTTCAACTTAAGTTGATACATGGGATGATAGAATATATAACAACGCGTTCCAGCGATTATTGCCTCTTTCACAAAATAGAATATATTGACGAAAACAAATGACTGGTCATTAAAGTACACATCGGCAGTAAATATGTACCCTCCATTCTGATTCGTTTTTTTTATCGCCAGAAATATACCTCCATAGTCATTGAAGAGACCTCCTTCGCTGGCAAAATAGAAACAGTTTTCGTCATACACACAATTATAATAGCTTGTAGCTGCAAGCATGTCCTTGATGCCCTCAAGCTCAATCATATACTGAAATGCCGAATGACTTGCGACTGACTGCCAGAAAACAGATGAATTATATTCAAGAGCCAGATTAACATTCAGACTGACATCATACGTCCCGGTTTCATTATGGCTGGAAACAATAGGTTCACCCTGAAGGGTTAATGAAAATTCTTTATATTTATCCGGCCTTAGCCCGGAGTAATTAAACTGATGTTCACTTTGTATTTCCGCTCGGGAAAATTGCATCGGAATGGCGCGTCTTTCACCTAAATCCAGCTGCCCTGAAAGGAGCTTTAATATCTCGTCATATTCCCCTCCGTCATTAAAATCCACAAACTGCATATTGTCAAAAATCTTATATCCAAACGGGACAGTCAGTTCATCAAGTGAACTTTGTGATTTATCATAAAATAATACAAAAAACGTTTCCATTGTCGGCCAGGCACTCACATACATTTCCGGCATTTTTTCATCCCACCTGAAAGCGTCCTTTTCTGCAGGGTTAGCCTTTTCATCCGGTATATTAATTGTTACAGGCACCGACCAGTTACCGTCATAGCGTTTTCCTGAAATCTTAAGCATATAACGCCACTGTGGAACCCCCTCATCCTGCCTGGGCGTATCCTGCCTTTCCACCCAGATAAGATACAGGCGCTCTTTATAAACCACAGGGCGAATCAGGTTACCCCATGCTTCAGGCGTGATACTTATCTTCTCCCATCCCGTCCAGGCATTGGCCGGGAGTATACCTTCCACACTTCGTTTACCCTCATCCACCGCCCTCCACCACCACGTATAAGGTGCGGATTCACTACGGCCGATAAACCAGGTTTTCCCTGCATTATCATTCAGGTTGTCGTGGTAACCATTGACGGTTTCCAGGTTGGCCACCTCCTCAAACCCGGTCAGATAGCCCATAAAGGCATCGCCCACCGTATCGGTGTTAATCTGCGCCTGCCCGAGCGTCTGCAGCATCTCATCCATCATTTGCGTTTGACCCAGGCGCACTGTCGGGTCAATAAAGTTTTCCGGGTAATACATCAGTTTCTGCCCCGCCGCCCAGGTACTGTAGCGGGCATTCCACTGTGTCCAGTCGAGAATAAACTGTCGGCCAAACGCCTCATCAAGTACCGTGTCCCCTCCCTCCGGGGCGGACAAGGTTCGGTGAATAAACAGTTGCAACGACGTAATGGCTTCCGCCAGTCGCGAAGTCCTGATCTGAGGGCCGTTAAGGTTATCCGCCAGCAGGTAGCGGAACAGGGCTTCGCGGTCCGATATAGCCGTTCCGGAGAATATATTCACGCCAAGCAAATATCCGCACATTGCCGAACTTAAAGGCTGTGCTATCGCATCCTCCACTGCCTGCACCTGTACAGGCGACAGACCTGCCGCGAACGCATCCGCCACGTATTGCCACGTATCCCAGGTGATTTCCGGTGGCACATCTTCTCCTTCAGCAACCGCTTCAGGTGGTGAATAATCACCGGTCAACGCCAGCATCTGCGCAATGGAGACTGGCGTCACACCAAACCCCTCAGACAGGCTGACCCACTGCAGAACAGTCTGCAGGACATCCCAGCCGGAAAGCACTTCCACAGCCGGAACTGCCCCCTGCGCAGCCATGGCAGCTATCGCCTGGGTGATAACCACGTCACTGATACCGGTCACCTGAGCCAGCACTGCCACCGGAATACCTTCGCCCCCCAGGGCACCAGTGATACCTCCCGCTCCGGCGGCATCCGGCAGTGTTTTCAGCCACTGACTGAAGGCTTCCAGAGCCATAATCACGCTCACACTGCGGTTCAGCGGGCCATTCCCGGCACCTGCCGCCAGCGCCGCTGGCTTACCGACAAACAGCGCCATGGCGTCCGGCGTAATTTTGGTTGCGTGGTAAATCAACGCCATCTGCGCCAGAGCATAAGCAAAAGCAGTGACACCTGCAGATTTTGCTGTTTTTTTCTTTTTCAATGCTGTCGGCTCTGTCAGTGCCGCCCAGAATCCGGCAACATCCAGACCTTCAGGCTCAGCCTGATTTACCCAGTTCAGCAGAGCCGCACCCGCTGTTTCACTGTTCAGGCTGAAGGTGGCCGTGACCAGCGGGTTAAGTGCCTGCATGTAATCGTTAAGAACAGGCTTTTCGGGTAACTCACTGCCAGCAACAACTGCCCGCACCTGTTCGATAAAGTTGGTGATTTCCGTGCTGGCCGGGATAGTCGTGACATCCCGGGTCATAATGTGCAGGTCGTGTACCGTCCAGTTGCGGGCATTGAGCCAGTTGACAACTGAATGGAGTTTTTCAAGCAACTCATTCCAGACTCCGACCTGCGCATTCCATAGTTGATTTGGTAATCCCATTAGAGTGAGTAACGACAGAAGTGACTGCGGGGTCAGTCCGTGCAAGCGAGCCCACAGGCTGATAGCGTACATCCCTGAAATATCTTTAAGACTAAGATAGAACTGATGTCCAGTTGAATTGCTGGCATAAACCTGCCACAGCGCAGCCAGCCCGATATCATCTGTCTGAAACGCCCGTTTGAGAACTGCCTTAATTTCCCAATCATCTTCTGCCTTCTCTGGCAACAGGAATATGTGGGGTTTTATTTCGGGATAAAAATCGCCTTTACTCCGAGAAGGTAAATTAAACAGCCGGTCAAAATGACTGGGTTCATTCCCATGTTCGACCATCGATATCCGGCCTTTTGCCATTACCAGTGCATCTTCATGGGAAATGCCATAGCGCTGCATCAGCAGGTGGGTACGGAACAGCAGGGTCAGAGTATCGTCAGTTATCTGGTCAGGGTTAACGCTGTTGACGATATCTTCCAGCACGCGCGGAGAGAGTCCGGTGGCTTTGTACAAGCGTATAGCTTTGTTAAGTTTGAGTAAAAATTGAGTTGTGGGCAAGGTGGTAAGGGTGAAAAAAACTTTTTCATTAGTCCCGCCCTGCGCCTCGCCCGCTTTATGGCAAGCTACCCATATATAATTCATTTTGTTATTTTCAGTTTCGCTATAATTAGCTAAGAAACGTTTTGCCTTTGGTGGATTGTTTTCAGGATGATCATAAAAAGCTGTACTGATATCCATATCTCTTATCACCAATTCCCCCGCATGTATTGGGATATTGGGTGCCAACCATTTAGGACTGGCGAATTCATTACCTGACTCAGGTTCAGCCGGAATATTAAGATAAGCACCGAAAACTGAATCAGTTTTCAAACTATAAACGGCACGCCACAAAGTAGATGTCTGGGGATAGATCCTTACAAAATGCAAAAAGCCTTTTGATTCACTGGGGGAATTCATAACGACCCTGGTAACCCCCTCAGGTGTTAACGATACCAATACATTGTCCACATATTCATTCAGAGGAATGAAAGACATCAATTCATCATCCGTCAGCCCAAACCACTGGCGCAGCACCAGGGGCTGCATCAACATTTCTGCGGGCATATTCCCGAAATACGCTTTGAATTTTTCTTTTGCCAGCTCTTCATCAGCCGGTATTTCATCCGTCAGCAGCCGGTACAGCGCCGGAGGAATATCGTAATACATCGCAGCCAGTGCCGGGCCACTCAGATGTTTTGTCACCGCCGGCGCAGACTGCAGCTGTTTAAATGCCGGGTCCTTCTGAAAACGTGCCTGACGCAACCGGCTGTAATGGCGATGATACGGCGTGCCGCTGCTGGTGACATGCCCGGACAACACCTCCAGGGCTGCATTTTCCGTCGGGGTTTCCCCCCCTTCAGGTGGCTTCATGGCCTCGCGGGTGCGCTCCAGCAGAATTTCATTCGACAGGCTCAGCGCACTGACTTCGGTATCCATGTTCTTCTGGCTCAGCACCAGGTCCTTCAGGTCAGGCCGGCGCTGGTCAATGTGCCATACCGAAGTTGCCGAATAAAGTTCCCGGGCCTCCCTGTACAGTGCCGTCAGGTACGCTGCCGGTGAAAACATGGAGGATACGTCTCCAGGACTGGCGTACTGTGCCGCATGCCAGCCAAACCACTCCTCATAATCCTGCAGGGACACTCCCGGGTGCTTCAGCCCCAGTTTCACCGCCTGCGGCAGCAGCGGAGAAGCGCGGGTCAGAATGTTTTTTTCCATGATGCGCAGGTCGTCATACTCTTTTTTCGCCTCCGCGTGCAATTCCTGCAGGCCAGACCAGCTGCATTCCTGTTTTGCATCCCGCATGCGGAGGTCTATTTCGGCCGGACTGTACTGGGCAAGCGCAGCTTTGCTTTTTACGCCGAGCGCACCGGTAATGGTATTGAGCGTGGTGTTTTGTTCCGCAGTCATAACAGTTCCTTACGGTTAGGTATACCCTGCTGGCTGGGTTAAGCAGGGAGAGTGGTTAAGGTCAGAAAACGTATTGTCATCATCATGAAAATTGTATCTGCCCGGAAGGGGCCGAATGATGCAGAGGAGCGCCAGCAGAAAAGGACTTTCTAACCAGCCCCCTGTTTCCCGGGATGCACAAATCCCGCGATGCTTTCCGGGCCGGTGCGTGCATCCCGTCAGTAAATGTGCAGCGATATTGTTTACCCTGTTGCTAATGCAGCTCTGCGCGTGAAAACTGCCCCGCGGTCGCGAGCGGTTGCTTTCCGGTGCCGGTAATGGCCTGAACACACATCGCATTCCGTTCTGAATTAATGAGAGAGACCCTGTGTTCTGCGGGATGCATAATGATGTGATGAAGAAGCGTGACGGAGGATTAGCAGCAGTGTATCCTTGGAGGTTTCCCCCGCAATGATTCTGAACGATATGTTGAGTGTCTGAAGCCATCGGGTGTTCCCTGACCAGAGTGTGAAAATAACCCAGACGCAACGGCATGAATTTTCAGCATAGACAAAAATTCATGCTTCGCTACAGGGGGGGGTAAAAAAAACCGCCGTGATGGCGGAGGGAAGGCTCTGTCACATTAAGGATTCGTCAGGTAAAATACTGTTTTTCTGTGATATTAAAGAAGCTTCCGCACTTTTAATGTGCGGCCATTATTTAATTCGTGGGTAAGCGTTAAGTGAGCGCCGTATTGTTCTGGTCAATTTAAAC
>NZ_VATL01000054.1:0-26210 GCF_005781065.1 Escherichia sp. E1130
TAAATTGTTAAAGAGCAGTTGCGACGCGGCTTTCAGCTCACTGTCGCGAGGTGGCGTATATTACGCTTTCCTCTTTCAGAGTCAACCCTGAATTTCAGGATTTTTCTCTTTGTTGTTACGACCATCTTGTGAAGTGTTTCACGTTGTCGTCTCAACGGAGGCGCATTATAGGGATCCCAATTTTTTGCACAAGTACTTTTTTGATCTTTTTTTCTGTTTGTTGTTTTTTCACCCTTTTTGCTGCATTCACACACAAAACGGTGCTTTTTTGCATACTAAAAGACTTGCACAAGGCCAATAATGCACCCAAAGTCATTAGTAAATCATTTATTGTTGAGGTAAGTATGTCTGATGTTTTACGCCCATACCGCGATCTTTTTCCACAAATCGGTCAGCGCGTAATGATCGACAGTAGTAGTGTGGTTATTGGTGACGCTCGCCTGGCTGATGATGTGGGGATCTGGCCGCTCGTTGTGATTCGTGGCGATGTGAATTATGTACAAATCGGTGCCCGCACTAATATTCAGGATGGTAGCGTCTTACACGTGACCCATAAATCAACGGCTAATCCACAAGGCAATCCGTTGATCGTCGGTGAAGACGTTACGGTTGGACATAAAGTGATGCTCCACGGCTGCACCATTGGCAATCGAGTTTTGGTTGGGATGGGCTCAATTTTACTTGATGGCGCAATAGTAGAAGATGATGTGATGATTGGTGCGGGTAGCCTGGTCCCACAAAATAAACGACTGGAGAGCGGATATCTGTATCTCGGTAGCCCCGTCAAACAGATCCGCCCGTTAAGTGATGAAGAGAAGGCTGGGTTACGCTATTCCGCAAATAATTACGTGAAATGGAAGGACGAATATCTGGATCAGGGTAACCAGACCCAGCCTTGATCATCTTCACTTTGTTCCTGAATTAAGTTTTCCGCTTCCTCTTCCAGGTCCCAGCGATGCTGACGAAAATTCGCTAACCACTGTTCTGGCGTATCTCCTGCAAAGCGGTTCGCCAGACTCTCTCCAATAATAGCGCAAGTGAGCTGCATACCATTTACAAGAGCTGGAAAACAAACGCATTTTTTACTCTCGTTCCACTCTTCCCTGTCTGGAAACTGGATGGCCTGATTCACGCGGACAACTCCTCCTGCAATTGCTTTATAACTGATGCTACGTCAGGCAGAACACCGTGCCAGAGAAGGAAGGCATGAGCCGCCTGCGCCACTAACATCCCCAATCCATCCGCATTACGTTTTGAGCCTTGCTGTTCACACCATGCCAGAAAGGGCGTTTTTCCCTTCTGGTAGAACATGTCATAACAACAAATACCTGAATGGACGAGCGATGCCGGGATCGCCGGAACATCTCCACTAATGCCACTGGATGTCGCGTTAATAATAAGATCGAACTCGTGACCATCCAGTTCGTCCATACCCAACGCCTGAACACTACCAGTGTGCGCAAACAATTTCGCCAACTCTTCCGCGCGAGAAACCGTTCGGTTAGTGATTGTCACCGCACAGTCCAGAGAGAGAAGCGGCAGTAATACCCCACGAGATGCCCCGCCAGCGCCGATAAGCAGAATACGTAAACCGGAGCGAATAAAAGACAGACGTTCTAGATCGCTTAACAAGCCTACACCATCGGTATTGTCACCCAGTAGGCGTCCATCTTCTAACCGCTTGAGGGTATTTACAGCACCAGCCAACGCTGCCCGTTCAGTAAGCTCATCCGCTCTGGCAAAAGCCTCTTCTTTAAAAGGCACTGTCACATTCGCACCTTTACCACCAGCACTAAAGAAAGCGTTTAGCGTGTTGATGAAATCATTGATAGGTGCCAGCACGCGGCCATAGGGATGTTCAATATTCAGTTGCTGTGCAAATTGCTGATGAATGAATGGCGATTTGCTGTGGGCTATCGGATTACCAAAAACAGCATAGGTTTCCATTATGTTACCCCTGTCGAAACAGTTCACCCGTCAGGGCATCACGAATTTCTGAAGGATTTAAACGACCGCCCGTTTCACCTAGCACAACCGGGAAATCAGCACCAAACTGTGCGTGAACTTCCTCTATTGTTCGACAAGGTGGTAATCCACTCAAGTTGGCACTGGTAGAAACTAGCGGTTTACCATAAGCCTGGCACAAAGCAACCACCAACGGATGCTCGGTGACTCGTACAGCAAGCGAATCAAAGCGGCCCGTCAACCATCGTGGTGTTGTCGCAGGCGCGGGAAAGACAAAAGTGACAGGACCAGGCCAGCGAGAAAAAATGGTTTCACGCTGCGCGTCAGTCAGCATGCTGTCATCAATATAGGGTTTAAGCTGCTCGTAATTTGCCGCGATTAAAATCAGCCCCTTATCAACCGGACGCTGTTTTAAATCCAACAGTCGCATCACTGCTGTTTCGCTATCAGGATCGCACCCGACACCAAAAACGGCTTCCGTTGGATAGGCGATGACACGTTCTTCATTGAGGACATCTATCGCAGCTGCGATAGCGTCTCCTTGCAGGTTATTATTCACGTTATTATTCCGCCGAAACCGGCTTTCCACATTGTTTACTGGCACAGAAATGTTTAACACCCTGCGCGGTTTTCTTTTCGATGAGTAGCGGATAATGACACTCAGGGCACTCTCCGGCTATTGGTTTGAAGTTAATAGCAAATTGACACTCAGGGTAGCGATCACAGGAGTGAAATGTTTTGCCATAACGGGAGCGCCGCTGGACCAGATGGCCCGTCCGACATTGAGGACAGGTAATTGCTGTTTCGTCCGGTTTATCGATAAGTTCGGTATGTTCGCATTCAGGATAGTTACTGCAACCAATAAACATACCAAAGCGTCCCTGGCGTAATACCAGATTTGCTCCGCATGCAGGGCAAACCTGCCCCTCCAGAACTTTGACGATATGCCCATCCGCTGAAGATTTCAGAGGACGGACGTAGTCACACGCCGGATACTGTGAGCACCCAAGAAACGGACCGTGTTTCCCGGATCGAATAACCAGTTCAGCCCCGCACTTTGGGCAGGACTCATTATTACGCACCGTGAACAGTGCTGATTTCGCCATAACAACTTATGCTGAATTAAAGAAATGATTAATGCAGCATACCTTCATTCACTTCAAAGAGTAATTCTTCCATTTGCTGGTACGCATTTTCGCAGCCCGGGATGTTGAACAACACCATCAGGATCACCCATTTCAGATCATCCAGTTCGAACTCTGCGTTATCCAGCGCGAGCACTCGCTCTATCACCATTTCACGGGTTTCAAGGTTGAGCACCTGAATCTGCTCAAGGAAAAGCAGAAACCCACGGCAGCTGGCATCCAGTCGTTCACACTCTTCCGGTGTATAAATACGCATGGAGAGAGGATCCGAGGCCAGTTGCATCGGTTCTGCCAACCCTTCCTGATAATCAGCAAGTTTTTCCAGCCATAGCAGGGCATTGTAGATATCTTCTCGCTCAAAACCTGCGTCGGTAAGATCCTGTTCAAGTTTGTCTTGATCCACACGCAACTCAGCTTCAGTGTGAATATAGGTTTCAAACAAATACATTAGTACGTCGAACATGGCATGCCCTCCTCAATCGGACATAGCCGCCGGGTACAGCTGCGATCCATCCTGCTAACTCCAGTTCAAGTAGTTGAGTAACTACCTCTGGCACAGGTTGGCCGGCACGTTCAGCGACGACGTCAACAGGTGTTACCTCATCTCCTACGTTAGCCAGGAGCTCAGGAAATGGCAATGCCACGTCTTCCTGATCTGATGAATAAAATGATTTTTCATGGGCATCTGGCAACCAGTGCAATCCATATTGCAAATTTTCCAGAATTTCTTCCGGTTCCGTCACAAGAATCGCACCTTGTTTTATAAGCCAGTGGGGGCCTTCACTTCCGGGACTCCCTAATGGACCGGGCAAAGCAAAGACTTCACGTCCCTGCTCAAGCGCACAACGCGCTGTCACCAGTGAACCACTGCGCAAAGCCGCTTCCACCACCAGTACACCTTTACTTAGACCACTAATAATGCGATTTCTTCGCGGGAAATTGTAAGCAAGAGGAGGGGTATCAAGGGGAAACTCCGAGACAAGAGCCCCACCATGTTCAAGCAGACTGGTAGCAAGTCGGGCATGGCGACGCGGATGAATGGTATTTAGCCCATTCCCCAGCACAGCAACACTGACACCATTTACCTGCAAGGCCGCTTTATGCGCTACACCATCGATTCCGCGCGCCAGCCCACTGGTAATTGTCACGCCTCGCGCCGCCAGCGCCTCACATAACAGCCGCCCCCACCGTTCGCCATACCATGAATGCGCCCGGCTTCCCACTACGGCCAACTGAAATGATTGCAGCGCTTGTAGATCACCAGCAACAAACAGTGCACCTGGATAATCAGCCGTTGCAATAAGTTGAGGAGGATAAAATTCACTGTCCGCTGGGATTAAATGATGGTTAGGTTGCTCCAGCCAACAAAGTGAGCTTTCAATACTCTGCTGTGAAAATGTAAGAAAGCGTTGTGCCTGTCGCGATGAAAGCCCTGTTTGCTGCAGTACAACTGCATCAATATTTGGCTGTTCTACCAGCCAGTGAGCAATGCGGACCATATCATCGCCGTACAAGCTGCTGATGCTCATTAAACGCAGCCAAATTTCGGTATCGACCATCCTTATCTCCCTGCCATAAGCAGCCTTAGCAATCTTTGCGATTGGTCAGTGATGCTGTCAATCAGAGGGGGATTTGTCTAGAATAGAAGAAATAATCTTTCTAACTCCTGAACACATCTCTGGAGATTTATGTCAGTTTTGCAAGTGTTACATATTCCGGACGAGCGGCTTCGCAAAGTTGCTAAACCGGTAGAAGAAGTGAATGCAGAAATTCAGCGTATCGTCGATGATATGTTCGAGACGATGTACGCGGAAGAAGGTATTGGCCTGGCGGCAACCCAGGTTGATATCCATCAACGTATCATTGTTATTGATGTTTCGGAAAACCGCGACGAACGGCTGGTGTTAATCAATCCGGAGCTTTTAGAAAAAAGCGGCGAAACAGGCATTGAAGAAGGTTGCCTGTCGATCCCTGAACAGCGTGCTTTAGTGCCGCGCGCAGAGAAAGTGAAAATTCGCGCCCTGGACCGCGATGGTAAACCATTTGAACTGGAAGCTGATGGTCTGTTAGCCATCTGCATTCAGCATGAGATGGATCACCTGGTCGGTAAACTGTTCATGGATTACCTGTCACCGCTGAAACAACAACGTATTCGTCAGAAAGTTGAAAAACTGGATCGTCTGAAAGCCCGGGCTTAAGGATAAGAACTAACGTGTCAGAATCACTACGTATTATTTTTGCGGGAACACCTGACTTTGCAGCGCGTCATCTCGACGCGCTGTTGTCTTCTGGTCATAACGTCGTTGGCGTGTTCACCCAGCCAGACCGACCGGCAGGACGTGGTAAAAAACTGATGCCCAGCCCGGTTAAAGTTCTGGCTGAGGAAAAAGGTCTACCCGTTTTTCAACCTGTTTCCCTGCGTCCACAAGAAAACCAGCAACTGGTCGCCGATCTGCAGGCTGATGTTATGGTCGTCGTCGCCTATGGGCTGATTCTGCCTAAAGCGGTGCTGGAAATGCCGCGTCTTGGATGCATCAATGTTCATGGTTCACTGCTGCCGCGCTGGCGCGGCGCCGCGCCAATCCAACGTTCGCTGTGGGCGGGTGATGCAGAAACTGGTGTGACCATTATGCAAATGGATGTTGGTTTAGACACCGGTGACATGCTCTATAAGCTCTCCTGCCCGATTACCGCAGAAGATACCAGCGGCACGTTATATGACAAACTGGCAGAGCTTGGCCCACAAGGGCTTATCGCCACATTGAAACAACTGGCAGACGGCACGGCGAAACCAGAAATTCAGGATGAAACTCTTGTTACTTACGCCGAAAAGTTGAGTAAAGAAGAAGCGCGTATTGACTGGTCACTTTCGGCAGCACAGCTTGAACGCTGCATTCGCGCTTTCAATCCATGGCCAATGAGCTGGCTGGAAATTGAAGGACAGCCGGTTAAAGTCTGGAAAGCGTCGGTCATTGATACGGTAACCAACGCTGCCCCAGGAACGATCCTTGAAGCCAACAAACAAGGCATCCAGGTTGCGACTGGTGATGGCATCCTGAACCTGCTCTCGTTACAACCTGCGGGTAAGAAAGCGATGAGCGCACAAGACCTCCTGAATTCTCGTCGGGAATGGTTTGTTCCGGGCAAGCGTCTGGCCTGATAGTCCACTCTTCTAAGCCCGGTCTTGCCGGGCATTTTTATACTTATGAAAAAACAACGTAATTTACGTAGCATGGCGGCCCAGGCCGTTGAACAAGTCGTCGAGCAAGGGCAATCATTAAGCAACATTTTGCCAGCGCTCCAGCAAAAGGTTTCCGATAAAGACAAAGCACTTCTTCAAGAGTTGTGCTTTGGCGTACTGCGCACGCTTTCACAGTTAGACTGGCTGATTAATAAGTTAATGGCCCGTCCGATGACAGGCAAACAGCGGACCGTGCATTACCTGATTATGGTTGGTTTGTATCAACTGCTTTATACCCGCATTCCACCGCATGCTGCGCTGGCTGAAACGGTTGAAGGCGCTGTCACAATTAAGCGCCCGCAACTTAAAGGGTTGATTAACGGCGTATTACGTCAGTTCCAGCGTCAGCAAGAAGAGTTATTAGCCGAGTTTAATGCCAGTGATGCACGTTATCTGCATCCTTCCTGGTTGCTGAAGCGTCTGCAAAAAGCGTATCCAGAGCAGTGGCAATCTATCGTTGACGCCAATAACCAGCGTCCGCCAATGTGGCTGCGCGTTAATCGTACGCATCATTCCCGCGACAGTTGGCTTGCATTGCTGGATGAAGCAGGAATGAAAGGCTTCCCGCATTCGGATTACCCTGATGCTGTACGGCTGGAAACACCTGCACCTGTTCATGCGCTACCCGGTTTTGAAGACGGATGGGTTACCGTTCAGGATGCATCAGCACAAGGTTGCATGACCTGGCTTGCGCCACAAAACGGTGAACACATTCTGGATCTTTGTGCCGCCCCCGGCGGTAAAACAACACATATCCTTGAGGTGGCACCAGAAGCGCAGGTTCTTGCGGTTGATATTGACGAACAGCGCCTCTCTCGCGTTTACGACAATTTAAAACGCCTTGGTATGAAGGCGACCGTGAAACAAGGTGATGGCCGCTCCCCTTCCCAATGGTGTGGCGAGCAACAGTTTGATCGCATTTTATTAGATGCGCCTTGTTCAGCAACGGGTGTGATTCGTCGACATCCGGATATCAAGTGGTTACGTCGTGATCGCGATATCCCGGAACTCGCGCAACTGCAGTCTGAAATTCTCGACGCCATTTGGCCGCATTTAAAATCCGGTGGAACCCTGGTCTATGCCACCTGTTCGGTGTTACCGGAAGAGAATAGCCTGCAGGTTAAAGCCTTTTTGCAACGTACCGCTGATGCCGAACTTTGCGACACCGGAACACCAGAACAACCGGGTAAGCAAAATCTGCCTGGTGCTGAAGAGGGCGACGGCTTCTTTTACGCTAAGCTAATCAAAAAGTGATGAGATAACGGGTCGCGACTGATGAAAATTATCATTCTGGGTGCCGGTCAGGTTGGCGGCACACTGGCGGAAAACCTGGTTGGCGAGAACAACGATATTACTGTTGTCGATACCAACGGTGAGCGTCTGCGGACCTTGCAGGATAAATTTGACCTGCGAGTCGTGCAGGGGCATGGCTCTCATCCACGCGTATTGCGGGAGGCAGGTGCCGACGACGCCGATATGCTGGTTGCTGTAACCAGTTCAGATGAAACCAATATGGTTGCCTGCCAGGTAGCCTACTCACTTTTCAACACCCCTAATCGCATCGCTCGTATCCGCTCACCAGACTACGTGCGCGATGCCGATAAGCTATTTCATTCAGATGCTGTACCGATTGATCATCTGATCGCACCAGAGCAGTTGGTTATCGATAATATTTACCGACTGATTGAGTATCCCGGCGCATTGCAGGTGGTGAACTTCGCTGAGGGCAAAGTGAGCCTTGCAGTGGTAAAAGCCTATTATGGTGGCCCGCTTATTGGTAATGCGCTTTCGACCATGCGCGAGCATATGCCACATATCGATACCCGCGTGGCGGCAATTTTCCGCCACGACCGTCCTATCCGCCCGCAAGGTTCGACTATTGTTGAAGCTGGTGATGAAGTGTTCTTTATTGCCGCCTCGCAGCATATACGCGCGGTGATGAGTGAATTACAGCGACTGGAAAAACCGTATAAGCGGATCATGCTGGTTGGTGGCGGTAATATCGGTGCAGGGCTGGCGCGTCGCCTGGAAAAAGATTACAGCGTCAAACTCATCGAACGTAATCAGCAGCGCGCTGCCGAACTGGCGGAAAAGTTGCAGAATACGATCGTCTTTTTTGGTGATGCGTCGGATCAAGAACTGCTGGCCGAAGAACATATCGATCAAGTTGATCTGTTTATTGCCGTCACCAACGATGACGAGGCCAATATCATGTCAGCCATGCTCGCCAAACGTATGGGTGCGAAAAAGGTGATGGTATTGATCCAGCGTCGCGCTTATGTGGATCTGGTTCAGGGGAGCGTGATCGATATTGCGATTTCACCACAACAAGCAACTATTTCTGCGTTGCTTAGTCATGTGCGAAAAGCAGATATTGTTGGTGTTTCCTCATTGCGCCGCGGCGTAGCAGAAGCTATTGAAGCCGTTGCTCACGGTGATGAAAGCACCTCGCGCGTTGTCGGCAGAGTCATTGATGAAATCAAGCTACCGCCAGGAACGATTATTGGAGCGGTGGTACGTGGAAACGACGTGATGATTGCCAATGACAATCTGCGCATTGAGCAAGGCGATCACGTAATTATGTTCCTCACAGATAAAAAGTTTATTACCGACGTCGAAAGACTCTTCCAGCCAAGTCCTTTCTTTTTGTAATTAATAAGGCGTCTAATGACGCCTTATTATTTCCCTTTGATTATCAAGGATTAATTAAATTCATTCCTGGCAGGAAAATGGCTTAACATTTGTTAGACTTATGGTTGTCGGCTTCATAGGGAGAATAACATGAGCATTATTAAAGAATTTCGCGAATTTGCGATGCGCGGGAACGTGGTGGATTTGGCGGTGGGTGTCATTATCGGTGCGGCATTCGGGAAGATCGTCTCTTCACTGGTTGCCGATATCATCATGCCACCTTTAGGCTTATTAATTGGCGGGATCGACTTTAAACAGTTTGCTGTCACGCTACGCGATGCGCAGGGGGATATCCCTGCTGTTGTGATGCATTACGGTGTCTTCATTCAAAACGTCTTTGATTTTCTAATTGTGGCCTTTGCCATCTTTATGGCGATTAAACTAATCAACAAACTGAATCGTAAGAAAGAAGAACCGGCAGCAGCACCTGCACCAACTAAAGAAGAAGTATTACTGACAGAAATTCGTGATTTGCTGAAAGAGCAGAATAACCGATCTTAACAAGCGCCTGAAAGCAGAAGGCCAGTGGTAAAAAAGTGATTTACTTTCTTGCCACTGGCCTCCCAGCTACCCCGATTGCCATGTTTTCCTTTTCGCATATAACTGCCTTTCCCTTTTTTATTTTTTTCTACACGCTGCCTGAACAAAGGGTCATGTAGTAATGCTTCAATCGCATTATCCTTTATCTGCCCTTTCGTATGCTGATATCGACTCATAAAAACTCCAGTTGGTTATTTAACGGCGCGAGTGTAATCCCGTCAGTGCAAAAAATCAACAACCTGCTTTGACACCGCTGGCTCCTTGTTCAAGAGCTTCAAGGATAGAGCAATAAACGCTGCTATGGGCGCTACCACAACAGGCATCGTTAAGACGTTGCAAGGAACGCTGCATGCTCTGCAACTCAGCTATCCGCGCTTCCACTTCCTGTAATCTTTCCTGCACAATACCTTTTGATTCCTGACAAGTATGATGTTCAGGATCGATACGGATCGAAAGTAACTCACGGATCGACTCAAGACTGAAACCAAGTTGTCTGGCATGCCGAATAAATTTCAACCGTTGGAGATCGCTTTCGGTATACAGGCGAAAGCCTCCTTCCGTACGAACTTCATGATCCATCATCTGCTGTTTTTCGTAATAACGTATTGTGTCGGGCGTAACTTCTGCCAGTTTTGCCAACTCACCAATGCGATACATAAATTATCTCTCAGTTGTCATTAATTTTATGCAGAAGCTTATCTGCATATTCGCCACGTAAAAATTCAGTACTCAAACCTGCTTGCCGCAGTTTCAACTCCAGTAAAGACAACTGACGGCTAACATCTTGATATTGCGGATCATCCTGACGGATACCGTTGAGAATATCCAGAAGCTGAATAGCTTCCTTGCGCTGCTCAAGTTCTGGCGGTAAACAGCCGGCACTCTTTAACAAGCGATAGCCCGCACGCAGTTCCGGCGGCACATGTGTGTCATCTTCCAGGATTAATGGTTCACCACTGCCTGGGAGATTTTCAAACTCACCTTTAGCCTGTGCTTCAGTAATATGGCGCTCTGCCCACTGGTCAAGTAACCACATAAATACTCCAGGGGATGAACAAAAAGAGTACAGCTATTGTAGATAAGTGGGGATACTACAGATATAAAAAAACCCGCCGGGGCGGGTTTTTTTACGTTGCTTCAGATTACTCTGCAGCAGCTTCTGCTTTCTCTGAACGATCAACCAGCTCGATGTAAGCCATCGGCGCGTTGTCGCCTGCACGGAAGCCACACTTCAGAATACGAGTGTAACCACCGGCACGGCTCGCGAAACGCGGGCCCAGTTCGTTAAACAGTTTTGCCACGATCTCGTTATCACGAGTACGGGCGAATGCCAGACGACGATTAGCAACGCTATCAGTCTTGGCAAGAGTAATCAGCGGCTCAACTACGCGGCGCAGCTCTTTCGCTTTAGGCAGAGTCGTCTTGATGATTTCATGACGAACCAGTGAACCTGCCATATTGCGGAACATAGCCTGGCGATGGCTGCTGTTGCGGTTCAGTTGACGACCACTCTTACGATGGCGCATGACCTTATCCTTCTCAGTAAAACCTTAACCTGTGATCCGGTTACTCGTCAGCGATGCTTGCCGGTGGCCAGTTTTCCAGGCGCATACCCAGAGACAGTCCACGGGAAGCCAGCACGTCTTTAATCTCAGTAAGAGATTTTTTACCAAGGTTAGGCGTTTTAAGGAGCTCAACCTCGGTACGTTGTACCAGATCACCGATATAGTGGATAGCTTCTGCTTTAAGGCAGTTAGCAGAGCGGACAGTCAATTCCAGATCGTCAACAGGGCGCAGCAGGATCGGATCGAACTCTGGTTTCTCTTCTTTCACTTCCGGCTGACGTACATCACGTAAGTCAACGAAAGCTTCCAGTTGTTCAGCCAGAATGGTTGCCGCACGACGAATCGCCTCTTCAGGATCGATTGTGCCGTTGGTTTCCATTTCGATGACCAGCTTGTCCAGGTCGGTACGCTGTTCTACACGCGCTGCTTCAACATTGTAGGCAATACGCTCTACAGGGCTGTAGCATGCGTCGACCAGCAGACGGCCGATTGGGCGCTCATCTTCTTCCGAATGAATTCGGGTAGAAGCCGGCACATAACCACGACCGCGCTGAACTTTGATACGCATGCTAATAGACGCGTTCTCATCGGTCAGGTGGCAGATCACGTGCTGCGGCTTGACGATTTCGACATCACCGTCGTGGGTGATATCGGCTGCAGTCACAGGGCCAATGCCAGATTTATTCAAGGTAAGAATAACTTCATCTTTGCCCTGAACTCTCACCGCCAGCCCTTTCAGGTTGAGCAGGATTTCCAGGATATCTTCCTGAACGCCTTCTTTGGTGCTGTACTCATGTAGTACACCATCAATCTCAACCTCGGTCACCGCGCAACCCGGCATCGATGAGAGCAGAATACGGCGCAGTGCGTTACCCAGAGTATGGCCAAAGCCACGCTCTAAAGGCTCAAGGGTCACCTTGGCGTGCGTCGAACTCACTTGCTCGATATCAACCAGGCGCGGTTTTAGAAACTCTGTCACAGAACCCTGCATTGTGTCCTCTCTTTGGTACTAAGCTTTACTTGGAGTAAAGCTCGACGATCAGGTGTTCGTTAATGTCCGCAGACAGATCAGAACGCTCCGGCTTACGCTTAAACGTACCTTCCATCTTGCCAGCATCAACTTCCAGCCAGGTTGGCTTTTCACGCTGCTCAGCCAGCTCCAGAGCGGCTTTCACGCGAGACTGCTTCTTCGCTTTCTCACGAATGCTTACAACGTCATTCGGACTAACCTGATAAGAAGCGATGTTAACAACACGACCGTTTACCATAATTGCTTTATGGCTAACCAGCTGGCGTGCTTCTGCACGAGTGGCACCGAAGCCCATACGGTATACAACGTTGTCCAGACGACCTTCCAGCAGAGCCAACAGGTTTTCACCGGTGTTGCCTTTCAGACGTGCTGCTTCTTTGTAGTAGTTACGGAACTGACGCTCCAGCACACCATAGATACGGCGAACTTTTTGCTTTTCACGCAACTGCACACCATAGTCAGACAGACGCGGTTTACGCGCACCGTGCTGGCCAGGAGCTTGTTCAATTTTACACTTGGTATCGATCGCGCGAACGCCAGACTTAAGGAATAAGTCGGTGCCCTCACGACGGCTCAGCTTGAGCTTAGGACCCAAATATCTTGCCATTTTCTTTCTCCAACAAACCTGGAAAACGAAGCGTTATACGCGACGTTTTTTCGGCGGACGACAACCGTTATGAGGGATCGGAGTCACATCAGTAATGTTAGTGATGCGGAAACCTGCGGCGTTCAGAGCACGAATAGTAGATTCGCGGCCTGGACCCGGACCTTTAACCATAACTTCCAGATTCTTGATGCCGTATTCTTTCACGGCGTCAGCGCAACGCTCTGCTGCAACCTGAGCTGCAAACGGAGTGGATTTGCGAGAACCACGGAAACCGGAACCACCGGCTGTTGCCCAACCCAACGCGTTACCCTGACGATCAGTGATAGTCACGATGGTATTGTTGAAAGAAGCATGGATATGAGCCACGCCGTCAGAGACTTGTTTTCTTACACGTTTACGTGCACGAATTGGTGCCTTTGCCATTATTCAATCACCCCGATTATTTCTTGATCGGTTTGCGCGGACCCTTACGGGTACGTGCGTTGGTCTTGGTACGCTGACCGCGAACCGGGAGACCACGACGATGACGCAAACCGCGATAGCAACCAAGATCCATCAGGCGCTTGATGCTCATGCTGATTTCACGGCGCAGATCACCTTCAACGACAAATTTGGCAACTTCGTCACGCAGCGTGTCGATTTGTCCTTCAGACAGCTCACTGATCTTAACATCTTCAGCGATACCCGCTGCAGCCAGGATGGCTTTAGAACGGGTCTTGCCGACGCCATAAATCGAAGTTAATGCGATTACGGCATGCTTATGATCAGGAATGTTAATGCCTGCTATACGGGCCACTATGCACTCCTACTATTTAATATGTACGTTCCATGCTGAAAAGCCCGTTTTCAGGATACTCAAATGGAAACGCACAGACATACAAAAGATTGGCTGGCTAATCTAGCCAGCTCAACCCAACTTTGCAAGAAAAATATGCGAATAAATCAGCCTTGGCGCTGTTTATGCTTCGGCTCGGCACTGCAAATCACACGGATGACACCATCACGCTTAACGATTTTGCAGTTACGGCATAATTTCTTGACGGAAGCACGAACTTTCATTTTTACTCTCCGTAACTTCTCGGGCGACCAATTATCGGCCGTAGCCTTTCAGGTTCGCCTTCTTCAATGCAGACTCATACTGACTGGACATCATCAGAGTTTGCACTTGAGCCATAAAGTCCATAATCACGACAACAACGATAAGCAGTGAGGTCCCACCGAAGTAGAACGGTACTTTCATTGCATCACGCATGAACTCCGGGATCAGGCAGATAAAGGTAATGTACAGCGCACCAACCAAGGTCAGGCGGGTCATTACTTTATCGATATACTTCGCCGTTTGCTCTCCCGGACGAATTCCTGGTACAAATGCACCGGACTTCTTCAGGTTATCTGCTGTTTCACGCGGGTTGAAAACCAACGCCGTGTAGAAGAAACAGAAGAAGATGATTGCAGACGCATAGAGTAACACATAAAGCGGTTGCCCAGGCTGCAAATACAGCGAAATTGTTGTCAGCCAGTTCCAACCAGTACCGCCCCCGAACCATGACGCGATGGTAGCCGGGAACAGAATAATACTGGAAGCGAAGATTGCCGGGATTACCCCCGCCATATTCACTTTCAGCGGTAAATGTGTGCTCTGTGCAGCATAGACACGACGACCTTGCTGACGTTTTGCGTAGTTTACCACAATGCGGCGTTGACCACGCTCAACAAATACAACAAAGAACGTCACTGCAAATACTAATACTGCAACCAACAGCAACACGAGGAAGTGCAGGTCGCCTTGACGCGCTTGCTCGATAGTATGGGCTATGGCTGGCGGGAGTCCCGCGACAATACCGGCGAAGATAATGATTGAAATACCGTTGCCGATACCTCGTTCAGTGATCTGTTCGCCCAACCACATCAGGAACATCGTTCCTGTGACCAGACTTACAACAGCGGTGAAGTAGAATGCAAAGCCCGGGTTA
This sequence comes from Escherichia sp. E1130, assembly GCF_005781065.1. NCBI lineage: Bacteria > Pseudomonadati > Pseudomonadota > Gammaproteobacteria > Enterobacterales > Enterobacteriaceae > Escherichia > Escherichia sp. E1130. The sequence continues at coordinate 14,758 of NZ_VATL01000054.1, forward strand.
ATAACCAGGCCTTGCATACCAGGCATATTCGGCAGACCGGTAGCAATACCGATCGACTGGAATATTGCCAGCACCAGAGTACCGTAACGGGTGTACTGGCTGATCTTACGACGACCAGACTCCCCTTCTTTCTTAATTTCTGCCAACGTCGGGTGAACCACCGTCAGCAGCTGGATAATGATCGACGCCGAAATATACGGCATGATCCCCAGAGCAAAGATAGAAGCACGGCTGAGAGCACCACCAGAGAACATGTTAAACATCTCAATGATGGTGCCTCGCTGTTGCTCAAGCAGTTTGGCAAGTACAGCGGCATCAATACCAGGGATCGGAATAAAAGAGCCAATACGGAACACAATCAGCGCACCGATAACAAACAGCAGTCTGCGTTTCAGCTCGCCTAAGCCACCTTTGGCACTTTGAAAATCTAATCCCGGTTGTTTAGCCATCTGCTACTTATTCCTCGATTTTACCGCCAGCAGCTTCGATAGCAGCACGAGCGCCTTTAGTAACACGCAGGCCACGAACAGTTACCGGAGTAGTTACTTCGCCAGCCAGGATCACTTTCGCGAACTCGATCTGGATACCGATAATGTTAGCCGCTTTCAGCGTGTTCAGGTCTACAACACCGCCTTCTACTTTAGCCAGGTCAGACAGACGAACTTCGGCTGTAATCGCTGCTTTACGAGAAGTGAAGCCGAATTTCGGCAGACGACGGTACAGAGGCATCTGACCACCCTCGAAACCGCGACGTACGCCACCGCCAGAACGAGATTTCTGACCTTTGTGACCACGACCACCGGTTTTGCCGAGGCCAGAACCGATACCACGACCCAGGCGTTTACCCGCCTTTTTGGAGCCTTCGGCCGGAGACAGAGTATTTAAACGCATCTCTTACTCCTCAACTTTAACCATGAAGGAAACCGCGTTGATCATACCGCGAATAGCAGGAGTATCCTCGCGCTCTACGGTGTGACCAATACGACGCAGACCCAGGCCAAGCAGCGTTGCCTTGTGTTTCGGCAGACGACCGATTGCACTGCGGGTTTGAGTAATTTTAATAGTCTTTGCCATGGTTTATTTCCCCAGAATTTCTTCAACGGATTTACCACGCTTGGCAGCGACCATTTCTGGAGAATTCATATTTTCCAGGCCATCGATAGTTGCACGAACCACGTTAATCGGGTTGGTGGAACCATATGCTTTAGCCAGAACGTTATGAACCCCAGCGACTTCCAGAACGGCGCGCATTGCACCACCGGCGATGATACCGGTACCTTCGGAAGCCGGCTGCATGAATACGCGAGAACCCGTATGAACACCTTTAACAGGGTGTTGCAGAGTGCCGTTATTCAGCGCGACGTTAATCATATTGCGACGGGCTTTTTCCATCGCTTTCTGGATCGCTGCTGGAACTTCACGCGCTTTACCGTAACCAAAACCAACGCGACCGTTACCATCGCCAACTACAGTCAGAGCTGTGAAGGAGAAAATACGACCACCTTTAACGGTTTTAGATACGCGGTTTACCGCGATCAGCTTTTCCTGCAGTTCGCCAGCTTGTTTTTCGATGTGAGCCATCTTACACCTCTACCTTAGAACTGAAGGCCAGCTTCACGGGCAGCATCTGCCAGTGCCTGGACACGACCATGATATTGGAACCCGGAACGGTCAAAGGATACATCTTTGATGCCTTTTTCCAGAGCGCGTTCAGCGACAGCTTTACCCACAGCTGCAGCCGCGTCTTTGTTACCGGTGTACTTCAGTTGTTCAGCGATAGCTTTTTCTACAGTAGAAGCAGCTACCAGAACTTCAGAACCGTTCGGTGCAATTACCTGTGCGTAAATGTGACGCGGGGTACGATGTACCACCAGGCGAGTTGCGCCCAGCTCCTGGAGCTTGCGGCGTGCGCGGGTCGCACGACGGATACGAGCAGATTTCTTATCCATAGTGTTACCTTACTTCTTCTTAGCCTCTTTGGTACGCACGACTTCGTCGGCGTAACGAACACCCTTGCCTTTGTAAGGCTCAGGACGACGGTAGGCGCGCAGATCCGCTGCAACCTGGCCGATCATCTGCTTATCAGCGCCTTTCAGCACGATTTCAGTCTGAGTCGGACATTCAGCAGTGATACCCGCAGGCAGCTGATGGTCAACAGGATGAGAGAAACCCAGAGACAGGTTAATCACATTGCCTTTAACCGCTGCACGGTAACCTACACCAACCAGCTGCAGCTTCTTAGTGAAGCCTTCGGTAACACCGATAACCATTGAGTTCAGCAGGGCACGCGCGGTACCAGCCTGAGCCCAACCGTCTGCGTAACCATCACGCGGACCGAAGGTCAGGGTATTATCTGCATGTTTAACTTCAACAGCATCGTTGAGAGTACGAGTCAGCTCGCCGTTTTTACCTTTGATCGTAATAACCTGACCGTTGATTTTTACATCAACGCCGGCAGGAACAACGACCGGTGCTTTAGCAACACGAGACATTTTTTCCTCCGATTAGGCTACGTAGCAGATAATTTCGCCACCAAGACCAGCCTGGCGCGCTGCACGATCAGTCATAACACCTTTAGAGGTAGAAACAACTGCGATACCCAGACCCGCCATAACTTTCGGCAGCTCATCTTTACGTTTATAGATGCGCAGACCTGGGCGGCTGACACGCTGAATGCTTTCTACAACAGCTTTGCCCTGGAAATACTTCAGAGTAAGTTCCAGTTCAGGCTTGGTGTCGCCTTCAACTTTAAAATCTTCAATAAAACCTTCTTCCTTCAGCACGTTGGCGATTGCCACTTTCAGCTTGGAGGAAGGCATGGTGACCGCAGCTTTGTTCGCGGCCTGACCGTTACGGATACGGGTCAGCATATCCGCGATCGGATCTTGCATGCTCATCTGTCTTTACTCCCGTGATTCAATTGGTGACAATTACCAGCTAGCCTTTTTCAGACCCGGGATTTCACCGCGCATAGCGGCTTCACGGACCTTAATACGGCTCAACCCGAACTTCCGCAGGAAACCATGCGGACGACCTGTTTGACGGCAGCGGTTACGCTGACGAGACGGGCTGGAATCACGCGGCAGAGTCTGCAGCTTGAGAACAGCATTCCAACGATCTTCGTCGGAAGCGTTCACATCAGAGATGATCGCTTTCAGTTCAGCGCGTTTCGCGAAGTATTTATCAGCTAAAGCTACGCGTTTTACTTCGCGTGCTTTCATTGATTGCTTAGCCATTTAGTAACCCTACCTTACTTGCGGAACGGGAAGTCAAAGGCAGCCAGCAGAGCACGGCCTTCTTCGTCAGATTTCGCAGTAGTGGTAATGGTAATATCCAAACCACGAACGCGGTCGACTTTATCGTAGTCGATTTCTGGGAAGATGATCTGCTCACGGACACCCATGCTGTAATTACCACGACCGTCGAAAGACTTAGCGGACAAGCCACGGAAGTCACGGATACGCGGTACAGCAATAGTGATCAGGCGCTCAAAGAACTCCCACATGCGTTCGCCACGCAGAGTTACTTTACAGCCGATCGGATAGCCCTGACGGATTTTGAAGCCTGCAACAGATTTGCGTGCTTTGGTGATCAGCGGTTTTTGACCGGAGATTGCTGCCAGGTCTGCTGCTGCATTATCCAGCAGTTTTTTGTCAGCGATCGCTTCACCAACACCCATGTTCAGGGTGATCTTCTCGACCCGAGGGACTTGCATGACAGAATTGTAGTTAAACTCAGTCATGAGTTTTTTAACTACTTCGTCTTTGTAGTAATCATGCAGTTTCGCCATCGTACTACTCCAAATTACTTGATAGTTTCGCTGTTAGACTTGAAGAAACGGACTTTCTTACCGTCTTCGAATCTAAAGCCTACACGGTCAGCCTTGCCGGTTGCCGCATTGAAGATTGCTACGTTGGAAACCTGAATAGCGGCTTCTTTTTCAACGATGCCACCCGGTTGGTTCAGGGCCGGAACCGGCTTCTGATGTTTCTTAACCAGGTTGATACCTTCAACAATGACCTTGCCGGAAGACAGGACATTCTTAACTTTACCGCGTTTACCTTTATCTTTACCGGTTAACACGATAACTTCGTCATCACGACGGATTTTCGCTGCCATGATTCGCTCCTTAGAGTACTTCTGGTGCCAGAGAGATAATTTTCATGAACTTCTCACTACGAAGCTCACGAGTTACCGGCCCAAAAATACGCGTACCGATAGGCTGCTCGCTGTTGTTGTTCAGAAGAACACAAGCATTACCATCGAAGCGAATGACAGAACCGTCCGGGCGACGAACACCCTTCTTGGTGCGCACCACTACCGCCTTCAGCACATCACCTTTTTTGACCTTACCACGCGGAATTGCTTCTTTGATGGTGATCTTGATGATGTCGCCTACGCCTGCGTAGCGACGGTGCGAGCCACCCAGAACCTTGATACACATTACGCGACGTGCACCGGAGTTGTCGGCGACGTTCAGCATAGTCTGTTCTTGGATCATTTTAGTGCTCCGCTAATGTCAACTACTACTGAGACCCGAAAATCAGGTCGTTAAAAATCCCCATATCGAGGGCGCGGCATTATAACACCGCTTCAAGGATATGGGTAGAAAAAATAAACGGCTCATTTCTGAGCCGTTTATTCGTATCGAGAGAGTGTACTGTATTACAGAACCGCTTTCTCTACAACGCGAACCAGCGTCCAGGATTTAGTCTTGGACAGCGGACGGCATTCGCGGATTTCAACCACGTCACCGATACCGCATTCGTTGTTCTCGTCATGTACGTGCAGTTTGGTCGTACGCTTGATGAATTTACCGTAGATCGGGTGTTTCACAAAACGTTCGATAGCAACAACAATGGATTTCTCCATTTTGTCGCTAACAACGCGACCTTGCAGAGTACGGATTTTATCGGTCATTACGCACCCGCCTTCTCGTTCAGTAAAGTCTTAACGCGTGCGACATCGCGACGCACTTGCTTCAACAGGTGAGACTGTTGCAGCTGGCCACTTGCAGCCTGCATACGCAGGTTGAACTGCTCACGCAGCAAGTTCAGCAGCTCGGTGTTCAGCTCTTCAACGCTCTTCTCACGCAGCTCTTTTGCTTTCATTACATCACCGTCTTAGTTACAAAGGTGGTTTTAATCGGCAGTTTCGCTGCTGCCAGCTTGAATGCTTCACGGGCCAGCTCTTCCGGAACACCGTCCATTTCATACAGGACTTTACCCGGCTGAATCAAGGCAACCCAATACTCCACGTTACCTTTACCTTTACCCATACGCACTGCCAGCGGCTTTTCAGTGATCGGTTTGTCCGGGAACACACGGATCCAGATCTTACCTTGACGCTTAACTGCACGGGTCATAGCACGACGTGCTGCTTCGATCTGACGTGCAGTCAGACGACCACGGCCAACAGCTTTCAGACCGAAGCTGCCGAAGCTAACATCCGTACCCTGCGCCAGACCGCGGTTACGGCCTTTGTGCATTTTACGGAATTTTGTACGCTTTGGTTGTAACATCAGCGACGCTCCTTATTTACGGCCTTTACGCTGCTGCTTTTTAGGCTGAGCAGCCGGTTTTTCCGGTTGTTCAACAGCAGCCATACCACCCAGGATCTCGCCTTTGAAGATCCACACTTTAACGCCGATTACACCGTAAGTGGTGTGCGCTTCAGAGGTGTTGTAGTCGATGTCAGCACGCAGAGTGTGCAGCGGTACGCGACCTTCGCGGTACCATTCGGTACGTGCGATTTCCGCGCCGCCCAGACGGCCGCTAACTTCAACTTTAATACCTTTAGCGCCCAGACGCATTGCGTTCTGTACAGCACGCTTCATAGCACGACGGAACATAACGCGACGTTCCAGCTGAGAAGTGATGCTGTCAGCAACCAGTTTTGCGTCCAGTTCAGGCTTACGAACTTCGGCGATGTTGATCTGTGCAGGAACGCCAGCGATGTCCGCTACGACCTTACGCAGTTTTTCTACGTCTTCACCTTTTTTACCGATAACGATACCCGGGCGAGCAGTGTGAATGGTTACACGAATGCTCTTAGCCGGACGCTCGATAACGATACGAGATACGGACGCTTTAGCCAGTTCCTTTGTCAGGTACTGACGTACTTTAAAATCGCTGTCCAGGTTGTCAGCGAATTCTTTGGTGTTCGCAAACCAGGTAGAGTTCCATGGTTTTACAATACCCAGGCGAATACCATTAGGATGTACTTTCTGACCCATTGCTAGTCTCCAGAGTCTCAGCGATCGGACACAACCACAGTGATGTGGCTGGTGCGCTTCAGGATGCGATCTGCACGACCTTTTGCACGCGGCATAATGCGCTTCATGCTCGGGCCTTCGTCTACGAAAATTTTCGTAACTTTCAGATCGTCAATGTCAGCGCCATCGTTGTGTTCAGCGTTAGCAATGGCAGATTCCAGAACCTTCTTGACCAGTACAGCCGCTTTCTTGTTGGTGTAGGTCAGAATATCCAGAGCCTGCGACACTTTCTTACCGCGAATCAGGTCAGCAACAAGGCGAACCTTCTGAGCAGAAGAACGAGCATGGCGATGTTTAGCGATAGTTTCCATCTCTTCCTCCTACCTTATTTCTTTTTCGCTTTTTTATCAGCAGCGTGGCCGCGATAAGTACGAGTCGGTGCGAATTCACCCAGTTTGTGGCCGACCATTTCGTCGGTTACAAATACCGGAACGTGCTGACGACCATTATGGACAGCGATGGTCAAACCGATCATGTTAGGAAAGATCGTTGAACGACGGGACCAAGTGCGCAGGGGCTTCTTGTCTCCGCTTTCCACCGCTTTCTCTACCTTCTTCAGCAAGTGCAGGTCAATAAAAGGACCTTTCTTGAGAGAACGTGGCATGGCTTATCCTCTAAAATTATTTGCTACGGCGACGTACGATGAATTTATCAGTACGCTTGTTGCTGCGGGTCTTCTTACCTTTGGTCTGAACGCCCCACGGAGTTACCGGGTGCTTACCAAAGTTACGACCTTCACCACCACCATGTGGGTGGTCTACCGGGTTCATCGCGGTACCGCGAACGGTCGGACGAACACCACGCCAGCGTGCAGCACCTGCTTTACCCAGAACGCGCAGCATATGCTCAGCATTGCCAACTTCGCCCAGAGTTGCACGGCAGTCTGCTTCTACTTTACGCATTTCACCAGAACGCAGACGCAGGGTGACATAAGCACCATCACGAGCAACGATCTGAACGTAAGTACCAGCGGAACGTGCCAGCTGACCGCCTTTACCTGGTTTCATTTCTACGTTGTGAACAGTAGAACCAACCGGGATGTTGCGCATCGGCAGGGTGTTACCTGGTTTGATTGCAGCATCAACGCCAGACTGAATCTGGTCGCCAGCTTTCAGGCCTTTAGGGGCCAGGATGTAACGGCGTTCACCGTCTTTGTACAGAACCAGCGCGATGTTCGCGGAACGGTTCGGATCGTACTCAAGACGTTCAACAACTGCCGGGATACCGTCTTTGTTGCGTTTGAAGTCAACAATACGGTAAGCCTGCTTGTGGCCACCACCGATATGACGAGTGGTGATACGGCCATTGTTGTTACGACCACCGGATTTGCTGTTTTTTTCCAGCAACGGAGCAAAAGGTTTGCCCTTGTGCAGCTCAGGGTTAACCACTTTAACAACGTGGCGACGACCCGGAGATGTCGGTTTACATTTAACAACTGCCATTGTATTACTCCTCCGACTTACTCAGCGCCGCCAACGAAGTCCAGATTCTGGCCTTCTTTCAGGGTGACGTAAGCTTTTTTCCAGTCGCTACGACGACCGATACGCTGTCCGTGACGTTTAACTTTCCCTTTAACTACCAGGGTGTTAACGACTTCGACTTCGACTTCAAACAGTTTCTGCACAGCAGCTTTGATTTCTGCTTTGGTCGCGTCTTTAGCAACTTTGAGTACGATGGTGTTGGATTTTTCCATCGCAGTAGACGCTTTTTCAGAAACGTGCGGTGCACGCAGCACCTTCAGCAGACGTTCTTCACGAATCATGCCAGCATCTCCTCAACTTGCTTAACAGCATCAGCAGTCATTACGACTTTGTCGAAGGCGATCAGGCTAACCGGGTCGATACCAGTTGCATCGCGTACGTCAACCTTGTGCAGGTTGCGCGCAGCCAGGAACAGGTTCTCGTCCAGCTCACCGGTGATGATCAGCACATCTTCCAGAGCCATGTCTTTCAGTTTCTGTGCCAGCAGCTTGGTTTTCGGTGCTTCTACAGAGAACTTCTCGACAACGATCAGACGATCCTGACGTACCAGTTCGGACAGGATGCTTTTCAGCGCGCCGCGGTACATCTTCTTGTTAACTTTTTGACTGTGGTCCTGCGGACGAGCAGCGAAGGTCACGCCACCAGAACGCCAAATCGGGCTCTTGATAGAACCAGAACGCGCACGGCCGGTGCCTTTCTGGCGCCACGGTTTTTTACCGGAACCAGTTACTTCAGCACGAGTCTTCTGAGCACGAGTACCCTGACGAGCACCGGCTGCATAAGCAACAACAACCTGGTGAACCAGCGCTTCGTTGAAATCACGACCGAAGGTAGTTTCGGAAACAGTCAGCGCGCTCTGCGCGTCTTTCAATACTAATTCCATTGCTATCTCCTTACGCCTTCACAGCTGGTTTAACGATCAGGTCGCTACCGGTTGCACCCGGGACAGCACCTTTAACCAGCAGCAGGTTGCGCTCAGCGTCAACGCGTACTACGTCAAGGCTCTGAACGGTTACACGTTCGTTACCCATCTGACCTGCCATTTTCTTGCCTTTGAACACTTTGCCCGGAGTCTGGTTCTGACCGATAGAACCCGGTACGCGGTGAGACAAGGAGTTACCGTGAGTAGCGTCCTGGGTACGGAAGTTCCAGCGCTTAACGGTACCTGCGAAACCTTTACCTTTAGAGGTGCCAGTTACGTCAACTTTTTTAACGTCAGCAAACAGTTCAACGCTAATGCTCTGACCTACAGTGAACTCTTCGCCTTCAGCCAGGCGGAATTCCCACAGACCACGGCCAGCTTCTACGCCAGCTTTAGCGAAGTGGCCAGCTTCAGGCTTGGTCACACGGTTAGCTTTTTTAGCACCGGTGGTTACCTGAATAGCACGGTAGCCATCGTTAGCCAGGTCTTTAACCTGAGTAACGCGGTTTGCTTCAACTTCGATTACGGTTACTGGGATAGAAACGCCGTCTTCTGTGAAGATACGGGTCATACCCACTTTTTTACCGACTAAACCAATCATTGTTTCAACCTCTCAATCGCTCAATGACCTGATTAACCCAGGCTGATCTGCACGTCTACACCGGCAGCCAGATCCAGACGCATCAGAGCATCAACGGTTTTCTCGGTTGGCTCAACGATGTCAACCAGACGCAAGTGAGTACGGATTTCGTACTGATCGCGCGCGTCTTTGTTGACGTGCGGAGAGATCAGAACAGTGAAGCGCTCTTTGCGTGTCGGCAGCGGGATCGGACCACGGACCTGCGCACCAGTGCGCTTGGCAGTCTCGACGATTTCCGCGGTTGCTTGATCGATCAGACGATGATCAAACGCTTTCAGGCGGATACGGATTCTTTGGTTCTGCATGAGACCAGAGCTCCAATTATTTTATAAACGAAAATGATTACTCCTCAGACCCATTACGATTGATGGGAGAGTGTAACCGTTCTTACGTAGCCCCCCGATTGGGAGCATTGTTAGGTAGCCAAATTCGGCTAACTGAGGTTCAGATTGAACCTGCTGTCAACTACGACAAGCCCGCGCATTATACGCAAATCTGAGATTGACGCAAGCATCGGGTAGAAATTAATCGCAACGCACAGATTGCGAGCTGCATTCCACGAAATTTGTAAGGTCGTGAAGATAGCGTTTTTCACCGGAACCAGGTTAACAAATCAGCGATTTCGCTGTTGCTGAGTATCCGGAGTTATTCGATGGTGATACTCCAATTACAGAGGATGTTTTATGGTCGCTACCCTTCCCTTTCTGATTTTGTACGTTTGCTTATCAGCCCTACTTTTTTTCTGGGATGCAAAGCATGGCTTGTTACCTGACCGGTTTACCTGCCCGTTACTCTGGTCAGGTCTTTTGTTCTATCAGGTTTGTCATCCTGACGGTTTAGCCGATGCGTTATGGGGGGCGATTATTGGTTACGGCACATTCGCTGTCATTTACTGGGGATATCGCATACTGCGTCATAAAGAAGGATTAGGCTATGGTGATGTGAAGTTTCTCGCCGCCCTTGGCGCTTGGCATACATGGGCCTTCTTGCCACGGCTGGTTTTCCTTGCCGCCTCATTCGCTTGCGGAGCCGTAGTTATTGGTCTGCTCATGAGAGGAAAAGAATCATTAAAAAACCCGCTGCCTTTTGGGCCATTTCTGGCAGCTGCGGGTTTCGTTGTAGGCTGGGATAGTCTGCTGGCAGACCGTTAATCTTTAACTTTAATTTGTGATTGCAGGTAATTTTGTAGGCCGATTTTACCGATGAGATCCAGTTCAGTTTCGAGCCAGTCGATATGACCTTCTTCATCAGCAAGGATCTCGATCATCATATCGCGGCTAACATAGTCATGAACGCTGTCGGCATAAGCAATAGCCTCACGAAGATCCTTCGCACCTTCCAGCTCTAATCGCAGGTCGGATTGCAGCATCTCTTCAACATCTTCACCGATCCCTAGCTTGCCTAAATCCTGTAAGTTAGGAATCCCTTCTAAGAACAAAATACGCTCGATATATTTATCGGCGTGCTTCATCTCATCGATAGATTCATGGTATTCGACATCATTAAGGCGCATCAGGCCCCAGTTTTTAAACATACGGGCATGAAGAAAATACTGATTGATCGCGACAAGCTCATTTCCCAATAGTTTATTGAGATAATTTATGATTTTAACATCACCTTTCATTTTATAGTCCCTCCGCTTCCACTATTAGAGCGTAGATGGGGCTAGCGGGATGTCAAAAAATAAGCGTGAGCTTCAGGCAATCTCTTTAAATTCGGGCATCTGCATCAACTCGTCCTGCATCACTTCGCGTGCGGCGCGAATGCACTTACCACATTGATTTCCCACAGGAATAAACTTGCGTAATTGTTGGAAAGACTGAGGATGAAACTGACGGACTGCCTGGCGAATTTTTTTGTCACTTACACCATTACACAAACAAACGTACATGATTACTCCCGTTCAAATTCTGCGCAAAGTGTAAATGAGAATAGTTATGATTACAATAGCACAGTTTTATTTGCGCCACAGTTCAGCCAGCGAAATTACGACGAAATATTTCGAACTCAAATTACGGGCAGCAAAAAGGGCGCCTAAGCGCCCTTTTTAATTCAAAACTAATTAACGCGTAATTAGCTCAGAACTTTAGCAACAACGCCCGCACCAACGGTACGGCCGCCTTCACGGATTGCGAA
>NZ_VATL01000055.1:0-3197 GCF_005781065.1 Escherichia sp. E1130
TTTAAATTGACCAGAACAAACAGATAGTGTGTCAGTATCCATAAACAACGGCTCATATCATCACCGGTGGTACTAAAACTTGCATACATCAGTGAATATTTCACATAACGGAGTCAATATGTATTGTTCGGAATAATTTTAACAACATGTTATATAAAGATAAATTGCTGCTGACTTAATTAAGTCAGCAGCAATTTATCTTTATATTTACTGAAGTATGCACTTGCCTCATATCACAGCATCTTTACGACAATTATGTGAACAACTTTGCATTTTTTCCTTATCTTTGCATTAAACTCCAAGATTCATTAAAATAGAGAAAAGTTATGATTAAAGGATGTTCAGATGGGACTAATGGATACACTTGACCAGTGCATTACAGCAGGTCACGAGATGACAAAAGCGATAGCTATCGCTCAGTTTAATGATGACAGTCCGGAGGCACGAAAAATAACCCGCCGTTGGCGAATCGGAGAAGCTGCTGATTTAGTTGGCGTTTCCTCTCAGGCGATCAGGGATGCGGAGAAAGCCGGTCGACTTCCACACCCCGATATGGAAACACGGGGAAGAGTGGAACAACGCGTCGGCTACACGATCGAACAAATCAACCATATGAGAGATGTTTTTGGAACCCGTTTACGGCGTTCTGAAGACTCGTTCCCACCCGTTATTGGAGTCGCTGCCCATAAAGGTGGTGTTTACAAAACATCTGTTTCTGTTCATCTGGCACAGCATCTTGCCCTGAAAGGACTACGTATCCTGCTCGTTGAGGGGAATGATCCACAGGGTACAGCGTCCATGTATCACGGCTGGGTACCGGATCTTCATATTCATGCTGCAGACACCCTCCTCCCTTTTTATCTCGGGGAGAAAGATGATGTAAGTTACGCGATTAAATCAACCTGCTGGCCCGGGCTGGATATTATTCCTTCGTGCCTGGCATTACATCGCATCGAAACTGAACTCATGGGGAAATTTGACGAAGGCAAACTGCCAACAGATCCACACCTTATGTTACGTCTGGCTATTGAAACGGTTGCCCATGATTATGATGTCATCGTCATAGACAGTGCTCCAAATCTGGGAATTGGCACCATTAATGTGGTATGTGCAGCTGATGTGCTGATTGTTCCGACTCCGGCTGAGCTGTTTGATTATACATCTGCCCTTCAGTTTTTTGACATGCTTCGTGATTTGCTGAAAAACGTGGATCTGAAGGGATTTGAGCCCGATGTCCGGATTCTTCTTACCAAGTACAGTAATAATAATGGTTCACAGTCCCCATGGATGGAAGAGCAAATCAGGGATGCATGGGGCGGAATGGTGCTGAAGAATGTTGTCCGAGAAACAGACGAAGTAGGTAAAGGTCAGATCCGTATGAGAACGGTTTTTGAACAAGCCATTGACCAACGTTCTTCCACGGGCGCATGGCGAAATGCCCTTTCTATCTGGGAACCTGTTTGTAATGAAATTTTTGATCGGTTGATTAAACCTCGCTGGGATATCAGATAATGAAGCGTGCACCTGTCATTCCGAAAAATATGATGAAAACCGCACTGGTTGATACCGAACAATCTCCAGGACCTGCAGCGCCAATGGTTGATGCTCTGATTGCCAGGGTTGGTGCAATGGCCCGGGGGAATACAATTTCTCTTCCGGTCTGTGGGCGCGAGGTTAAATTCATACTCGAATCCATTCCTGGCAACTCAATTGAAGAAATGTCCAGTATCTGGTCAGGTAACGAACGGGATCAGGAGCTTTTGACTGAGGATGCTCTTGATGATTTGATCCCTTCTTTTCTTCTGACGGGACAGCAGACACCAGCCTTCGGACGCCGGGTAGCAAATATCATTGAGGTTGCAGACGGAAGTCGCCGTCGGAAAGCTGCTATTCTGACTGCCACTGATTATCGTATTCTGGTTGGTGATCTTGATGATGAACAGATGTCAGCATTGTCCCGCCTGGGTAATGACTATCGTCCCATCAGTGCTTATGAACGCGGTAAGCGTTATGGCGAGAGACTTGAAAAGGAGTTTGCAGGCAATATCTCTGCTCTGGCTGAGGCAGAAAATATTTCCCGGAAGATTATAACCCGTTGTTTAAACACAGCCCGCCTTCCCAAGTCTGTTATTTCACTCTTCTCCCACCCGGGCGAGCTGTCGGCTCGGGCCGGAGAATCGCTTCTTAAGGCTTTTTCGGGTAAAGAAAGTATTCTCGAAAAACAGGCCGCAGAGCTTCATGACCAAAAAAAAGCGGGTGTGATTTTTGAAGCGGATGAAGTTATTTCGCTACTTACATCTGTTCTGAAAAAAACTACGTCAACTCGTGAAAATCTGGGTTCTCGCCATCAGTATGCACCGGGGGCGACTGCTTTGTATAAAGGGGATAAAGTTATTCTTAATCTCGACAGAAGCCGTTTACCTGCAGAATGTTTTGAACAAATTGAAGCTATTCTGAAAAAGCTGAAATGAAGGTATCAGATCCCAACAGGAATGGTAAAGCCATATTTAACGAGCAGAGAATGAGGTCTGTTGCCACATCACCGCCTGGGACCATGGTCCCTCTTACCAATCTGGGGGACGATTACCACCCGGGACCACGGTCCCATTTGCAACTCTGAACCTTCCCGGAAATCTGGGATAACAGGCAGAACATCTTCAATACTCACGCGTTTTTGCTACCCGCGCAGTTGCCATCCTGCACCGATTTTAGGATTGAGATGGATATCCACTTCGTCCTCATAAAAGACCGGGTGTTCAGCACTGCATTCGTCCAGCGCTTTGTGGATTGCCGCCATCTTTTCATCTTTATGCGGGTCCCGGATGCACAGGGTTGGTGCAGCTCTGTGCCACACCAGCCCTGCGGCTGGCAACCAGCGACGGACGGTTTCTGGATGTAATCGACACCCGGTTATATACTATATTTTTTATAGCCAACAGATCCGTGCTCCAGCGTGAGCGCTGATAACCAAAATCGCCGGGAGAATGCTTTACCAGTTCACGTTACAGTGTACAGATATGCTCAACTGGCCAGCGGCGTGAACGTCCTGCGGGTAAAGATTTCAGGCCTTCAACACCTGATAACGTAAACCAGTTAATCCTGCGTCCTACAGATGAACGGGCACAGCCGTGATTGAACCGCCCCGGGAATCCTGGAGACTAAACTCTTTGAGAGAGGGGAGATCAACAGGATGAGCA
>NZ_VATL01000056.1:0-3186 GCF_005781065.1 Escherichia sp. E1130
TTGGTGATTTTAAATTTTTGTTTTGCCATGGGAGCCTGATGTTGCAACGAACGTATCGATCAGATCTGCCAATCTCCTAAAAGTTCGATTTATTCAACAAAGCCGCTCCCGTCCCGACAGTTTACCATCGTGGTTCTGAGCCATCTTACGGATCAGCGCCTGATAATAATTGAACACCTGTTTCTCGCGGATACAACGCTCCGGCCGCACCCATTCTGAAAGATGGTTAAACGCCGATTTCATCCAGTTCTCATGCAGGGATTTCTCCATACTGGTTGTAGCTGACTGCTCACACGCCGAGAATCCCCGATTTGTCAGATCATACTGGCCGATATCCACATCTACATCGTCACCGCTGAGCCAGGCACCCTGTCCGACATGCTCTTCAATTAATCACCGGGGTCTGATGGCAAACCAGCCGCTTCAATTTCACAACGCTGGTTTTCTGTTGTCTGTTCAAGGGTGGATATGCACCATTATTGGTAGTGCTGGCAACATGGGGTTCTGAGCCTACGTTGCTCATGCATTTGATTTACAGTTAATGTGATTCAGGGGCAATGGAATGCAAGCAGGAGAAGATAAATGCGAGCACGGTTGCACTTAATGCGAGCAGATAGCGATTTTCATTTGCAGTTAACCTGAGCAGGAAAACGGGACAAATGCGATTTGGGGGGATTTGAAATGCGATTCACTACAGGTAAAGGACCGGACAGAACCCGGATACAGGTTTCAGTGCTGTCGCTGTAACGGTGGCGGCTTAATCCCGCTGGGCGCTGTCCGTCAGCAGGGGTGAGGCAACGCTGTACTGTGATACCGTTATCAGAAATGTGACACCGTCACTGTAGCACCTGTTATTACGTAAGCTTTACGTGTCCGGCTGTAAAAATGACGCTCTCCGGAATTCAGTCGCCGGATATATTATCGAATATGCTGTTTTCCAGTGAAGCGGAGAAGGAATATGATGAATACCACATATAGTGGTAATATTAACGTGATGGAACTGTATATTGATTATCCACCAATATAGTGGTAGTAGTAAAAGGCTGCTCAGGCGGCTTTTACAAACGGGAAGGTTTGAGAAGATTTTTGAAATATACGAAACCAGTGGCTATCTGCTCAGATGACGCTTCCCCAACTATCGCAATTTCGTTCCACATATCCAGTATGGCTTGACCCTGCGTGTGAAACGTTGCGTAGTCATAGGGTTGTTCTGCCTGTTCTTTCATTATTTAGTCGGTTAAGAAGACGCTTTTCTGTAATTTATTTCAATTCAAAGTAGCTGATATTTAACTTTTTACTATCGCTCATTTTTTACCTCATTCGTTCACTGGCAAGTTTATAAACATCACTACGTTCACGTTTCCCAACAGCAACAACAGCAATAATTAATAGATCGTCAATTACCTGATAGACCAGACGAAAGCCAGACGCCCGTAGTTTAATTTTGTAGCAGTCCTTTATCCCGCGTAATTTTGCAGAAGGAATATGAGGATTTTCAATGCACTTCTTTAGCTTCTTGGCAAATTGTTGCTGAATTGCCTTGTCAAGTTTGTTCCATTCTTTCAGCGCATCATCTCTGAATTTGACCGTATAAGTCATAAATAGCTATCCAGATCCACGTCGTTCAGGGGCTGATTACTGCGCTCGGCTACCAACTTTACAAGCTCCTGATCATCCAGTGCATCAAGCATCTTTTCGTACAGATCTGCCGGAACACAGTAAAAAGCAGGCTGGTTGCGGTTCAGAATAGCAACCGGATAACCATCACCGGCGCTGACAGTGGCCATTGGGTTTTTCTTGAGTTCGCTGACACTGGCGCTAGTGTCACTGAGAATGATGTTGGGCATAGACCACCTTTAGAGACTGTTTAATCAGTCTCTAAATCTACGCCATAAAAGACCTATTAACAAGTCTTTTGCCGCTATTTTCAACCGGACTGAATCACCTGAATGTCCAGCGTCGTGCGGAGGAATTAAAGCGGATCCGGAATCATCCCGCTGGTAGATACTGTCAGTGAAGAGTGATAATCATAAACTATATTTATGTGTCTGAGGTTGCGGATTCTCCGACGAATGTCCCCCGTAGCCTGGCAGCATATCTTTCTGAATGGCCATTACACCTTTATCAGTGAAGGGAAAGAACTCGATCTGGACACCATGATTGTGGGACTGACGTTGTCATAAGCCGTATGGCAAGCCCGCAAAATTTTGGCGGCTTCCCGCTTACAACCCCTATTACCTGCGGATCGGTCGCCGTGATGTGTCCGTGAGAAAGCTGGCATATCTGGCGCTGTTCGCGGTGCTGCTGATTTTGTTCATCGCTAACAAGCCAGAAGTATTATTACCCGTTACGCAATAGAGCGCTTTTATTGGTGTCTTTAAAGGTGTTACAATTAATCTTATTTGATTGATGAGTGGATAATTTATGACGTATCAGATTCTCACCAGCACCGCGGCAAGCATTACCGATTTGAAGCGTAACCCTATGGGAACCGTGGCAGAGGGCGAAGGGAATGCGGTTGCGATTCTGAACCGTAATGAACCTGCGTTCTACTGCGTACCGCCGGAGCTTTACGCCTATTATCGCGAGCTTGCGGAAGATGCCGAGCTAAACGCTATTGCAGATGAACGCATGAAAAACCCGGACGTCGTGAGCGTGTCTCTCGATGACCTATAAACTCGACTTTGATCGCAGGGCGCTCAAAGAGTGGAAGAAACTGGGGCATCCAGTCCGGGAGCAGTTCAAGAAAAAGCTTGCTGAACGGCTGGAAAATCCCCACGTTCCGGCGTCGCGTCTGAGCGGGAGAACTAACCGCTACAAAATCAAACTGAAATCATCGGGCTATCGGCTCGTGTACGAGGTTTGCGACGACCGGATTGTGCTGCTTGTGATTGCGGTCGGGAAGCGTTCCGGGGATGACGTTTACGACCAGGCGAACAGCCGACAATGATTTAAATTAACTGACGCGGCCTGCCGGAGCTTGGACCCTCCGACCGACCGCTAACCACCACAACCTGATAAGGAGGCTGTAATGGCTGATGCGAAGACTACCACATTCGAACTGCGCTATGATCTTGAGGATGTCGCAATCAAGCTGGAATACACCCAGGCAATGGCGGCACTGGTTGCCAGTCAGAAAGACCACGCTTCACTTCCCCCCCACCAACTGTTCTGGTCAATTTAAAC
>NZ_VATL01000057.1:0-16357 GCF_005781065.1 Escherichia sp. E1130
GCTGCTCCACCCCGCGTCCGTGGATGCGCACTATACTCCGCTCGCGTTTTCATGCAACCTTTTTTTTACTCTGATCACGGATTTGGCATGATTTTGAACAAAAACAAAGCATTGAAGTCTATTTTTTGTACAAAATTTGCATCAGGGAATACTACGGATTTCATTAAAGGCGACGGTTTGTTATCTTCATTAACGCCTTATTTTTTAACCTGAAGAAGAGAACAATGAAAGGACGTTGGGTAAAGTACCTTCTTATGGGCGCGGTTGTGACGATACTGGCCGCCTGCTCCTCCAAACCAACCGATCGCGGACAGCAATATAAAGACGGGAAATTTACCCAGCCTTTCTCTCTGGTGAACCAACCAGATGCTGTTGGCGCGCCGATTAACGCCGGTGATTTTGCCGAACAAATTAACCATATCCGCAACGCGTCGCCGCGTCTGTATGGCAACCAGAGTAGCGTTTATAACGCCGTGCAGGAGTGGCTGCGTGCAGGCGGTGATACCCGCAATATGCGCCAATTCGGCATTGACGCCTGGCAGATGGAAGGTACGGATAATTACGGTAACGTACAGTTTACGGGCTATTACACGCCGGTGATTCAGGCGCGCCATACTCGTCAGGGCGAGTTCCAGTATCCTATTTATCGAATGCCGCCAAAACGTGGGCGTTTGCCGTCTCGCGCGGAGATCTACGCGGGAGCATTGAGCGATAAATACATCCTCGCTTACAGCAACTCTCTGATGGATAACTTCATTATGGATGTGCAGGGTAGTGGGTATATCGACTTTGGTGATGGCAGTCCGCTTAACTTCTTCAGCTATGCCGGAAAGAATGGTCATGCCTATCGCAGTATTGGCAAGGTGTTGATCGACCGTGGCGAAGTGAAAAAAGAAGATATGTCGATGCAGGCGATTCGTCACTGGGGTGAAACACACAGTGAAGCCGAAGTTCGCGAGCTGCTGGAACAGAACCCGTCTTTCGTCTTCTTTAAACCGCAGTCTTTTGCACCGGTGAAAGGGGCAAGTGCGGTGCCGCTGGTTGGTCGCGCTTCAGTTGCCTCCGATCGTTCCATTATCCCGCCAGGTACAACCTTGCTGGCAGAAGTGCCGCTGCTGGATAATAACGGCAAATTTAACGGTCAGTACGAACTGCGTTTGATGGTGGCGTTAGATGTCGGTGGTGCAATCAAAGGCCAACACTTCGATATCTACCAGGGGATTGGACCTGAAGCCGGACATCGCGCAGGTTGGTACAACCACTATGGACGTGTCTGGGTGCTGAAAACCGCCCCGGGCGCAGGTAACGTCTTTAGCGGCTGATGTGATATTCTGTATGCCGTTTTTACGGATAAGGCAGGGTGAGGGATAATCTCACCTCCTGATTGTTGACTAAGTGCGCGTTGTTCATGCCGGATGCGGCGTGAACGCCTTATCCGGCCTACAAATCATGCAAATTCAATATATTGCAGGAGTTATGTAGGCCTGATAAGCGTAGCGCATCAGGCATTTATGCGTTTAGGGTGAGGGATAACCTCGCCCTTTTTAATTCTGAGGTGCTATGTCTGTTGTAATTAGTGATGCATGGCGTCAGCGTTTTGGTGGCACAGCGCGTCTGTATGGTGAAAAAGCGTTGCAACTGTTTGCTGACGCGCATATTTGTGTGGTGGGTATTGGCGGTGTCGGTTCCTGGGCTGCGGAAGCGCTGGCGCGCACGGGGATTGGCGCAATCACGCTTATCGATATGGATGATGTGTGTGTCACCAATACCAATCGGCAAATTCACGCGCTGCGCGATAACGTCGGGCTGGCAAAAGCGGAAGTAATGGCGGATCGCATTCGCCAGATTAACCCTGAGTGCCGTGTAACAGTAGTAGATGACTTCGTGACGCCGGATAACGTAGCGCAATACATGAGTGCAGGTTATTCGTATGTAATTGATGCCATTGATAGCGTGCGACCCAAAGCGGCGCTGATTGCTTATTGTCGGCGCAATAAAATCCCGCTAGTCACGACCGGTGGCGCTGGTGGGCAGATTGATCCGACGCAGATTCAGGTTACCGATCTGGCGAAGACGATTCAGGATCCGCTGGCGGCGAAGCTGCGCGAGCGCCTGAAAAGCGATTTCGGCGTGGTGAAAAACAGTAAAGGTAAGCTCGGCGTGGATTGCGTGTTCTCTACCGAAGCACTGGTGTACCCGCAGTCAGACGGCACGGTTTGTGCAATGAAAGCCACGGCGGAAGGGCCAAAGCGGATGGATTGCGCATCTGGATTTGGCGCTGCGACGATGGTAACCGCCACCTTTGGGTTTGTTGCGGTTTCTCATGCGCTGAAGAAGATGATGGCGAAAGCGGCGCGTCAGGGGTAAACATTAGGTCGGATGCGACGTCTGGTGTGTCTTATCCGACCAGAAACTGTGTAACATCAAGGTTGTTTCGCCGCGGCGAGAATTGCCTCGCTTAACGCATTCAACCCCTGACTGCGAGAGGCGCTAAGTTGCGCACGCAATCCCAGCTCATCAAACAATGCCAGCGGCGACAGTGCTTGTAACTCGGCGGCAGTTTTGCCCTCAACGGCAGTCAGCAATACGGCCAGCAGACCGCGCACAATGCGCCCTTCGCTATCACCAAAGAAATGCATCCTGCCGTTTTCTGCGACGTTAAATCCAAGCCAGACGCGGTTTTCACATCCGGCAATTTCTTTGGCCTGTGCTTTTAATTCGTCTGGCAACGCAGGAAGCTGTTTCCCCAACATAATCAGCTGGCGATATTTGTCTTCCCATTGCGTCAATGGCGCGAAAGTATCGCGTAACGTCTCTACGGTAACGGTTGTGCCGAACGGATGTCCGGCGAGTTGCGGGTTCGTCATTAATCCACCAATAATTCCAGCGCGCGGTCAACGGCATTCACCAGCGCATCCACATCACTCTTTGTATTATATGGCGCAAAAGAGGCGCGCAGAGTGCCGGTTACGCCTAATTCTGCCAACAGCGGTTGAGCACAGTGCTGCCCGGCGCGCAGGGCAATACCATATTCCGCCAGTAGCGTCACCATATCGCTGTGATGAACACCCGCGAAATCAAAGGCCAGCAGGCTGGAGTCCTGACAGCGGAATGAACGAAAGCCTGGACGTTTTGCCAGAGCGTCTTCTGCAAGCGTCGCCAGGCTACGGCTCCAGCTTTCTGCCTGGTCGATATCATAATCGGCCAGCCATTCCAGCGCCGCGCTTAATCCTATGACACCAGCGACATTTGGCGTTCCGGCTTCCAGTTTCCACGGCGCGGATTGAGTAGTGAAGCCGTCAAAACTCACTTCGTGAATCATTTTGCCGCCGCCCAGCCAGGGTGCCATCGCTTCCAGCAGTTCTGGTTTGCCGTAAAGCACGCCGATACCCGTCGGGCCATACAGTTTGTGACCAGAGAAAGCATAGAAATCGATATCCAGTTGCTGAACATCGGCAGGGAAATGCACTGCGCCCTGAGCACCATCAACCATCACCACCATCCCGGCTGAATGAGCAAAGGTAATCGCTCGCGCCAGATCCGGGCAACCGCCAGTGACGTTCGACATCTGGCCCAACGCCAGAATTCGACTACGGGGAGTAATTAACTCCGGCAATAAATCGACATCCGGCAACCGCTGCGCATTAAGCGGCAGTTTCACTACTTTGGCTCCGGTTTGTTGGGCAACCATTAGCCAGGGAACGAGGTTAGCGTGATGCTCTGCCACGCTGACAATAATCTCATCGCCCGGTTGCAGACGCGGACGGGCATAGCATTGTGCCACCATGTTGATGGATTCGGTGGTGCCGCGCGTCCAGACGATAGTTTTATCATCCGGTGCATTTAGCAATTGCGCTACTTTTTCCCGTGCAGCTTCATAACGTGCGGTCAGGCGTTGGGCTTCGGCAAACTGGCTGCGATGGACGTTTCCGGCGCTCAGGCTATAGAACTGCCGGGTTGCTTCAACCACAGCTTCGGGTTTGAGTGCGGTCGCTGCACTATCGAGATAAACGCCCGCATCCTGTAGCGCGGGAAACTGGGCGCGAAATTGCGCGGGATTAAAAACGTTCATGAGACTCCTCGGCTTGATTCGCCGATCGTGACGCAAAATTCACTTTGAAACAAGGTGAGTGCTAACCATCGGAATCGTCTGGATATCCTGTCGAAGCCGCGTCAGTAACATATGCTGAATAGTGTTAGGCGTTAATTTTAGCCTGTTAATCAATATTATTAAGATTTAGTAATCGCTTTAAGGAGAAGAAGATGAAAAAGACTGCCGCCATTATCTCTGCCTGTATGCTGACTTTTGCCCTTAGCGCCTGCTCCGGTTCGAACTATGTGATGCACACCAACGACGGACGTACCATTGTATCTGATGGTAAACCGATGACGGATGATGAAACCGGTATGATTTCTTATAAAGACGCTAATGGCAACAAACAGCAGATCAACCGTACCGACGTGAAAGAGATGGTCGAACTGGATCAGTAATTCGCGATCGCAAGGTAAAAAAAAGCACCGCAATTAGGCGGTGCTACATTAATCACTATGGACAGACAGGGTAAATGTACAGGAAGTGAAAAAAGGTAGCTTTGCTACCATGGTCTGAATCGCAGACCAATTGCAAACACAACAACACAACATCACAACCGTAAGCCAAAAGTTCACCAGAACACGCATTCCGATAAAACTTTTCGTTCCGGCTCAGGAAGTGCCGCCACTATAGGTATTTGCTGGTAGAAGCTCAACGGACAATTTATAATGGCTCAGATTAAAAAAACTAATAGGTTACACAGTGTGATCTAATTGTTAAATTCATTTAACATCAAAGTTTAAAAGCCATGTCTAAACGATTACCACCGCTAAATGCCTTACGAGTTTTTGATGCCGCAGCCCGCCATTTAAGCTTCACGCGTGCAGCAGAAGAGCTTTTTGTGACCCAGGCCGCAGTAAGTCATCAAATCAAGTCCCTTGAGGATTTTTTGGGGCTAAAACTGTTCCGCCGCCGTAATCGTTCACTTCTATTGACCGAGGAAGGGCAAAGCTATTTTCTCGATATCAAAGAGATATTTTCGCAATTAACCGAAGCGACGCGTAAACTCCAGGCCCGTAGCGCCAAAGGGGCATTGACGGTTAGCTTACTCCCCAGTTTTGCCATCCACTGGCTGGTACCGCGACTTTCCAGCTTTAATTCAGCTTATCCGGGAATCGACGTTCGAATCCAGGCGGTCGACCGACAGGAAGATAAACTGGCGGATGATGTCGATGTGGCGATATTTTATGGCCGAGGCAACTGGCCGGGGCTGCGGGTGGAAAAGCTTTACGCCGAATACCTGTTGCCAGTGTGTTCGCCTTTACTATTAACCGGTGAGAAATCCTTGAAGACGCCGGAAGATCTGGCTAAACATACGTTATTACACGATGCATCCCGGCGAGACTGGCAGACATATACCCGCCAGTTGGGGCTGACTCATATTAACGTTCAGCAAGGGCCTATCTTCAGCCATAGCGCCATGGTGCTACAAGCCGCCATTCACGGGCAGGGGGTGGCGCTGGCAAATAACGTGATGGCGCAATCTGAAATCGAGGCCGGACGCCTTGTTTGCCCGTTTAATGACGTATTGGTCAGTAAAAATGCTTTTTATCTGGTATGTCATGACAGCCAGGCAGAACTGGGTAAAATAGCCGCCTTTCGCCAATGGATCCTGGCGAAAGCCGCTGCTGAACAAGAAAAATTCCGCTTTCGTTATGAACAATAATTTATGTAGGGTACGACCATGACCAGCCGTTTTATGCTGATTTTCGCCGCCATTAGCGGCTTCATTTTTGTCGCTCTGGGTGCTTTTGGTGCGCATGTTTTAAGTAAAACCGTGGGCGCCGTTGAAATGGGCTGGATCCAGACCGGCCTCGAATACCAGGCATTTCATACGCTGGCAATTTTAGGTCTGGCGGTGGCAATGCAACGTCGCATCAGTATCTGGTTTTACTGGAGTAGTGTCTTTCTGGCGCTAGGTACGGTGCTGTTCAGCGGCAGCCTTTATTGCCTGGCGCTGTCTCATCTGCGTTTGTGGGCGTTTGTCACTCCGGTCGGCGGTGTGAGTTTTCTCGCGGGCTGGGCGTTAATGTTAGTTGGTGCTATCCGTTTAAAGCGCAAGGGCGTAAGTCATGAATAAAGTTGTATTGTTGTGCCGTCCGGGCTTTGAAAAAGAGTGCGCCGCAGAAATTACCGATAAAGCCGGGCAGCGGGAAATATTCGGTTTTGCCCGTGTAAAAGAGAATGCGGGTTATGTGATTTATGAATGTTATCAAGCGGAAGATGGCGATAAGTTAATCCGTGAACTGCCATTTAGTTCATTAATTTTTGCCCGCCAGTGGTTTGTGGTGGGGGAACTGCTCCAGCATTTGCCGCAGGAAGACCGCATTACGCCAATAGTTGGCATGTTGCAGGGGGTGGTAGAGAAGGGTGGCGAACTGCGTGTTGAAGTCGCGGACACCAACGAAAGTAAAGAGTTACTGAAATTCTGCCGCAAATTTACTGTACCGTTACGGGCTGCCTTGCGTGATGCGGGCGTCCTGGCGAGCTATGAAACGCCGAAGCGTCCAGTGGTGCATGTGTTCTTTATCGCGCCAGGCTGCTGTTATACCGGCTACTCCTACAGCAATAATAACTCGCCGTTCTATATGGGCATTCCGCGCCTGAAGTTTCCGGCAGATGCGCCAAGTCGTTCCACGCTCAAGCTGGAAGAGGCATTTCATGTGTTTATTCCTGCGGATGAATGGGATGAACGCCTGGCGAACGGGATGTGGGCGGTGGATTTGGGCGCTTGCCCGGGCGGCTGGACCTACCAACTGGTGAAGCGCAACATGTGGGTTTACTCCGTTGATAACGGCCCGATGGCGCAAAGCCTGATGGATACCGGACAGGTGACGTGGCTGCGGGAAGACGGTTTCAAATTCCGTCCGACACGCAGCAATATCTCCTGGATGGTGTGTGACATGGTGGAAAAACCGGCGAAGGTCGCGGCATTGATGGCGCAGTGGCTGGTTAATGGCTGGTGTCGTGAAACTATCTTCAACCTTAAATTGCCGATGAAAAAACGCTACGAAGAAGTGTCACACAATCTGGCGTACATTCAGGCACAGCTTGATGAACATGGCATTAACGCCCAGATTCAGGCGCGTCAGTTGTATCACGATCGCGAAGAAGTGACGGTGCATGTCCGTCGCATCTGGGCTGCGGTAGGTGGTCGTCGCGACGAGCGCTAATCGCTGACTCCGTGTGCCGGAAGCTATAACTGTCTGCTCCCGGCATTGGTTTATCAGCGTTTAAGTCTTAGCTGCTGTAAATTGCCGTCGATATGCAAATCAGTCTGTAAGCGGGCGATATCACGGCACAGGAACGCCATCTCTTTATGGGCTTCTAATTTCTTGCGCCACTTTTCGGCAACCACTTCCAGATTCTCATAGATCCCTTCCAGACTCTGAAACTCGACCAGCAACTGCGTGGCGCTTTTGGGCCCAATTCCCGCAACGCCTGGCACCTTTGAACTACTGATCCCCGCCAGCCCCCAGTAATCGGGCAATTGCTGCGGTTGAACGCCAAATTCTTTATCGATAAACGGTGCATCCAGCCAGCGTTTCTGGAAGTAATCGCGAATACGTAATGTAGGTGAAAGTAGCTGACAGTAGCCTTTATCTGTCGAAACGATGGTTGCCTGATGCCCCGCCTGGGTCACTTTGACCGCCAGCGTGGCGGCTAAGTCATCGGCTTCGTTGCCGCTGGCTGACCAGCACGGGACACCGCGTTGCTCAAAGGCTGCGCGTAACGCGGGCATCTCGTTGTGCAACTCTTCCGGCATTGGCGGGCGACCCGCTTTGTAATCAGGCAGGCGCTGATGACGCCAGCCGCTACTGCGGTTTTCATCATCAAAAACGGCGACGGCGTGGGTCGGCTGGCTGTGCATAATAAGTTGATCAAGGGCGTGCTGACAGGTTTCCACGCAGGGTGAACCCTGCACGGCATGAATGCGACGAATAAGATTCAGTGCATCGACAATAAGCAAATGAACAGCCACGATAACCCCCTTAAAGATCAGGCGATAAGGGTAACATTCGATGCCGGAACAGGCTATGGCTGGATGAGAAAACAGGAAGAGGGCTCGCAAAACGAGATCTGATATTGATGACAACGCCAAATTGCCTGATGCGCTGCGCTTATCATGCCTACAAAAGAATCGCAATCTATTGAATTTGCGCTGTTTTAAAGGTCGGATAAGGTGTTTACGCCGCATCCGACATAAACAACAGGTACATTCTCAACAATGTGAGGCCTCGCAAAACGAGGCCTCTGGAGAGCGATTAATCGCAGGCAACGATCTTCATTGCCAGGCCGCCGCGAGATGTTTCGCGGTACTTGGCGTTCATGTCTTTACCTGTTTCGTACATGGTTTCGATAACTTTATCGAGGCAGACGCGCGGTTCGCTGGTACGGCGCAGTGCCATACGCGCGGCGTTCACCGCTTTCACTGCCGCAATGGCGTTACGCTCAATGCACGGTACCTGAACCTGTCCAGCAACCGGGTCACACGTCAGGCCGAGGTTATGCTCCATAGCGATTTCCGCCGCGATGCACACCTGCGCCGGGCTTGCGCCTAACAGTTCTGCCAGACCCGCCGCCGCCATTGAGCACGCCACGCCAACTTCACCCTGGCAACCCACTTCGGCACCAGAAATCGACGCGTTCATCTTATAAAGAGAACCAATGGCGCTGGCTACCAGCAGGTAACGAGCCAGTGAGTTAGCGTTCACTTCGCGGATAAACTTGTCGTAGTACGCCAGCACTGCCGGGATAATCCCGCATGCACCGTTAGTCGGCGCAGTCACCACACGACCGCCCGCAGCGTTCTCTTCGTTCACTGCCAGTGCGAACATGTTGATCCAGTCAACAACCGCCATCGGGTCAGTGGTGGTTTTATCCTGGCTGACCAGCATCCGGCGCAGTGCCGCGGCGCGACGTGGAACACGCAGTTTGCCCGGCAGCACACCTTCGGTGGAAATACCGCGTTCAATACCGCCACGCATCACTTCCCAGACGTTCGCCAGGTGCTGTTCCAGCTCTTCTTTGCTGTGCAGCGCCAGCTCGTTTTTCATCATCAGACCAGAGAGTGACAGCCCGGTTTCCTGGCAATGTTTTTGCAGGTCGGCTGCTGAACTGTAAGGATACGGAACTTCAACCGGTGCGCTATCCTGCTGGCCAAAATGCTCTTCATCAACGATAAAGCCGCCGCCGATGGAGTAATACGTCTGGCTGTAAACAACTTTATCGCCCGCCAGCGCGGTAATGCGCATGCCGTTCTCATGCAGAGAAAGGTTATCGGCATGGAAGTTCATGCATTCATCAACCGGAAACTCGACTTCGTGCTGACCGTTTGCCAGCATCAGGCGACCGAGAGTATTCACATCCTGAATAAAACCAGGGATGGAATCGATATCCACGGTATCCGGCAGATTCCCTGCCAGGCCCATAATAATGGCGATATCAGTGTGGTGCCCTTTGCCGGTCAGAGAGAGCGAACCATAGACGTCAACCACCACGCGGGTCACGTCTTTAAGCAGGTTACGGGCAATCAGATCGTCGGTAAATTGTTTACCCGCTTTCATTGGTCCAACGGTATGAGAACTGGAAGGGCCAATGCCGATTTTGAAAATATCGAATACGCTAATCATAGGAAATACATCGCGTTAAAACGGAGGAAGCGCCGCCCGAAAGCGGCGCGAAAGGACTTAGCTGAACAGAGAGTAGAAGATTGCGGAGATTGCAATCAGACCCATCACGACAACGAATACGTTGCTGATGTGACCGCTGTATTTACGCATTGCCGGTACTTTCTGAATGGCGTACATCGGCATCAGGAACAGGATCATCGCGATGATTGGGCCGCCCAGGGTTTCAATCATACCCAGGATGCTCGGGTTCAGGGTGGCAACAATCCAGGTCGTTACCAGCATGAACAGCGCAGTGATACGGTTCAGCTTGTTGATTTCGATAGACTTACCTTTACCACGCAGTGATTTGATCACCATACCGTTGAAGCCTTCACGTGCGCCCAGGTAGTGGCCCAGGAAGGATTTGGTGATAGCGATAATCGCGATAATCGGAGCCATCCACGCGATGATCGGCGCGTTAAAGTGGTTAGCCAGGTAAGACAGAATCGAGATGTTCTGCTCTTTAGCCGCAGCCAGGTCTGCCGGAGTCAGGCTCAGTACACAGCTGAATACGAAGAACATTACGGTCAGCACCATCATGATGTGAGCGAATGCCAGGATCTTCGAGCATTTCTGTTCTGCCATATCGCCGTACTCTTCACGCTTCGCAACGGCGAAAGAAGAGATGATCGGAGAGTGGTTGAACGAGAACACCATTACCGGAATTGCCAGCCACAGGGTCATCCACAGACCGTTTCCGGTTGCAGATGCTGTGTCCAGAGACAGAGTTTCCAGTGCTGCGCCGTTCCACTGCGGGATCAGGTACAGAGCCAGCAGCATCAGTACGCCAACAAACGGGAATACCAGAATACTCATCGCCTTAACGATCATTTGCTCACCGAAGCGAACGATGGTCATCATACCCACGATCAGGATCAGTGACAGAATCGCACGCGGCGGCGGCGTCATACCCAGCTGGTGAGACATGAAGCTTTCAACCGTGTTGGTGATTGCCACGCTGTAAACCAGCAGAATCGGGTAGATAGCGAAGAAGTAAAGCAGGGTAATCAGTTTACCTGCGCCAATACCAAAGTGTTCTTCTACTACCTCGGTGATGTCTTCGCCTGGGTTTTTACCAGACAGCACGAAGCGAGTCAGGCCACGATGCGCAAAGTACGTCATCGGGAACGCAAGGATAGCCATGATGATCAGCGGGATCATACCGCCAACACCGGCGTTGATTGGCAGGAACAGCACGCCCGCGCCGATCGCCGTGCCGTAAAGGCCCAGCATCCACATGGTATCTGTCTTGCGCCAGGCACTGCGAGAGTCTTTCGACGCAATCGTGCTGGTTTGAGTCGTTTCCATCTATTTCTCCTGGAGGAATGCAAATAATTCAGCTTTTAGCCAGTTCAGCCCGGGAAGGTGCCTGGCCGTAAAAATGAAATCTGTCTATCGGCGATGGCTTAATCATTTTCCGCCGTAATAATTTGAGGGCGGAAAGATACACACAAGTTATGTATCTATCAGTGATCTTGATCTCAAATACAATAATCTACTTGGAAGATAGATAATCCCAATGCTTTACTCTGTAAATCAAAAGTAAAAGAGAATTTAAGGGCAATATTTGGCAGATTAACGACATCTGGCCTCTTCCGGGGCGCGCAATATATGTAGGTTGAACTGCAAAAATCAATACTTTTAGTTAATGATTGCAAGATTTTCTTTTTTGCGGAGATAAAATGCGGTCTTCAAATGAAGGGAAACGTTTGCGTTGCAACATAAATTGTATGACATATTACAGGTGGTGATATTAATGACATGATGACGCACTTAAACATTCATATAACAAATGAAATAGATTGATTAGTGAGCGACCAAAAAAGAGAAAAACCCAGCAACAAACGTTACCGGGGAAGGGAGGATTAGGTGCAGATTTCGTAGCAAGGGATGTAGGCAGAGCCTGGTAACTTCATACGATGTTGGGCAACAAACCCCTGAAGCAGGTCGTCCATACGGCGCATGATCTCTTTATCACCGTTGATTTTGTATGGCCCAAACTCTTCAATGGCGCGAATGCCGACTTCTTTTACGTTACCGGCTACAATGCCAGAAAATGCACGACGCAGGTCGGCAGCCAGCACTTCAACTGGCTGGTCCGGGTAAAGCTTCAGATTAGCCATATTCTCGTGAGACGGCTCAAACGGCATTTGCAAATCTGGCGTAATGCGCATTGACCAGTTAAAGCTGTAGGCATCGCCCGTATCGCGACGGTTTTCTTTCACCTGCGCCATCGCTTTTTTCATCTGACGGGCTACTTCTGCAGCGTCATCAATGATGATGCGATAATGGCGGCGCGCGTTTTCTCCCAACGTATGCACGACAAACTCGTCCAGTACGCGGAAGTAATCAGCACTCTCTTTCGGGCCGGTGAGGATCAATGGCAAGACCTGATCTTTGTTGGCCGGATTCATTAAAATTCCCAGCAAATACAGTAGCTCTTCCGCTGTACCCACACCGCCAGGGAAGATAATGATGCCGTGGGCGATACGGACAAACGCTTCCAGACGTTTTTCGATATCCGGCATGATGATCAGTTCGTTAACCAGCGGGTTAGGCGGTTCAGCGGCGATAATTGATGGTTCAGTCATACCAATAAAACGGCTGTCTTTGTAACGCTGTTGGGCGTGTCCAACCGCTGCGCCTTTCATCGGCGCTTCCATCGCGCCTGGACCACAGCCAGTGCAAATATTTAACTCACGCAGCCCCAACTGATTACCAACGCGACGGGCATACAAATACTCGTTTTCGTTGATGGAGTGACCGCCCCAGCACACCACCATATTGGGCGCTTCGCCCACGTGCAGCGCGCGAGCATTGCGCAAGATAGAAAAGACCAGGTTGGTAATATGAACAGAGTTGTCGAGATTCAGATTTGGAAAACGAACGGTGTTATGGATTTGCCCATAGACGAAGAGAATGTCGCGCAGAACGGCAAACAAGTTGGCCTGCAAGGAGCGAATGATACGCCCATCGACAAAAGCTTCTTCCGGGGGATTGATCAGTTCTAACTTAACGCCGCGTTCACGGCGTAGCACGTTAATGTCGAAATTTTCAAAACGGGACAGCAATTCTTTGCTGTTATCGGTGAGGCTACCGGAGTTCAGAACAGCGAGTGAACAGTTGCGAAATAATTGATAGAGGTCGCTGCTGGCAGTGCGTTTAAGCATGTCCACTTCCAACTGCGACAACATATCCATGGAGCCAAGAGGGCTAATATGTGTAATCAAGAAAAACTCCTTATGGGACGATTATCGTCATTCCCTTTGATTACAATAGCCTTGCCTGATGACCTTTCACAACCTTATGCGTGAATCCAGCCCGCAAAATTGAGAAAAATTTTATTGCCGTGCCAGACGGGTTGTCGATGGGACAAAATCACAGTTACTGCGCCATGGGTTTATGTCCAGACCGCCACGACGGGTATAACGTGCGTAAACGCTTAATTTCTCTGGCTGGCAGAAGCGTAACAGATCATTAAAAATTCGTTCTACGCACTGTTCATGGAACTCGTTATGATGACGGAAAGAAACCAGATAACGCAGCAGTTTTTCCCTGTCAATCTTGCGTCCACGATACTGAATCTGGATAGATCCCCAGTCTGGTTGATGAGTAATCAGGCAGTTTGATTTCAGCAGGTGGCTAACGAGTGTTTCTTCCACCACTTTCTCGCCGCTGATGGCATTCTCAAGATAGTCAGTGGTGAATTCATAGTTATCGATAGCGATATCCTGGTCATCAATGCAGGTGCCATTGAAATGCCCCACCGGCTGACCTTCCAGTTCATCAAGACGATATAACGCCACGCTAACGTTACCCTGGGCGCAAGTGCTTAAGTCGCGCTCCAGCGTCTGGCGCACTTCATCCCAATTGTTAAAGCGTGTCTGGTTAAAGCTGTTGAGATAGAGCTTAAAACTCTTCGACTCAATGAGATTTACGCTGGTGTAATCAAGTTCAACATGACCCACGGCAACCTGCGGCAAACCTTTCGCATTCAGCCAGGAAAGTTCATATAGCGTCCAGATATCCGTACCGTGAAAAGGCAGATTATCTGCTTTCAGGCCCAGCGGATCGCGATTCAAACTACGTGGAACGCCTTGTAGCAGGCTGGCGTCATAGGTATCCCGGTAATCGGTTGATTTTCCAAGAGTCAGGCCCGCAAGTGCCTGATGGTTTGCATAAGAAGACATGTTTCACCGTCATAAACCAGATAAACTAAACGACAAGTGTATCTGGTTTAAGTGAAGAGAGAAATTAGTGGACGAATTGACCGCACAAGCCTTGAGAGATTTTACCACGCGTTACTGTGATGCATGGCACGAACAGCACAATAGTTGGCCGTTAAGCGAGGAGCTGTATGGCGTTCCTTCACCGTGCATTATTTCAACCACTAATGATGCTGTGTTCTGGCAACCGCAGCCGTTTAGCGGTGAGCAAAATGTAAACGCGGTTGAGCGTGCGTTTGATATTGTGATACAACCCGCAATTCATACCTTCTATACGACCCAGTTTGCCGGGGATATGCATGCGCAGTTTGGCGATATCAAACTGACATTACTGCAAACCTGGAGCGAAGATGACTTCCGCCGGGTGCAGGAAAACCTGATTGGACATCTGGTTACCCAGAAACGTCTGAAACTGCCCCCCACGTTATTTATCGCCACACTGGAAGAGGAGCTGGAAGTGATTTCGGTGTGTAATCTCTCTGGCGAAGTATGCAAAGAGACGCTGGGGACGCGGAATCGTATGCATTTAGCCTCAAATCTTGCGGAATTCCTTACGCAGCTTAAGCCTCTTCTGTAATCCAAATACCCCGTCTAGTTGTGAGAGATCTCTTACAGACCCTGTAGGAGATCGCCAGGAAGTAAGTGAATACTTAAAAAGATAAGAATCGATATTTCTATTTTAAATCAATGCATTGAAGAAAGATTCTTAACTTTCATATGAAATTTTCCTTAAGGCATTGTCTGTAAGCGCCTTGTAAGACTCAGCGAAAAAGACGATTCTATCTTCGTCGACAGGGAGTCAGACAACGAAGTGAACATCAGGATGATGACACTTCTAAAGGACACGCCAGGATGGTGCTTCAGGGAAAGGCTTCTGGATGAAGCGAAGAGGAAAACGCTGGATGCGTTAAAGGACACCTCCAGGACGGAGAATGAGAACCGGTCAGGATGATTCGGTGGGTCAGGATGGCCAGGGACACTTCAGGATGAAGTATCACATCGGGGTGGTGTGAGCAGGAAGCATTAGTTCAGGATGAACGATTGGTCGCAAGACCACAGGAAAAGTTGTCAAGGATGAGCAGGGAGCAACAAAAGTAGCTGGAATGCTGCGAAACGAACCGGGAGCACTGTGAATACAGTGCTCCCTTTTTTTATTCCTGCTATCCTTCGCGGCAGTTTTTTCTTCTTGAGGTTGTTTTATGACCACTCATGACCGCGTTCGTCTTCAGTTGCAGGCGCTTGAAACATTACTGCGTGAACATCAGCACTGGCGGAGCGATGGACCGCAGCCGCATCAATTCAACAGTACCCAACCTTTCTTTATGGATACGATGGAGCCACTGGAATGGTTGCAATGGGTACTGATCCCACGAATGCACGATCTCTTAGATAATAATCAGCCATTGCCAGGGGCTTTCGCCGTGGCGCCGTATTATGAAATGGCGCTGGCGACGGACCACCCCCAGCGCGCGCTTATTCTGGCGGAGCTGGAAAAACTGGATGCGCTTTTTGCGGATGATACAAACTGATGCTGGAAATACTCTACCAGGATGAATGGCTGGTTGCGGTTAACAAACCGTCTGGCTGGCTGGTTCACCGCAGCTGGCTGGATCGCGACGAAAAAGTGGTGGTCATGCAAACCGTACGTGACCAGATTGGTCAGCACGTGTTTACCGCGCATCGGCTGGACCGACCGACTTCCGGCGTATTGCTGATGGGATTATCCAGCGAGGCCGGACGGCTGTTAGCGCAACAGTTTGAACAGCACCAAATCCAGAAACGTTACCATGCGATTGTGCGTGGCTGGCTGATGGAAGAAGCGGTGCTGGATTATCCGCTGGTGGAAGAAATGGATAAAATCGCCGATAAGTATGCCCGCGAAGATAAAGACCCGCAGCCAGCAGTGACGCATTATCGCGGTCTGGCGACGGTTGAAATGCCAGTTGCGACCGGGCGTTACCCGACGACACGCTACGGTCTGGTGGAACTGGAGCCGAAAACCGGACGCAAACATCAGCTTCGTCGCCATCTTGCCCATTTGCGCCATCCGATTATTGGCGACAGCAAACATGGCGATTTGCGCCAGAATCGCAGCGCGGCTGAACATTTTGGCCTCCAGCGGTTAATGTTGCACGCCAGTAAGTTGTCACTGACGCATCCTTTTACTGGCGAGCCGCTGACTATCCACGCCGGTCTGGACGACACCTGGATGCGGGCATTATCACAATTTGGCTGGCGCGGTCTGCTTCCTGAAAATGAAAGGGTTGAGTTCAGCGCGCCATCGGGTCAGGATGATGAGTTAAGTTCCTAATCCAGGGAGAAAACGGTATGGCGGAAATTGGTATTTTTGTAGGCACCATGTACGG
>NZ_VATL01000058.1:0-3611 GCF_005781065.1 Escherichia sp. E1130
ATGAACCGCCCGACATCCGGATCATAGTACCTGTGCAGATTGTAGTGCAGCCCCGTTTCCCTGTCGAGGTACTGTCCCTGGTAACGCAGGTTCTGTTCCACCCTGCCGTGGTCCTTCTCCTGTATCGTGTTACCCCAGACCTGATACCCCGTCTCCCACACGATTTTCCCGTCACTGTCCGTCATCTCTTCCGGCGCGCCGTTCACATCCGTGTGAAAATACAGTATCCGGTTCGGTCCCTCTTTGCCCGCCTTATCCACCCGCGCCAGCGGTTCATAACTCCCCTGGTCACTGTAGATATACAGGCTGCCTGTTCCCTCCGGCCTGCTCTCCTGCGCCAGCCGCATCCCGTCCCATAAAAATTTTGTCCGGTTGTACGGCTTACCGTCAGGGCTGATGTGCTGTTTTTCCGTCCGCCTCCCCAGCGCATCGTACACATACCGGTATGTTCCCCGCACTGTCGTCACTTCCACCATCCGGTGTTCCGCATCATAACGGTAACTCTGCGTTCCGCTCCGGCCCTGCTTTTCCACCGTCCGGCCATGTTCGTCATAACGATAGTGCACACCACGGTAAGACATCAGCCGGTTGAACGGCACCACGCTGTTTTCTGCCGTGGCCCTTTCCCCCGCGCGCCTCCCCAGCAGGTTTCCCGCCGCGTCGTACTGCCAGCTCGCCAGATACCCCTCATCCTCCGAACGACACGCCGTGATGCGTCCCGTGGTGTCATAGAAGTAATCCGTTTCCCCCCGCCGGCTGTGCCGCGTCTTCAGCAGTTCATCCTCGCCGCTGTAGCTGTACTGCCGGTCCGTGAACGTCTCCGGTACCACCCCGCGCATCCCGCTGTATGTCTCCCTGCGCTTCAGCCGCCCGGTGGGGTCGTAAAGCTGCCGCGTGCTCAGTCGCCCCTGACTTCTGAGCACCTCCCGGTGCAGGGCGTCACGTGTGAACTCGCTGATGACCTCCCGGTCCAGATTTATCTGCTGGAGATGGCCGCTCCCGTAGTACAGATGGCGCTGCGTTCTGCCGTCCGGAAAGGTGGTGGCAGTCCGGTTGCTGAGTTCATCGTACTGATGGGTTAAGACGCCCTGCGCCGTCTCCTCAGTCAGCATCCGCCCCAGTCTGTCGTAACTGAAACGGATAATCTCCGGTGCGTCTGTTTCCCCGGCATCCGACCGCCGGCGGCGGATTTCCAGTAGCTGGTCTGCCGCATCACAGACGTATTCCGTACGGCTGTCGGCTGTCTCCTTTGCCGTGAGCCGGCCCACCGCATCACGCGCCAGCCGGTGACGGATTTCACCGCCCCGGTCCCCGGTGAACACCACTTCCGTGACCGCGTTCAGCGCGTTGTAACGGTACGCCTGGCGGCAACCGTCCGGGTTTATCTGCTCCGCCAGACGGTCCAGCACATCGTGGCGGAACTGATAGCTTTCTCCGTTCTCGTTTGTCAGCCGGGTCAGCCGCCCGTAAGCGTCGTACCCGAACGCCGTCCTGCGTCCCGTCGCGTCCGTCCGGCTGCGCACCCGGCCCTGCCCGTCGCGTTGCCAGCGCGTTATCCTCCCCATCGGGCTGGTGTACTTCACCAGCCTGCCCGCCGCGTCCGACTGGTAATTCACCGTGCGGCCGTCCGCCAGTATCACCTCCACCAGGTGACCGCTGTCGTCATACCCGTAGCGGGTGCTGTGGCCCTGCGCGTCAGTCATCCGTATCAGCCGCGTGCGTTCGTCGTAGAACCAGGCCGTCTGCGCGCCGGAACAGTCCGTATGTCGCATGAGCTGCCCGTCTTCGTTCCACTGAAGGTATTTATTCCCCCCACGGGCATCGGTTATCTGTACCACCTGGCCGTGGCGGTCATACTGATACCGGGTGTTCTGTTGCAGCGGATCGGTCACGGCAAGAAGATTGCCGCGTTCATCGTACTCACAGCGCCAGCTGTTCCCCGCTGCATCCACTTCCGTTTCCGGTTCGTGCCACACCGGGTGCCACTGTGTCTGTGTCACCCGCCCGAGCGGGTCGTGCGTCTCCGTGATATGCCCCAGTCGGTCATACACATAGCGCCATTTGCCGCCCTGAGCGTCGGTCATCCCCAGCAACAGTCGTTCTTCGTCGCTCCAGCGGAACGTCATCACCTGCCCGGCTTCGTCCTGGTACGCCGTCACCTGATTCTGTGCATCCCACTGATGAAAGCGGGTCCGGCCCATCCCGTCTGTCACGCATACCACACGTTCAGCCATCCGCCAGTCCAGACGGTATTGTGCGCCACTGTCAGTATGGTGGCCCGTCACGCGCCAGCCTGCATCATCCGGCCCTTCATACCGGCCCCACTGGTAATAATATCCTTCGCCGCCGGGCTGGCGGTGCAGCGTCATGCAGTGGTTTTCGTCGTAAGCAAACTCACGCAGCAGGTGCCCCGTGCTGTCGTACACGCCGTTCAGGTGGCCGGCCTCGTCATAGCTGTAACGACGCAGCAGTAAAGGAGCAGCCTCAGGGAAATGCTGATAAATCTGTGTCACCCGCCGGGGATGCGCCGCCAGTTCGTAATACAGACGGATGCACGGACGCTGCTGTTCGCCGCTGATTTCAGTGATGCGTCCCCGGTCGTCGTAGTACAGATTCAGACAGTTGCTGTTACGGTCGCCCAGCATTTTCAGCCGCTGGCGCTGCGGGTGATGCGGGTCGGCTTCAAACAGAAAAAACTGTCCGTCATCGCTGCTGATAAGCCAGTGCCCCTGCTCACCACGCCGTACTGCCAGTCCTTCGCCGGGGCTGTAAAAGCCACTCCCCGGCAGCACGGCTTCCATATCCAGGCGTCGCCCCATACCCGACACAAAGGTCATGCAGTTTTCGTCCGCGTTACCCGGCGTGCGCACGAGGCTCACTTCATACATCACACTCCAGCCCTGACCAAACATCCCTTCCGTGCGTTCGTCACGACTGCTGTACACGCGCTGCCAGTCCAGCGGAAAGTGGCCCGGCAGGCTGAAGTCGAAGTCATCGTCATCGGCCAGGTATTTGGCCCCGGTGGCGGCATTGACCGGATGCGGAAGGGCTGTGGTGGCCTTCTGCGTCAGAATGCTCATTCCGATACTGGCAGCAAAACAGGCGATTTTAGAAAGCATTTTGCCCGGGCGAAGTAACATCAGCGCCACGGTTGCCACCAGGGTTATCTGCGACTTGCCGCTTCTGATATCCCTGACCACCAGTAACGGACCGCCAATGCGGACATCCGGTGATACAAATTCCCCGTCCCCCGGCTCATTCACCACCCTGGCCTCGCAGGTGCAGCGTGCCCCGCTGCGTGCCGCCGGCTGGCTGTTGATACGCACATCCCGCGCGCCTTCCGCGATATATTCCGCCGCGGGCGGCTCGTCATCGCCTTTGAACAGATTACTGATACTACCAGTAACCGCATTCACTCCCTGAAAGGCGGTTTCCAGCATACCGACCGGATTTAACAGGTTAAGTGCCGTTCCCAGAGGGTCATCCAGAAAGGCGGCTTTTTTTTGTGCGAGTAACTGAGTCAGTGAGGAGGGATGTTTATGACAGTCGATTTTATCGTCAGGGGTCGGGGTGGAGCCAGGAGCCGCACTGGCCACGGTGGGCTGCCACAG
>NZ_VATL01000059.1:0-15150 GCF_005781065.1 Escherichia sp. E1130
GGTACTCAGACGACGCTTACATCTCGCGGCTAATCGTTGAGGGAGCTCTTGATAATTTGTCAGCGATGTCCCTGATGCTTCGTTTTGCTACCAGCCCTCTGGATATCTCCTCTCTTTCATCAAGCGAAAGCGCTAACCGGTGCCGCTTTCGGACAGGGGGACGGTATCCACCAGTCTGATGGATAGTGGGCATAATAGAAGAATGGTATCTGTCGAACATTCTGGCGATATCATGCAGAGAATCACCTTGCTTGTATCTGTCCCAGATAATCGCCTTTTGTTCTGGCGTGTAGTAAATACGAGTTCTTCGTTTCATGGCAACGTCCCCCTTGATCAAGGATAGCGTTGCATCGACCCGTTGAACTCACAGGCTTTGCTGGACGGGGGAAGGGGATTGCTTAAATCTGCATGGTTAGTTCGCCATAACAGGCGAACGTTCCCGGCGCGATGCAGCTACCAGGCAGAACATAACTACTGTTCGCGCCTCTTTTCAAAAGCAGTGATATAAACACAATTATGCCTTTACTGGCACCCCAGCCTGGTCATTCTCGCCACCAATAACCGCAGTCACCTTGACGATGCGTTCACCCGGCGCTTTACTTTTATTACCCGCTTCCTCTGGCCCGATACCGCTCTGCGTGAACGCATGTGGCGCCAGGCCTGGCCGGCGGAGCAACCGCTGGCCGACGATGTTGATCTTGCCCGCCTAGCGCAGGTGCAGCTGACCGGCGCCAATATTCGTAACATCGCCCTGCAGGCGGCCTGGCTGGCAGCAGAGGAGGACAGCGTGAGCGCGGTGCATATAGACAAGGCTTTACGGCGGGAAATGGCCAAGATGGGCCGCAATCTGTAGCCGTAATATCCCCCGGTCGGCCCTCTTACGACACTCCGGAGACGTATAACAATGGTTGATTTTTATGAAGCATCTAATGATTACGACCGTTATGACAGCGTTGAGCATGAGGCTGATTTCGAGCCTGTGTTTGATGCAATTGCCGGAACCATTGATGACGCACGCGACGCAGATAAAGGGACTCCTCTGTCGCCGGATGACCTGAATACAAACATACGCCTCGCTCTAGATGGTCTGCTCCCCCGGGCAATGGAATACCTGAAAGAAGGGAAAAATATCGAGTTTATCGATATTCCGGACATCAGCAGCCTAGATACAGAGATCCAGGAAAAAATCCCCCAGTATCTGCAGTCGAAAATACTCACTCACGACAATGAGCTGGGCGCGCCGCTGGAAAAGCTGGCGCGCATTCTTCCCTCGTTCTTCACCTGCTTCGGGGAGCAGCTGCCCGACCTTGACAAAGAGCTTGCCATGCTGAAACGTTCCAGACTGGAAAGTGGTAATGGCAAAATGAGCACACTGGAAATCCGGTACCATAAACTCAGACAGCATGCCAGTGCGTTGTGTCAGCATATTCCGGGCGTATTCAGACTTCTGGACACCGTGAAGGATAACCCGACGCACTTTACTCCGTGGAAACTGTGGGAGGACCGTGAAAGGACAGCCCGACGGATCGGGCTGTCCGTGACAGCAGATGAACAAAAAATCGGTCTGAGAACAATTGCGGAATTCAGTAAAAAAAGCGAGCCGGAGAAAAAGGAGCTGATGGTTAAGGAGCCGGAACTTGCCAGCATGCTGAAGATGAACAGTTTAATGAATCTCGCGAGTTGGGAAGAGCGGAGCGTCCGCCAAAAGCTGGTACCGACTCTGCTGACATCCGCTAAGGAGCTTCAGACGGCCATGCAGCTGACGCAAGGATCAGCGAAAAATTTGAGAAAGACTGTCTGGATGACGGGGAAAGAGAGGGGACTTTATACTCCCGCCGGCGATAGCCTTGAGAGGAGAGCCTACCTTCTGGCGAAAAAGATTGAAATCGTCAGTTTCGAACTGGAAAAACTGGCCGGTATGCTGGCCGGAGGGAAAAAAATCCTCCCCCCCGATGCCATGCTTCAGGAGTACGGTGATGACACGGGAACGTTCCGTGTTGCAGTGCAGGAAGTGAAGACAGAAGCCCGCGTATTCTTCTCAGACCCCTTACCAGGGGTGATAAAAGCGGCGAAGAATAAAGTCATCAAAGTGGCTAACAAGATTACATACAAAGCCGAGTTTGCCTCG
The DNA here is from genome assembly GCF_005781065.1 of Escherichia sp. E1130. Taxonomy (NCBI): domain Bacteria; kingdom Pseudomonadati; phylum Pseudomonadota; class Gammaproteobacteria; order Enterobacterales; family Enterobacteriaceae; genus Escherichia; species Escherichia sp. E1130. The sequence continues at coordinate 2,129 of NZ_VATL01000059.1, forward strand.
ATGATGCCGGAACAGGAAGAGGCGATACTCCGGGTCTGCATCATTCTGTCTGACCGGCTACAGCACCTGCGGCGTAACGTTGCCATCGTGGAGCTGGACTCCCTGTCACTGCAACTGGCCATGGAACGAAAAGAGGTGGTGGGGAAACTGCCCGGCAACGTCCTGCCAGACACCACGCTGGACAGTGCTCTCAGGAACGCCCCGGCCGTGTGGCAGGAAAATATCGAGCAAAAAAAGTCAGACCTGCAGAAGAACCTTGGACAGATGCGGACGCTGCCAGAAAAAAATGAGCGCCAGCATTTTTTGAATGCGCTACGGGATATGTTAAGTACAAAATCGGAGGGCTCGACGTTACCGGATGCTGTCAGGGATTTTCGTACTTCCATGGAAAGCTGGGTCAGCGGCATGGGTGACATTGAGGATGCGATGACCGAACAAACGGCCGATATGCTGGCTGCGCCCGGTGAGTTCCGGGTCTGTCTGACGACGTGGCGTAAGAAGCTGGGGCAATACAATGCCGACGTGAAGGCCGCTCTGGCAAAGCATACCGGACGTTCAGCGGGTAACGCTAACCGGATCACCATGATAGCCAAAGGACTAGCTGAGTCCCTCCAGGAATATAAGCAGGAATATTTGCAGGAGCTCAGTCCGGCTGAGCGAAAAAATGCTGGGGAGATTTTTGATACACTCACCACCGGTATCATGGTGGATTATGCGCCCCTGCTTGCAAAGAAGAGCGACTCAAAGGGTGTAAGTTTTTTACAGCATTTTGAGAACGAGATGAAAAATGCGGCGAAGGGAGGCGTCATTTACCCGACGACGATGACACAAATTCTGGCGGGGATGAAAGGCCTGGATGTCAGTTCGAGAGAGTGGGCCTTAAAGCAGCTGGTACGTCGGGGCTTTTTCAGGCACATCATTCGCGGCGCCAGTATTATCCCTGAACTGTTTTCACTGCCCGTGCGACTGGTGTTTCGGACAACGATAAGAGGCACGATGACTGCCGTCATTACCATCCAGACCATCCGAAAGGGAAACAAAGGTATACGGATGGGACAGGGTGGAGCCGGTCGTGCACACCGTGAGTTTCTGGTACGGATGGTAAAGGAGGGGGGACTCAAAACGCTGATTTCAACCGTGCCGGGACTCGCGCTGCTGGCCAGTTTCAGAGCCGTTCAACTGGAGCTTGATGACGGAAAGCCTCCCATCATCATCGCTCTCGACAGAGTGAAAGATACGGTAAGGGAAATTCCATGGCAGCTGCTTGACTGGGCAACAAGGGAGAGCGTTTCTGCCCTGCCACGGGCGGCGCTCAGGAAGATCATGGAGTCGCTTTACGGAGATGAAAGCAGCCTGACGGCTCAGGAAGAAGAGAATATGAGCCAGAAGCTGACCGCAATAGACGAGCTGAATCGTATCGCTCTCAATAATCACAGACTGGCCGGGCTGGCGAGGCGTCTTAGGGACAACGCTAGAAAAGACTCGGATATTGTTATTTTACGGTCGAACCAGTGTATCCGCAGCCACTACGACCTAAAAGAACGCAATATACGGCTGAGCGCCGACGCCACGGATGGAGAAATACTGCATGAAATAGCGCACGCCATGACGGCCCATCAGCTGTTGCATGGGCCGCGCCTAGGCCTGCAGGAGAATATTAATAAACTCAACGACCTGTGCCTGAAAGCCGCTGCCGCCTACACGGGTAATGACCCGATTGTGAAATATTATCTGGGTGATCTGAATGAGTTTGTGGCTGGGCTGTACTCGGGTAACGATGAATTTATTGCGCACCTGAAAAGCATCACTGTCGGGGGGGGAAGTCTGTTGTCGCGGGTGGTGAGGGCTGTGTGTAAACTGCTGGGCATCGGGGAGGAGAGCGAGAGCGCGCTGACAGAGGCGATGAGGCTGAGCGATACGATTATGGGGGCATCGTTGGCGCCGGGAGAGGGTAGTGCAGAGGGGCGCCTTTATGCAGGAGGGAGCTACCGTACAACTGCTCAACAGCAATCAAGTTATGGCATGCAGACAAGTCAAACATCTACACAGCCCGCAGGCTTTACGGATCAGGACACGGGCATCCACAGCGGTGTGAATAGCTCCAGCCCGCATGTCGGGGAGCGCGGCAGTTGGAGGCCGGTGACGACAATTGACGGTGCAGATTTTGATTTTCCCGCCGGTAAGCGGCTTGAGTACACCTTCAGCTACGTGCGTAACGGCCAGACAGTAACCAGGAACGGCAGTGTCCGCGTGCCGGCTGGCCAGCGCGGTAACCGCACGTGGCACGGCTACTTCAGCCAGCAGATAAATCGTATCATATATGAGGACGACGACCTGAACGGGGTGTTTGACGTCCAATACCGAGGGGATAGGGACAATCTGAGCTATGTTAGTGGCCACTCGCACTACAACGCCGTATATGCATCCACAGCATCACAGGTTAGCGCTCCCACCTTTACGTGGAGGATCGCCGAAGGGCCTGCCGGGCAGAGCGCCGTTCCGGAGGCCCCCTGGGATAACGATAAAATGTCTGTACATACCGGTGTGCAGCGAAACAACAGAGTCAGAACTCATCAAGGCTGGCGGCCGTTGAACACGCTTAATTTGTCCCGTTTTGATCTGCCCCCTGCAACAAAAATCGGCTACGCATTCAGCTATGAAATCATGGAAAACGGCAAGAGTAGAACCGTGGTTAAAAGAGGTTTTATCACGCCGAACACAAGGGGCACCAGACACTGGCATTACGCTTATGCGACAGAGCTGAATAGTATCATTAGTGGTGACCCAGATCTGAATGGCATTTTCAGGGTGGATTATCAGGTTTGGGAGTCCGGGGGACACGTAATAACATGGGCTGGCGTGCAAAAATCCCATTTTAACGCTGTGTATATGAACGAAAACAAAAGCCGCGAGAGGGGCTATAGCAATTCCCGCTTTTCATGGATGCTGGTACCCGAAACCTCACAACTCGCCCCGCAGCCGACAGAGCATACCCCGCAGCTACAGGCTGACCTGCATATTGAGGCTGATGAGTCGAAAGCGCGGGAAGGCGAGACGTCAGAGTTTATGACGGAGTTGCTGGCATTTGTCCCGGTTAATGCATCCACGCCGTCAACCCCTCTTGGGACGCTGATGCAGAGTGAGGGTGATGCTTTCCGGTTCTTCCTGCAAAAATACCCCCAACTGGCCAGTCTGACGGGGGTGACCGTCGGCGAGCGCGACGAAAAGCGCCTTCTGGCGGCGAGTCGCCAGTGGTACGGCCAACTTTCCGGGCTGCAGCAGTATCATTTTGACATCACCGTTGCCTTTTTATGGAAGCTGAAAATAGATCCCGGGTTCAGGACGCAGGCCCAGGAGCCGCACTCATTCGCTCTGTACGAGAATCTCCTTCGTGAACACGATAATTCCGTTAAAGCAGTGCTGGAAACACGCAATGAGGATGCCACTTATGTCCGCAGGATGACCCTATACGACCAGCTGAATAAGGCGCGCTCGGATTTAAATGTCTCCTCGGATACCAAGGTGACATCGTCTCAGGAGATGCTGCAGGACGTTACACCGGTGACGGACGACGACGTGGCCGTGGCTGCAAACCGGGACAAACTGTCGGCAGAACTGGAGGAGATGCGGGCTGAGGCGGCGTATTTAAGCAAATATTCCCACCTGAGGAAGAATACCAAACCGAAGGCACCGGTGGCTGCAGCCCCGGATGAAACGGAGGCGGTACAGGGTACTCCTCCGTTGCTGGAAAGCGCCTCCAGTAGCGCAGACGATTGGATAGTGAAAAGTGCGAACGATCTGGGTCTGAACATCAATAAGGACGATCTGGATAACGTCATCACCATTACCTGGCGTAATGCCTACAGCAGCTCCGGAGAGGAATTCGTTAGCGGGTTAGAGCAGATGACGCTGAGGGATGTGTTACTGGGGGAGTTTGCCCGAAAAATAGACAGCACGCCCGAGGGCGTCAGCATCAGCAATATCCACTATGGCTTTGAGGCGAACCCTGCCATCGCGAATTACTTAAACCAGCATCACCGCAGCGCAGCGGACATGACGGGGGATCTCGCCATCGCGGATGGCGTCCAGAGTAAAGCGACGGAGGCGTTTAATCAGATTGCCAACCGGCCGGGCGTCGGCGCTGCATTTGAAAAGGCGACGAGCGCTCAAGTACTGTCGGTTATAGTGCGTGAGGCAGATAAGCTGGCCGATCAGGATCCGGTTTACGAAGAGATAATTATGCATTACCTCAGAGAGTCGGCCAAAGGTGGTTCAAGCCTGCAGGCCGTTATTTTTGACGGTAAAACGGTACCCGGGTTGGTTGCCATCGGGCAGGGGGACTTCAGGGTTATCATCTCCCTGCACAAAGGGGAAATGTTCCTCTTCAACGCGTGCGCTTCCGACAGTTACCTGACGGCGCTGATAAAAGAGCACGTGGCGGAAGTGGACAGCGGAACGGTCACCGATGACGCGGTTCTGCCGTGGTACTCCGAAACGGTAACAACGTCCCAGGGCACGCAGACTCGCAGCCATCTTAAAACAACCCGTTTGACCTTCTCGGCGGCAGGTGGTGCCTTCACTGTACCTGAGGGTGCCTCTCATACCACCGTCATGGCGGCGAATATCACTCGCGCCCGGTCAGAGCTGGACGGGATGATTTACTCCAGCGAAGAATCCCTGGCGAAACAGGCAAATGACAGGCGTGAGTTCGGACTAGGGCTTCTGAAATTCACCTTAGGCGCAATGACGTTTGCGGCCACGGCGCCGGAGATGATAATGCTCGGCGGGCTGATAGTACTTGCGGACAGAGAGTCGGTGAGTGGGGCGCGCGAGGCCGCATCCCGTGCTGACCGTAGCACAGATCGCATGAAGGCTGAAAATGATGCCCGGCAGGGTGAGATTAGTATGTATGGCGATGCGATACTGGGAGTGGCGGGGCCCCTGCTTCACAGTGCTTGGAGGGCCGCCAGCGTGCTTGAATTTGCCAAAGACGCCAAAAGATTTGCTGCGCCGGGGAGCTGGTCAAAACCGGTTGATTTCAGTAAATACACGGCACGCGACGCGTCGTACCTGGGGTTAGGCCAGCAGGTGCCGGACGCAAACGGCGTGTATTCGGTTACCCAGCCCGGCGGGGTGGGGATGCAGTATTTTATTCAGGAAGATGGCGTGTTTTACCGGGTGAAATTTGATGACCACTTGGGCCGTAAGCAGGGCACGATACGGTTAGTTGATGAGAATAGAAACTATAACACCGGATACCATGAGCCGGTTCGCCGTAACGCCCAAGGCACGGGGTGGGAACTTCATAATGACACCGGTTTGCCCGGCGGCGTAGGGGGAAGCACGAGCATCCCACCTGGCGATCAGACTTGGCGAAATACACCCGAGAAGAATTTTATCTATAAGATAGGAACGAATGAAGACTCTAGCCCGGATCTGTTAGAACGTCATGCCAGAAGTTCCCGGGCAACAAGAGGTATCCCCCAGGAGAACTTTTTTGCCGATGTGGCACAAGATCCTCTGGCCCACAGGAGAAGCGCGCCATTCAATGTAATTGATGGTGGCTCACTGAGCTCTCTTGATAAAAATTCAAGGCTGGATGTTTCGGCGCACGGCAACCGAAATGGACCGGTTGCCGGCCTGAATAACATCACGGCAAAGGAGCTGGTCGACAAATTATGGGATGCTGGCTTGAGGGAGGTCGGGGTATTAAGGGTTGATGCATGTAATGTGGGCAACGGTGCCTATTTGTTGCAATTAAAGACCGCGTTAAACGCTAAAGGGATCAGGTTTGGCTATATTGCAGCGCCTAATGGATTACTCATGATTGCACCTGAAATTAAATCGGGACAGAATTTTATTCCCTCAAAAGGTGTGTTGAGGTGGAATATTTTTGGTCGGCCATGGAGCTCGATAAAAGGTAACCTTGACGTTGAATTTTCAGACACTGATTGGCTCTGAATAGACCCGGGTTTCCTAGACGGTTCCGTGCCTAAGAACCTATCCCAATAGGATTTTGTTCCAGACAGTAATGCCGCATGAAAAATGAGCATTGCCTCATAGCTTTCGACTTTCTTCTCCCAGCGGATCAGTATCCGGCGGAAGCGATTCATCTTTTCTCGACTGTATATGAGGGTAAGTGCCAAGCCACTGCTGCCTGTGATTCTGCTCCCGGGTGCGTTAGGTTAACGAGACCTTACAAAGAGAAGAATGTGCGGTCACGTTGTAAGGTGTGCGTGTTTTAGACAATGTGAGTTGGCTGAACGCTTACTTTTTAATTATCTTATTTTCATATTAAGCCTACTTTATTTGGAGTTGATTAAATGGGGTATGATGACGTTTCATTGGGTAAAAAAAAAGATGAGAATTTTGATTACAAATTTGCGTTTGATGTTAAAAGTGAAGATGATACAAACCTCTCATTTTATCCGATAAATACCAGTTATCCAGTAATAGATTTGCATGCTTACAGTGAGCACAGTCTTTTTTCTCAGATAATAACAGACGGGCTTGGCAATCTGTTGGCAACTCTCGGTAAGCAACTTTTTGAGTTTCTCAAAGCAAAAATAACAGAAAGATATGGTAAGGCTGCTGTTCTTGAACGTTTTTTTTATAAGGCAGGTGTGATTTTTTTATCTGATATTGATGCGCCCGGCTCGGGAAGTAATGTTTTTTATACGTTGTCTAATGATTCGGAATTTTCCTCATTTTTTAGTAATGAACCGAAATTCCAAGGTCAGAAGATTAACAAATACCTGCTGTTGCTTATAAAGTTAATTCTCATCTGGAATGATCTGAAACATATCAGGAAACAGCCAGTGAAAATATTGTTACGGGCGTTACCACAGATTATTATTCTTCTGCGCGAAGACCTGATTATTACTGAGTGGAATCGAACGCAGGCAACGGAATGGGCATCAGTAATTAATGCCGCTTTGCCATGGATTAATTTTTACGATCAACAAACGACTAAACCATCAACCAGCATAGGCGATATAATCAGTGCTCTTTACGAAGAGCGACAGGATCTGCTACCTAGCTGGTTTAGTCAGTTAGTAGACTCGTTTGAAAACCTGTTTCGTGAAGTGAAACGGGTGTTGAGTAAAATGGGGGGTTATCTCTCGGACTATAAAAATTTGATTGTTATCGTAGATAAGATAAATAACAGCCACACGTTTGGCGGGCGGGTAAGTAATGTAATCTATTTTTTCACCCAATATGATGAAGAAAAAGCGGAATTATTGAATAAAATAAAACCCGACTTTTCTCTTGATACTCAACGTTTTTTAAGCGAATGGCAGGCTGCGCATGAAATAAACGCGTGGTTCAGGGCCGAAGTAGGGGTATCGCCAGATCCTATCACAGCGATGAAGTCCTTAGAAACACTGACTGACCAAAAAAGGATTGCGCAGCTTCGAGCAAAAACGACGGGAACGCAAAGTGAAAAATGGCTGGCAGCCTATCAGACAACCAGCAGTGAGTGGTTCCAGCCCGATAGTGCAATGTCCGCTACGCTACGCACCGCAATTAGGTTGTTTAGGCGGGATCTGAGTTGGAGTGAATTTTTACTGATGACTGCCGGTGAGAAAAACGCTCAGAATCTGGTCTGGAAAGCAGTGACGGCCGGTAGTGGTTTGTTACTGGCGGGAAAGGGGGGCAATGCAGAAAAATTGTCGCGCTTAGCTGCTCTGATTAAGCAGTATCACGAAGGGACAAGTCTGGCCGATTTGCTGCAGCAAGATATGCAGCGGGTGCAGGAGGGAAAATCACTGTTGGTTGATTTGGCAAGCGTGATGACGGGGATCGATCTTAGTCAGTATCTTGAGAATCAACAATGGATACAGGATGCAGTGAAGGCGATCGGTGAGTGGCATTTAAGCCATGATCACGATCAGCTGCTGATGCAGCTCAGTCAACTGACGGCAAAACAGGAGGGTAACGTTTGGTGGATCGCAGGAATATTGTTAAAGGGAATAATACTGTTTCGCCTGTGGCAGAATTATCAACACAGAGATGTTGATACAAATTTAAAAAAATCGCTCCTTAAACTGATGATGAATATGCCAGAAAACTGGCTTCCATGGATACTGGAGCTGTGTGACTGGTTACCGGTATTGATGAAAATTTCACGCAGGCGGGAGCAATTGCCCGAACTGTCAGCAAACCAGAGCTGGTTAAGCTGGAGCCGCCAGATGATGGCTGAAGCTGGCCAGGATGAAGATCTTCTGTTGAAAAAGATCATGCTATGGATCGGCGGTTATCAGCAGCACTGGCTTATGAATCTGCTCAAAGTTGCAGGATTCAAAAACTTTGCGGGCCTTGCGGCAAATGACCCTCGGTCAGCCGGGGAACCTTCAGCTGATGCCATGTGGGGGGCTCTGGCAACGTCGGCAACCCAGGGGCGCAAGCTTTCTCACTGGGTTAATCAAACAGTTGGATCGGCGAAAAGAGTCGCACTTCCGCTGGGCACACTTATCTTTCTTAACCAGATAGTACAAGCGAATGCTACTGGAAATATGCTGTCGGCACTTTCGAATAGCGACAACAGCACCTTGTTACCCCAGGAGGAAATGTCCGGGACGTCTTCAGGTTATTTGTCAGTATTACCGGCATTGGCTGTGGCGGGAGGAAGCGGGCTGTATCACCATCTCAGGCATTATTTTAACGCGACTTCGACAGACCCCATACCTGCTGATCCTGAACTTCAGGGGAAGTATACCTTTGATGCTGAGTTGCAGGAGGTCGATGCCCGGTTGAAAGATAGCAGTGAAAGCTGGTTGCCGGTGGCGTTATTAGGTGGAGGGCTGACTGCAATGGTCGGTGGAGCTGCATGGGCAGCACACACCTATAATCAAATTAAACAGCCCCAGCAAAAAGTGGACGACATAGGTATGTCGAAAATGTCCTCAGAAGCTGAACTTTCTGATGATATTGAAGCACAACATGATGAATCATCTGCACTTTGCAGGAGTGAGCAGGAAACAGAATCGGAAGATGAACAAAAAGGGATATCAACACGTGGGTCTGCACAAAATAAGTATATTGTCAGCGGGTTTATTGCAGGAGCCGGCGTTGTTAGTACTATTACTGCGGGAATATTGTACTGGCGCCATCAACGGGATGTACAACGCAAAGCAGAACTAGAGAACATTATTGAGTTTAATGCATTTGATCACTCCGAATTTACTGCCCGGGTCGCAAAAAAATTGGTTGAATTAGTTGGTGAAAATTTTGCAACACAGGCTAAGCATTATGATGTGAGATTAGCTGTCGAGGAGGTGTTATTCGAGGACGGAAAAGCAGACACATTGCCGCAATCTACGACACCCAAGCCTCGTGTGGTGAAAAGAAGCGAGTCTAATCCGTCATTACCTAGCGATGCTATTGGAAGTAATGGCAATACTGTTCAAACCAGTAATGTGATACAAGATTCTACAGATTTGTCCACCAATCCCCTTTTTATTGCTGCACTCAGAAACCGATTACAAGCGACAGAAAATGATAGCGGCAGTGGACTTCGAGCCTATAAGCATCAGGAAAAATACTCAGGATGGAGATTTGGTATTGGTGATGAGCGTAAGGAAAAAGCAGTAGGTACGTTTAGCTCCCTATCCTTTAATACATTCCCGAAGAATAAATTTCTTCTTCTTAAACTAATTGGCGTTAATAATAGGGTGTTGTATGAGAAATATTACAGACCCGATACTAAATACAACACGCCAGATAGATACAGGGAGAATATATATGATAAAATCAATGCTGACATAGACGCATCTCCTTTAGACGTGAAAAGTAAAGTTAGAATTGTTAGTGTCCCATTAGAAAACTATTTTACATCTCAACCTTATTCATCAAGCACTCCAAATAACAGTACCTATAATTTTTTTGTCACACCAAAAAATAGTGCCATTCAAAGCGCCGACTGGTCTATTGTCACATGGCACGAAAAAACGGCGAAGGATAAAGTTAAGGAAAATAGTCCTTGGATCAGAAAAACGTTGCAGCAGAAAAATGATAAATACATCAAACAACATTATATTGCCCAGGAGTCATTGAAAGTTGACCATGTAATTGGGAATCTGCAATATGCAGAAAGTGTTATGAATAAAATTCAGGATGCCATTTCTAACTCTCCTGGTGCTTATATTGATGATTTTAAAAAGGAGATTTCAAGTTTTGTTGGTACTCTTTGTAAGTATGATGACTCTTTTGAGGAAGAAGTTGTTGACATACTTGATGAAAAATTCACTTATACTTATTATGAGTCAAAGCATACAGGCCCGCTCCCATCTCCTTATTCAACTTTATTTATGGTGAATAGTGATGATGAGTATAAATTACGCGTGAACTTAAGTGAGTACTCTTATGCTAGAAAAAGAACAGTAACAGAAACGTTTTGGGAGTTTTTGTTGAAACGTCGGGACTTTTTTGAAAATCGAGATGGTGGAGTTGCACCTGGTGGGCAAAAGATAACGCTAATCAGAAGTGGAACAGCTATTGGTAGTACTTATGAACTCCGTGAGTTTCAGTTTGAGAACTTCTCTAATAGTGATATCCCCCGACATGTATTGAGCCTGGTTAATAACGACTCCTATTTAAGAATAGAGGGGGATAAATACATTAATAAAGCTTTCAAAGATAATAGATTTCGCGTTTACAGTAATTTGTTGATGGATATTTATCTTGCTAATGCACTTGATAAAGTGATTGCTGGTGATTATGTCGAAGGATTATCCATTCCTGCCAAAAGAAAAACTCAATACACTAAATTTGCAAAGGAAATTAGAGCAGGGGAACGCAATGTTAATTTACTTCAGCATAAAAACTATGTAAATGGACTGGATACTGGAGATAGATTGATAATTATTCCTTCCACGGAGTCTAACTATTACCTTGCACTTTCTCTTGGATCAGGAGTACCCTTACAAAAGGAAATAATATTGTATCCCCAGAATGATTATTACCGGGTTGATGATGATGATATCGACTTTCTTAAACATTTCTTTTCAGAAAATAGTTTGTCAAAATTTAGACGAGTCAGTAACCCTAATTCGAGATCTCAAGTGACATATATACTAACACTAAATCAGAAAAAGGATGTTTGGGATAGATTCTATATTAATATAAGCAGCAATCCACTTGATGATTTGATGGCTGCACATAAGCAGAGTCGGCTTGATATGATTGCTTATATTTTCGAATCACAAAAAGAGCTGGATGCTAAAAAAAGAAAGCGTATTTATGATGATTTATTGACTGAGTTTACCCTGCTTACTTTTGCAATTCCTGTCCTTGAACCGTTGGCAGTTGAAATGTTAGCCCTGCGAGGAGCCGCAGTGGAAATTGTGAATGGTATAGCTAATGTAACTGCGCGCGTGCTCAATGTCAGTTCGTTAGGCTTAGGAGTTATGTCAAGCTGGGAAGATTACCAAAGTAAGAAATCAAGACCAAAGGAAGCCATGGAAGCCTGGTCCGGCTTTATTGATACCTTAGCCATTAATATGTTAATGGCATCGATAGATTTTTTCCCTGGGATGCCAGAGAAAGAACGCTATGAGAAAGCCATCGGGCAAATAGAAGAGGATGCTGAGATGTCTGAAGCTTCGCAAATCATCGAAAATTGTAAACTAACGCGTGCTCCCTTCGGCACAACATGTACCATAGGATCTCAAAAAGTGGCTGATATGGCAAATTTTTATGCTGAGGGTAATAATATAAAGAACATTGATCGCTCAATTTGTTGGAATTTTGTTATTGACATACAAAGGAAAGCAAAGGCTATCAGTAAAGATTTAAGTAAAACCTTAAAATCTACGACCAGAGGCACTCAATTTACCAATTATCTGGGTAAAGACCCGCTGCGTATTACTTCTGCAGAAAAGTTGACACAAATACCTGCGGGGGCGCGTGTGGCATTTACGGAAATTAATTCCGGTGATGTGGAGGAATTAAAACATGCAATGGTCAGTGTTGGTAATAAGAAGGTTGTAGGGGTTAATAATAGCTGGCTGACAACGCGTGGCACCGCTACCACAATTGACCTGGAAAATGATATTACATGGACTAATAATGAGCCTTATAATCAAGATGGGCGTCCTATCAAGATCTATGCGCAATCAGTGCATGATTTACAAAACCCAGAGGCGTTCAACGCCATCTATAATGGTGTTGAAACCTACCCTGCACCTGAGCGTTATATGGAAAATGCTAACCTAAGCCTTGCTGAAAAAGCAAGAATTCATAAAAATATTTCAGAAGGTGCGTATCATAATCCGGCGGTAAAAGAAAACTTTCTTAGAGGTAAGAGCGCGGTACCTACTGACATTGATTCGAGCATCATCTCTGATGAGCTGGGCACCGTTGAATCAATGGAGAGATTAACAATCGGAAGCGAAAAACGCTTTTATCACGGTAATGCAGTGTCTTCACGTTATGCTGGAAAAATGAAAAAAGGAAATTTATTACAATCTCATCAGTTTACATCGTTCTCGGATTCACAATATGTTGCCAGTCATTTTTCTGAGAATGCTGAAACTCGAGTTCATCCAGTTAAAGTTATTTACGAAATGAAAAATGTGGAATCTGGTGTCGTCAAGAAAGTCACACCCACTCGCGATTTTTATACCATTATTAGAAATAGTTATGGACATCTTGGTCCTGGTGTCCAGGCTGAAGTGATGGCAGCAAAAGAGGGCATTATTCCCCCTGGGTATGTTTACCGTATCAAGTCGGTTGATAAAATAGAACTTGATGACGAAATTTACTATCGAGTTAAATTAGAATATATACATAGAAATGATAAGATTTTGCAAGCCAGTTTTAATAGTGGTCGAGATTTCAATTCAGAGCGTGGTTGAACCGCCCCGGTTTTCCGGGAGAGCATTTTAGTTGGGAACTCAGGCTGCCAGTTCCTTATTCCGTAAGCGTAAAGCCACTGCCGCCTGTGATTCTGGTTCCGGGATCGCTAGCTTAGAGCTCCGTCTAATTTAGAAGGAGCTCTGTTGGTAAGCGTACAGTGAGAA
>NZ_VATL01000060.1:0-8615 GCF_005781065.1 Escherichia sp. E1130
TGAACTACAGAGGAATCGTGTGAACGGGGCGCATATTAATGGCAGCGTTCCGCGATGTCAAAGGGGGAAATGCATTTTTTTGTTCGTTTGCTGGCAATTTCGACAAAGCGATGAACATTCAATCTTTTTTGTAATGTTCCATTGTAGTGCATGCCATCCTTTTATGGGGCAATGAACGCTCGTTCTGTAACCCGGACGAAAGGACAAAACAATCATAATCTCTTATTTGAAAGGCGATTAGCTTTCGCATTAGCGCCAAACTTAAACTGGCAAGCATCTTGCAATCTGGTTGTGAGTAATACCGGCACTTGGGCCGATTCTTAAAAACCGGAGGCAACATGAACTTCAGACGCCTGAAATACTTCGTAAAAATTGTAGACATTGGTAGCCTGACCCAGGCTGCTGAAGTGTTACATATCGCGCAGCCTGCGCTCAGTCAGCAGGTCGCCACACTGGAAGGCGAGCTGGATCAACAACTTTTGATTCGCACTAAACGTGGCGTTACTCCAACAGATGCCGGAAAAATTCTCTATACCCATGCGCGGGCAATTTTACGTCAGTGTGAACAGGCCCAACTGGCAGTTCATAACGTAGGTCAGACATTATCGGGTCAAGTCTCAATTGGCTTTGCGCCAGGAACTGCCGCGTCGTCTATCACCATGCCCTTATTACAGGCGGTACGAGCCGAATTTCCGGAAGTGATTATCTATCTACATGAAAACAGCGGCGCTGTTCTTAACGATAAACTTATAAATAGCCAGCTTGATATGGCGGTAATTTACGAGCATTCCCCTGTGGCAGGCGTATCCAGCCAGGCTTTGTTAAAAGAAGATCTTTTTCTTGTCGGAACTCAGGATTTTCCAGGGCAAAGCGTTGATGTTAATGCTATAGCGCAAATGAATCTCTTTCTTCCCAGCGATTACAGTGCCGTAAGACTCCGCGTTGATGAGGCTTTTTCTTTACGGCGACTCACGGCAAAAGTCATCGGTGAAATTGAGTCTATCGCCACGCTTACCGCAGCGATTGCCAGCGGCATGGGGGTTGCAGTGTTACCCGAATCAGCCGCGCGCTCGTTATGTGACGCAGTTAACGGATGGATGTCACGTATTACCACACCGTCAATGAGTCTTTCCTTGTCATTAAATTTACCAGCCAGAGCAAAACTGTCGCCACAGGCACAAGCAGTGAAAGAGCTGTTATTGTCAGTGATCAGTCCTCCAGTCATGGAAAAAAGACAATGGCAATTGGTTAGCTAAACGTTATATCTGGATGGAATAAGATGCGGGTTTTTATTATTTGTTATGCCGGGCGTTAGACTTTAACAATAGCGGAATGTCTGATCTGCCCGGAGTTTACCGTGAATTTCCAACAACTAAAGATAATCCGCGAGGCTGCACGTCAGGATTACAACCTGACAGAGGTTGCGAATATGCTTTTTACCTCACAGTCAGGTGTCAGCCGTCATATTCGAGAGCTGGAGGATGAGCTTGGTATAGAAATATTCGTTCGTCGGGGAAAACGACTGCTTGGTATGACTGAACCGGGCAAAGCATTGCTGGTAATTGCAGAACGCATTCTGAATGAAGCCAGTAATGTTCGTCGACTTGCCGATCTCTTTACCAACAATGCATCTGGTGTTCTCACTATCGCAACGACGCATACTCAGGCACGCTACAGCTTGCCAAAGGTCATTAAAGCCTTTCGCGAACTTTTCCCGGAAGTGCGGCTTGAGCTTATCCAGGGAACACCACAGGAAATTGCGACGTTGCTGCAAAATGGCGGTGCCGATATTGGCATCGCCAGTGAGCGTCTGAGCAATGATCCGCAACTCGTCGCCTTCCCATGGTTTCGTTGGCATCATAGTTTGCTCGTTCCAGATAGTCATCCCTTAACAAAAATTACGCCATTGACGCTGGAATCAATAGCGAAGTGGCCGTTGATCACTTACCGACAGGGGATTACTGGTCGCTCGCGGATTGATGACGCATTTGTCCGCAAAGGTTTGCTGGCAGATATTGTATTGAGTGCGCAGGATTCTGATGTTATCAAAACCTACGTAGCTCTTGGCCTGGGGATAGGATTGGTCGCCGAACAATCCAGTGGCGAACAAGAGGAAGAGAATTTAATCCGTCTGGAAACGCGCCATCTTTTCGATGCTAATACCGTCTGGTTGGGACTAAAACGAGGCCAATTGCAGCGTAACTATGTCTGGCGTTTTCTGGAACTGTGCAATGCAGGACTGTCGGTTGAGGATATTAAGCGACAGGTGATGGAAAATAGTGAAGAGGAAATTGATTATCAGATATAGCAAAAATCCCGCTATAAAGCGGGCTTTTCAGAAATTTGGCTCCTCTGACTGGACTCGAACCAGTGACATACGGATTAACAGTCCGCCGTTCTACCGACTGAACTACAGAGGAATCGCTGTTGAGGCACATCTTAACGGCGAAAAATCTTTTGTCAAACCTGATTTTTAAATTTCTCAACCGTTTGCCGTTTCTATCAACAGTTTGTTGCATTTGCAGACAATTTGCTGGCGAAAATCTTTGCAGCTTTGCTGATTCTCCCTCATTATTTGAAATGTGGTTTCACTTTCTGCAATTAAGGTCAGTTTTGAATATCTCCTCAGCTTTACGCCAGATTGTTCATGGCACTCGCTGGCACGCAAAACGTAAGAGCTACAAGGTGTTGTTCTGGCGTGAGATAACCCCGCTTGCTGTTCCTATCTTTATGGAGAATGCCTGTGTCCTGTTGATGGGCGTACTGAGCACGTTTCTGGTCAGTTGGCTGGGAAAAGATGCGATGGCAGGCGTTGGGTTGGCGGACAGTTTTAATATGGTCATTATGGCTTTTTTTGCAGCTATCGACCTTGGTACTACAGTCGTTGTGGCATTTAGTCTCGGTAAGCGTGATCGACGGCGAGCGAGGGTAGCGACACGGCAGTCATTAGTGATCATGACATTGTTTGCCGTACTGTTGGCAGCGCTTATTCATCATTTTGGTGAGCAAATTATCGATTTTGTTGCAGGTGAGGCCACGCCGGAGGTAAAAGCACTGGCGCTGACTTATCTGGAACTGACCGTCATCAGTTACCCTGCGGCGGCAATCACCTTGATTGGCAGCGGAGCACTTCGCGGCGCAGGGAATACGAAAATACCGCTTCTTATAAATGGTAGTTTGAATATCCTTAATATCATCATTAGCGGCATATTGATTTACGGTCTTTTCTCCTGGCAGGGGTTAGGGTTTGTCGGGGCAGGGCTGGGATTAACTATTTCCCGTTATATTGGCGCAGTCGCCATTTTGTGGGTCCTGGCGATTGGTTTTAATCCTGCGTTACGGATCTCGTTAAAGAGCTATTTTAAGCCATTGAATTTCAGCATTATCTGGGAAGTCATGGGGATTGGTATTCCTGCAAGTGTGGAATCCGTATTATTTACCAGTGGCCGGTTATTAACACAAATGTTCGTTGCCGGGATGGGGACGAGTGTTATTGCCGGGAATTTTATCGCTTTTTCGATTGCGGCTCTTATCAATTTACCAGGAAGTGCACTTGGATCTGCTTCTACAATCATTACGGGTCGAAGGTTGGGGGTAGGGCAGATAGCACAAGCAGAAATTCAATTGAGGCATGTTTTCTGGCTGTCCACTATTGGATTAACGGCAATAGCCTGGTTAACCGCCCCCTTTGCCGGGATTATGGCGTCGTTTTATACCCAGGATCCGCAGGTTAAACATGTCGTTGTGATTCTGATTTGGTTGAATGCTTTATTTATGCCGATTTGGTCCGCCTCCTGGGTACTACCTGCTGGTTTTAAAGGTGCTCGAGATGCTCGCTACGCCATGTGGGTTTCTATGCTGAGCATGTGGGGATGCCGGGTGGTAGTCGGTTATGTGCTGGGAATTATGCTTGGCTGGGGCGTGGTTGGCGTTTGGATGGGGATGTTTGCCGACTGGGCCGTGCGGGCGGTGCTGTTTTACTGGCGAATGGTGACAGGGCGATGGTTATGGAAATACCCTCGTCCTGAGCATAAATAGTATGAAAAAAAGCCAGATGTGTCGGAATAAACGACAAAGCGCAGATTATTTCAGCAAACGAATTCAAAATTAAAAAACAGGCTTTGACATTGTGGATGGGCATCGTTAATATTCGCCCCGTTCTCGCGATTCCTCTGTAGTTCAGTCGGTAGAACGGCGGACTGTTAATCCGTATGTCACTGGTTCGAGTCCAGTCAGAGGAGCCAAATTTCTGAAAAGCCCGCTTTTATAGCGGGCTTTTTGCTTTGTTACTTAATCAAATCCTTCACATCTTTCCCTGACGCAAAGGATCTGAACTCATTATCGGAACGGTGGTTCATTAAAGGTCCGCAGTTTACGCGAATGCAGTCGGTCGCCTTCTGCGCGCAGCAAGTCTATCGCCCGAATGCCAATTTGCAGGTGCTCGGAAATTGCGCCTTCATAAAAACGGTTAGCCTGACCGGGAAGTTTAATCTCACCATGCAACGGTTTATCTGAAACACACAGTAGCGTCCCGTATGGTACGCGGAAACGATATCCTTGTGCTGCAATGGTGGCACTTTCCATATCAATTGCCACGGCCCGACTTAAATTAAAACGCAGTGCAGAAGCTGAGTAGCGTAGCTCCCAGTTCCTGTCATCAGTGGTTACTACAGTTCCAGTGCGTAGCCGCTGTTTAACTTCCTCACCCGGCCTGCCGCTGACGAGTTTGGTGGCGTCATAAAGTGCACGTTGTACTTCAGCAATGCTCGGAATAGGAATATCGGGAGGCAGAACCGCATCAAGAACGTGGTCATCGCGTAAATAAGCATGCGCAAGTACGTAATCTCCAATAGCCTGGCTTTCACGTAATCCTCCGCAGTGACCAATCATCAACCAGACATCTGGGCGCAGCACCGCCAGATGATCGCAGATAGTTTTGGCATTTGACGGCCCCACACCAATATTCACCAGAGTAATACCCT
The DNA here is from genome assembly GCF_005781065.1 of Escherichia sp. E1130. Classification (NCBI taxonomy): domain Bacteria; kingdom Pseudomonadati; phylum Pseudomonadota; class Gammaproteobacteria; order Enterobacterales; family Enterobacteriaceae; genus Escherichia; species Escherichia sp. E1130. Next base: position 4,983 of record NZ_VATL01000060.1, read on the forward strand.
GACCATCGGTAGTGATTAAATGCCATGCGGGCATCTGGTGTTTTTTCCATGCGAGGTCGGAAATTGCTTCTTCCGGTGCTTCGGTTTCAGCGGTGATCCAGTTCCCGCCAGCACAAGAAAGGGCAATGTAGGGGCTATGAGGATCAAGGATCTGGCTGCACCCCCAACGTACGAATTCATCCACATAACGTGTGTAGTTGGTAAACAAGACGAACGGCTGAAAATGTTCGACTGGCGTACCCGTATAATGGCGTAACCGTGCGAGGGAAAAATCTACCCGGCGTGCATCAAAATGCGATAGCGGGGAGAATTCCGTTGGATGATAAATGCCGTCTGCCGTTTCATCGCCAATTTGTGCCAGTTCGGTTGTCGGGAAATAACGAGTTAATCCGGCGCTCATTGAGCGATCAAGCGTCAGCTCTGAGCCGTCGATGACATAGGGATAAGGAATTTCATGCTCTGACGGTTGCACGGAAATATGTGCACCATAATCCTGGTACAGCAGAGTTAATTGTTCATTAAGATATGAACGAAAGAGAGCAGGGCGGGTGATGGTGGTCGTGTAGCTGCCAGCGTGAGTAAAACGACCAAACGCGCGTGTTTTGGGAGGGTTTGTTGCGCTACCGTCCCAGGTCACGGTCAGCGATGGATAGACAAAAAGACCGTGTTTTCGGGCGTTTTCATCAGGCAGTTCGCCACTTTTAATATATTTGCCAATGGCGTTGCGTAAAGCGACTACAGATTTTTCATATAGCGCGTCAAGTTTATCCAGTGCCTGAGCAGGGGTCAGACCGGAGCCCTTATTATTCATACGTCTCTCCTGTTCCATACAATTACCGCATTTCCGATAGTATGTCACAGGAATGTGAAACAAAAGTGTAAGGCGAAGATCAGACGATCTTCGCCAGGCTATCAAGCGTGTTGATTGTCTTTCATTAACAACGCAGTTATTGCGGAAATCAGGCAGCCTGCCAGCAAATAAATGGCGACGCTATGCCAGTCTCCTGCAAAATAAGTAATCAGAGCAGCAGCAATAAAAGGTGTAAATCCACCGCCTACCACGCTGGCAACCTGATATCCGACGCCAGCGCCGCTGTAGCGATAACTGGCACCAAACATCTCGGTGAACATCGGCTGTTGCACGCAAACCACCATGTCATGCGCAATGTTCGCCAGCATAATGGAGAAGAAAACGATCCAGAAAATGGACTGTGCCTCAAGCGCTATAAAAAAAGGAAATGCGCTTAACGTTCCGATTATTGCGCCGGTGATATAAACCCTACGGCGACCAAAACGATCGGCAAGCCAGGCAAAACAGGGAATTGTCAGGCAGCTTAATCCACCCACCAGCAAACCAATATTGAGGAATAATTCGCGCGGCAGCCCCATATTCTGGGTCGAATAGTTAAGTGCAAAGGCGGTAACGATATACATCGTCAGCAACTCGCACAGTCGCAGTGCAATAATCTTAAGGAAAGCACCGGGATGTCGTAACAGAGCTTCGATAACCGGGATGCGTTTTTGCACCGCCGCTTGATTATGCTGCTGTTGTTCAAATTCAGCGGACTCCTCCATGCCATTGCGCACCCACAATGCACCCAGCACCAGTACGATGCTAAACAGGAAAGGAATGCGCCAACCCCAGCTCAAAAATTGCTCGTCAGTTGTCGTCATACTGATCAATGAAACCAGTCCGGTTGAAAGGAGTAGACCTACTCCGTAACCAACCTGCACGCCGCTACTGTAAAAGGCTTTTTTGTTTTTTGGCGCGCTCTCAACGGACAGTAACGCAGCGCCTCCCCATTCTCCGCCAACAGCAAATCCCTGAATAGCTCGCAGCATCACAAGCAAAATTGGAGCCCACCAGCCAATAGTTGAAAACGAAGGGAGAATGCCGATCAATGCTGTGGCGATGCCCATCATCCAGACGGTAAGCATCAACATGCGTTTACGCCCCAGTCGGTCGCCGAAATGGCCGAAAATGACACCACCGAGCGGACGAAAAAGGAAACCGACACCAAAGGTAGCAAATGCAGCGAGCGTTCCCATTGCCGGGCTTACCTGCGGGAAAAACTCGCGATTAAACACCAATGCGGCAGTAATGCCATAGAGTAAAAAATCATACCAGTCGACGACGGCACCCGCGAAACTGCCTAACGCAGCGCGTCGGGCGCGACTTAACGAAAGCGTTCCTTCATCGGGACGCGTGGAGATGAGCGTGGAGTCCATAGTGATCCTGTTTGTACTGTCTTTTTATAATTAGTATGGAAAAGGTAACTCACATTGCCGTCGATCTATAAACGAACCTTATGAGACTACCGCGACAGAAAGCATCTGCAAATGTTTTTATGCCAGGAACTGAGGATGAAGGGCTGGGAGGGGGGCAGTTACATATCACAACCGCGTTGAACAGAAAAATGTGAACGCTAAAGCCGCAACGCATGCTCGGCTGATGCTATTTTTCTCTGATGGATTTTTTTGAATTTTCCTAATGGGATTTGTGTCACTGACACCAGGCGAGCTAATTGCTTGAATGATTGGCGGAGAGAGGGGGATTTGAACCCCCGGTAGAGTTGCCCCTACTCCGGTTTTCGAGACCGGTCCGTTCAGCCGCTCCGGCATCTCTCCGTTCAGATGGTTGCCATGATGCCAGGAAATTTGGCATTTTAACAGTCCCTGTCCGTGCAATTTTGTTCAAGTGACGACTTTGCGAGCAAAACGATGATTAAGTGGCCCTGGAAAGTACAAGAAACAGATCATGAAGATACGCTGCCATGGAAGGAAGCTCTGGCGATACCTCTTTTGACATGTCTGACAGAGCAGGAGCAAAGCAAACTAGTCACTCTTGCCGAACGTTTTTTGCAGCAAAAAAGACTGGTCCCGCTGCAAGGATTTGAACTTGATGCATTGAAAAGTAGTCGCATCGCCTTACTTTTCTGCTTGCCTGTTCTGGAGCTTGGACTGGAATGGTTGGATGGTTTTCATGAAGTGCTAATTTACCCTGCGCCATTTGTGGTAGACGATGAATGGGAAGACGATATAGGGCTGGTGCATAATCAACGTATCGTTCAATCAGGACAAAGCTGGCAGCAAGGCCCAATCGTGCTGAACTGGCTCGATATACAAGATTCTTTCGATGCCTCGGGCTTTAATCTGATTATCCACGAAGTTGCACATAAGCTGGATACACGAAATGGCGATCGCGCCAGTGGGGTTCCCTTCATTTCTTTGCGTGAAGTCGCTGGATGGGAACACGATCTTCATGCGGCGATGGATAACATTCAGGAAGAAATTGAGTTAGTGGGCGAAAATGCCTCCAGCATCGATGCTTATGCTGCTAGTGACCCTGCAGAATGTTTTGCCGTACTTTCCGAATACTTTTTTAGTGCACCGGAACTTTTTGCGCCACGCTTCCCCTCGCTGTGGCAACGTTTCTGCCAATTTTATAAGCAGGATCCATTACAACGGCTACGAAATGCCAATGGGCGAGACACCAATTCAGTACCAAATGTTCATTAAATATAAATTTTGTTGCTTAATTAACCGATTGAAATGACTTACGAATTTTAGTGTTGACACTCGCTGCGCTGCTAAGTAATATTCGCCTCGTTCTCACGATTCCTCTGTAGTTCA
>NZ_VATL01000061.1:0-23235 GCF_005781065.1 Escherichia sp. E1130
TCTGCAGCTTCTGCGTTAATGTGCACCCCCACGGCAGAATGATTCTGCCTCGTGCCCCCCCAACCAGCCCAGTTCTTCCTCCTGGGCTGGTTTTTTTATAATTAAACACCCACAATTTTCTTCGTCAGCGCGTAGTCGATTAATAACCAGGATTGTGATTTTTCTGATAAGAACACTGACTGCAAATAAATCAGGGGAAAATAATTATGCATGAACGCGTTGGGTGAAATATAAATCATAGTATAAACGAACGCTCAAACATTGCCGCACTCCTTTGACTCCTGACTAATAATCACCAGACCTTAGTATTAAACTATAATTATATTCCGCATCGAATTATCCTAATCAGGATTTACTTAATGTGGTGTATTATACTTACCACTAAGGATGTTAAATTTGTCAGATACCCCAAAAAGTAACCTTTTATTTTAAATGCTGACGAACAACGTCAACTAAGTAATCAGGAAAATACGCGAGGACCGCGCACTAATGGAAAGCTGTACTAATTCTACACCACCTGTATTTGTCATGGCCCTGTGTGAGTATTTCACATTTGGGATGAAGAATCTTTTCTCCGACAACAACATTAATCTGTCGTTTATTCATCGAATTGATCAAGTCACTATCGGTATGGATGACACGCTAACCATTATGCTAGTGCTTGATATGTCAGGGACGGAATCGCTGCGTATCTTCAAAGACGCCGTCGACTTTCTCATCCAGATTAACAGCCGTAAACGCGTTGGCGTGCTGGTCAGCCGTTATAACTCCTATCTGACGTATTACATCTCGCGCAAGTTTGCTGGTAAGGTGACTTTTTTTAACTCCCATAACCTACGCTCCGGTCTTTTTCAGCGTAACTTCCAGACCTGGCTACGGGGTAAAACATTCCGTCCTATGCATACGATTAATCGCTACCGGGACGAACGTTATGGTTTTTCCCTGAAAGAATGGATTTGTCTGGTGCTTCCCCTTGCCGGGGAATCAATAGGCGAAATGTCCCGATGCATGAAAATACCGGAACCGACGCTGTATCAGATCAGACGCGGCGCGCTAAAAAAATTAGGGCTGAATTCCTACCGGCAATTCTGTGAACTGTATATCAGAGGGGAAATCCGCACGGAAAACGACAAAATTTTAAGGCAGAAATACTGACGCGTTTTTCGAGTTCACAACGGCTGCGAGGCAGAGCTATCTCATCGCGGCCATAATTTGCAGAAGATTGTCAAAGATGGTGGCCATCAGGTTTTCAAAAAGTGGGCCAAAGGAGTACATCATCAGCGATAGCGCCAGCAATCCAACGCTAAGTGAAATAGGGAAACCGATCACAAAAACAGAAAGTTGCGGCGTCAGACGGTTAATAATACCAAGTGTCAGGTTAATACAGAGCAGTAACGCCACAATAGGTAACGCCAGTATCAAACCGCTACTGAAAATAAGCCCCGCCAGTTTTACAAAAGCCAGATAAGCAGACGCATTGGGTAACGTAGCCACAACGGGCAAAATATCAAAGCTGCGGGCGATAATCTCCAGAAGGTAAAGATGTCCGTTGGCGATTAAAAAGATCAGCGTAGCCAGTAAATTCAGAAAGCGGGCGACCACAGGCATATTCTGTCCACCGGCCCGGTCATAGAAGGTGGCAAATGAAAGTCCCATCTGCAGGCCGATAAGTTCGCCAGCGTGGCGGACAGCCACAAAAATCAACTGAATGATCAACCCGGTGATAAGGCCAATAATGAGCTGCCCCGCTCCCGTCAGAAATCCCTCATACGAAACAATACGAATATTGCTGTCAGGCAATATGGGGGCTATCTGAAAGGCTATCAGTGCCGACAGTGCAATTTTGACCTTTTTGTTGATCGATTTGTCATTAAAGATCGGCGCTGACGTAAAAAGAGCCAGAATACGCAAAAACGGGAAGAAATACTGACCGATATGCAGGTAGAGATCAGCCAGAGACAGAGTGAGCATAACTAGCGAATCAGATAAGGCAGGCTGTTAAACAACCCGTGCATATAATCAAGCATAACGCTTAACATCCAGGGACCAAGAGCAATAATGACCACCACAATCAGAAGGATCTTGGGAATAAAAGACAATGTCATCTCGTTTATTTGCGTGGACGCCTGAAGAATGCTGATAACCAACCCGGCAACCAGAGACGCCAGCAATAACGGCGCGGCAATCATCAGACCGACTTTAATGGCCTGGAATCCCATCGCCATGACTTGTTCTTCTGTCATCTCTTTTCCTCGTCAGCTAAAAAAACTTTGAGCCAGTGAACCAATCAACAACTGCCAGCCGTCGACCAGAACAAACAGCATCAATTTAAAAGGTAATGAGATTGTCGCTGGCGGCACCATCATCATCCCCAGCGCCATCAAAACACTGGCGACCACAAGGTCGATAATCAAAAACGGTATAAAGATGGTAAAGCCAATCTGGAAACCTGTTTTCAGTTCACTGGTGACAAACGCCGGAACCAGCAGACTTAACGGTACATCTTCCGGTCCGGCGAAGTTTTGCTGATGAGCGATGCGGGTATACAACGCCAGATCATCCTGACGCGTTTGTTGCAACATAAATTCCCGCAGCGGCTGAATACCTTTATCGATGGCGACCTGAGCGGTGATTTTATCCTGACTTAAAGGCATCCATGCGTCGTCATAGATTTTATTAAACACGGGCGACATGACATAAAAAGTGAGGAACAGCGCCAGACCTAACAGCACCTGGTTTGGTGGTGTTGATGACGTTCCCAACGCGTTACGCAGCAATCCCAACACAATGATGATGCGTGTAAAACCGGTCATCATCAGCAAAATAGCGGGTAGAAAGGTCAGCGATGTCAGCAGGACCAGCGTCTGTACCGGTAAAGACCAGCCTTCCCCACCCGCCGGGCGAGTTAACAGAATGTCGCTATTGGCAGCGAATGCGCTATGTACAGGCAATCCGATGCCAAACACCATGACCAACAGGCCACAGATAATCGACATTACCCGCCATGATGGTTTTATTTTATTGTGACTTGCCATAACGCCCCCGCAGACTGTTTGCCAGCACTGTCTGAAAACAGTCAACCAGCGAGCTACGGGACTGCGGTTGATCAACAGCCGCAAAATTTTCTTCGACCGTTTTTTTGTCGATGGCGCTCAGACAGGAGATCTTTTCTGCCGTCACGCCAAGCAGTAACCATTGATTTCCCACTTCCACAAGAACCAGGCGTTCACGCGGCCCCAGAGACTGGCTGAATTTAATATTTAACAGCGCATTGCGGCCATTTTTTTTCCCTGAAATACCGCCAGAACGACGTAAATACCAGAGTAAAAGAAGTAACCCGAATATTATCAGGCAGAGGATACCGCCGGTATGCATCCATACCGACGACATGCTGGTTGTTGAAGCGGTGGGTAAAACTGTATGGGTACTATTGATCATTATCTGCTCAGGCGATAAATACGTTCAGATGGCGTAATAATATCGGTAATACGAATACCGAATTTATCCGACACCACAACCACTTCTCCCTGTGCAATAAGATAACCATTAATCAAAATATCCAGAGGTTCACCTGCCAGACCTTCCAGCGCAACCACAGACCCCTGGCTCAGTGCCAGAAGTTCCTTGATGGTCATACGGGTTCTGCCAAGTTCTACCGTCATTCTGACCGGAATATCCATAACCAGATTCAGGTCAGAGGCAATAGCTTTCGCCCCGTCCATCACGCCCGTCGTTCCTGCGGATTCGCGCTGTTCTTCCAGTGCGTCTGCCCAGGCCGTATCTGCGGGAGTAGAGGTAGTGCCCGCCTGTTCATTCTTGCTCATGCGAGCTCTCCTTAGAAAAAGGTGCTAATGCTGTATTAAAAAGTTCTTCTACCTGCAAGGCGTACTGATTGCTTGCACTGCCATATTTCCCGGACAGTACCCGTACGCCATCAACATAAGCTTCAGCGATTTCAGGTTTATCTAACGGCAAAACATCGTGTTGCTTCAGGCTCATAATTTGTGACAGTCGCATCTGGACGTCGGATAAATTCACCACCAGTTCCAGTTCCGTATTTCTGACCTGTGAAGCCAGCGTATTACGCCAGTTTTGATCTTCCTGCCAGGCGTTTTCCTGTGGTGGACTGGTAAGCAAAGAACGTATTGGCTCAATAACGTTGAAAGGGATGCAGATATCCATCTGGACGCACTCTGAACCCAGTTCGATATAAAACGGTGTAGTAATCACAATATCATTCGGTGACGACGTAATATTGGTGAATTTCACCTGCATTTCTGAGCGAATATATTCTGTTTTAAGACCATAAACCGTACTCCAGGCAAAGTCATAAGACTCCAGAGCAATTGACAATATACGCTGAATAATACGTTGTTCAGTGGGGGTAAACTCCCGCCCATCCGCTTTTGTTTTAAAACGTCCGTCACCGCCAAATAAATTTTCCACCAACATAAACACCATATTGGGAGAAAAGACGAACAGTGCCGTCCCGCGCAAAGGTGACAGATGAATCAAATTAAGATTGGTCATCACAGGCAAGTTACGCGCAAATTCATGATAAGGCTGTACCCGAATATTACCGGTAGTGACGTCCAGACTGCGGTGCAACACGTTGAACGCTCCGACACGAAACTGGCGGGCAAAACGTTCATTAATGAATTCCAGCGTGCTGAGTCGTTCATGAACAACGCGTCGTTGCGTCACCGGATCGTAAGGACGGATACCATCCTCAGGAGCCATGGCAGATAGAGTGTTTTCAGATGCGCCGTTACCATCGCCATTCAGAAGACTATCCACCTCATCCTGTGACAAAATATTGTCAGACATAGCGATTACCGTAAAATAAAGATGTTAAATAAAACATCGGTAACTTTAACCGTCTGTTTCCCGGATAGTGGACTTGCCAGTTCTTTTTCAACTTGATGAACCAGTTGCTGTTTACCTTCGCGTGTGCTCAACTCCTCCATCGTCTGCTGTGAAAATAGCATAACAAGGCGGCTACGAATTTCTGGCAGGAAACGTTTTAACAATTCCTGGGAGCGAGGATCTTTCAGACGCAGCGTCAATCCAACATACAGAACATGTTCTGTTCCATCGACACCAGGCTTCAGACTGACAGTAAACGTATCCAAAGGTGTATAAATAGGTATTTCAAACGTTTCCTCTATTTCTTCAATTTCCTGCTCTATTGTGCCTTTTTTAACATTGTTCTTTAAACTCTCCAGTTCTGTCCAGGTATAACCAAAACATGCGCTGGCAAAAACAAATGCCAGGACGGTCAGCGCTATGCGACCTTTGCTTTTTTTGCCACTCTGAGTGGTATCCAGATTCTTTTTTGACATCACAAAAATATACTCAGTAATTTGCACCCCGTTACACCCGGGACAGGTGCTGTATTCTATTACATAACCTGGTATTAATAATCCGGCAAAAAAATGTCGCTGCTGGCATTAAATTGATAGATAGATTTGACTTCAGACAACATTGTAAACGTTTGCCTGCATCCTTAATGAAAATGAATGTTGCAGAAATGATAAAAAAACACCACCTACGTGAGATTTATAACCAGTTGAATTTTAATATAATTAAAGATCAGGATCGATATCAACAGCCCGCAAAGAAGCAAGTTTAAACCCGGAAAAAATACCACCATAATAAAACAACAAAGCCCGGGAACCGGGCTTTCAGATAAATAACAAAATAAATTTATCAGACAAAAGTATTTATTCCGCCGGAACGACTGATCGTATGCAGAATTACGCCTGGTTCATCCGGTACGCTTTCCACACCATCATCGGATTGCATATCCTGTTCTGCTGTCTGATTTTGCGAACCGTTCTCCCACGAAGGTCTGGAGTCCGCAGCAACATTGGTTTGCCCAAGAGAGATCCCTGATTCTGCAAGGGAGTTTCGTAAATGAGGCATCGCCGTTTCAAGCGCAGCGCGAACCTGATGGTCGGCTGCGGCAAAATGAAGCTGCACCTGATCATTATTTATCCGCAGACTAATATGCAGACTACCAAGATCTTCCGGGTGCAATCTCAGCTCCGCATGATGAATCCCTTCACGAGTAAAGCAAGCCAACTGCTGACTCAAATTCTGCTGCCATTCCGTAGTCCCCACAGACGCTGTCAATACAGAGGGCTGCGCAGATGGGGATACCCCCACAGGCTCACGGATTTGAATGCTCATATCCCCAATGGTTGGGATATGAAAAGCATCCGCTGTATGACTTTCCTGATGTTGTACAGGCATCTGTTCCGTCGGTTGATTCGCCACCGCCGAATCCAGAGACGTTGCCAATTGTTCCGATGACTGAGGCAGTGTATGACCGGTATTGGTGGCCGACTCAAGATGCAAGGAATCGGGTTTTAATGGCAGCGATGAAGATGGATGAGCAACCGGTTTACCGACTTTCCCCGCAAACTCTGAATAGGCAACGGCTTTATTCAACGTTTGCGAATGGCTGGTATCGAAAGCATTATTTTGTACTTCATCCCCATTCTGTTCCGCTAAAAGTTCAGTTTCAGGCAAACTAACATCGGAACTCCCCTTTTCCGTTTGGGACGCCACATTTTCAGGCGACACCGACGTATTTTTCAGGGCGGTAACCAGTCCATTGCCTTCAAACATCGGTGACGCTGTCATTTCCTGGTTTATACCTGTTTCTGGTAATGGTGTACTTTGCGCCGGAAGCAGGTAAAACAGATTATCCATGACACCAGAGTGCTCCCCTTCAGGCGATCCTTTCCCTTTTTCTTCCTCGTTCGGTAACAGATTTACTGTCCCTTCCGACGGAAGATGAGGCTTCGGGATGGCGCCAGGAAGCAGTTTGCTGTCGAGTTCTGCGGCAAATGATGACGTGTCTGTGTCATTCTGCGTTACAGCGTGTCCATGCCCCAGATTGCCAGTATTCATAGGTAAAGAAATTACCTGCATTTTATTTTCCCCTCTGGCTGGCGCGGCGGGCAAATTCATCCATCATTTTTTGTTCCTGTCGGTTTTCTTTCAATATACGCTGGGCTTCGGCCCGGCTTTTTAATGTTTCAAATGCGTTTAACCGCTGACGATCTTTTTGCCAGTCACTGAGCGAGGCATCGACAATCTGTTGGCTGTTGTTCACCTGGTTTACCTGCTGCAAAACGACCTTTTCCAGCGCACCAATAAAACTTTGCCATGACTGGAGCGTAGACACTGACATCCCCTTATCGGCAATGGTGTTTTGCAGTTGGCGACGATATTCAGATTCGTATGTCTGTAATTGTTGTAAACGTGAGACTTCATTCTCATGCGACTGGCGCGCACGCCCCAGTCGCACCGTGGTGTCATTGAGTTTCTTTTCGGCCAGATCCCGCAAAACATCCATTGGTGCTGACGTTGCCATGATTATTCACCTGCTTCAGGGCCTCTGTTATCCGGGAATAACGCATCGAGCTGGCGACATGAAACATCATATTCCTGGCGTTCATGGATGCCCTGTTGCAGATAGCGTTCCATTTCTGGATATAAGGTGATCGCCTGATCCAGTAAAGGATCGCTGCCTCTGGCATACGCCCCTACGCTGACCAAATCCCGGTTCCGCTGCCACGAGGACAGAAGTTGTTTAAAACGCTGTACCTTTTTAAATTGCGCTGGTTGCGTAATTTCCGTCATCACACGGCTGATAGAAGCTTCAATATCAATGGCCGGATAGTGGCCTGATTCCGCCAGTCGGCGTGACAGAACAATATGTCCGTCGAGAATGGCACGAGCGGAGTCCGCAATCGGGTCCTGCTGATCGTCGCCTTCCGTCAATACGGTATAGAATGCAGTGATTGATCCACCGCCACGGATACCATTTCCGGCTCTCTCCACCAGGGCCGGTAAACGGGCGAAAACAGAAGGCGGATAGCCTTTGGTTGCTGGCGGTTCGCCAATGGCTAATGCTATCTCACGTTGCGCCATCGCATAACGCGTCAGCGAATCCATGATCAGCAACACATTTAATCCACGGTCACGGAAATCTTCCGCAATACGGGTTGCATATACCGCCCCCTGCATACGCAGTACCGGCGATACATCGGCAGGCGCAGCAATAACCACCGAACGCTGTAAGCCATCCTTTCCGAGGATATTTTCAATAAAATCTTTGACTTCACGGCCTCGTTCGCCGATGAGTCCCACAACCACCACATCAGCGGTGGTATAGCGCGCCATCATGCCTAACAGGACACTTTTCCCGACACCGGACCCCGCGAACAGCCCCATACGCTGGCCTCGTCCCACGGTCAGTAACCCATTGATCGCCCGAACGCCGACATCAAGCACATTGCGAATAGGATCGCGTTGTAACGGGTTAAACGGAGCGGTAAATAATGTTGCCCGATCACTATTACTGGGAGGAGGAAGGCCATCCAGTGGTCGCGCACTGGCATCCAGCACACGCCCCAATAATCCAGGCCCAACAGGAAGCTGCTTGCCTTGTGTTAACTTATCACCGCTATCCGGCGCCCAGACTCTGGCGCCAGGCAAGATGCCGTCCACATGTTCCAGCGGCATCAGATACAGCGTTTGTCCACTGAAACCAACAACCTCACTTTCTACACAACGAATACCATCCGGGCCGTCACGTTCAACAATGCACAGCGTTCCGATGGGTAATTTTAGTCCGGTGGCTTCCATCACCAGTCCAGTCGCGCGGATCAGCCTGCCGTACTGACGAAAAGCGGGTAACGTCGTCATCCGCGTTTCTTGCTGTTCCAGAGCACCCAGCCAGTTTTTGAGATGCGAAGTCATACACCGCCCCTGTTACGAACCAATTGACACAACGACTGCCAGCGGGTTTCCAGCGAGGCATCCAGTTCCCCTTCTTCCGTACTGATCCGACAACCGCCGGGTAGAAGATGAGGATCGGCACACAATTCCCAGTCATAGGCTGAGAGTAACGTCTCAAGCTGCTGGCGTACCTCTTCTGGTTCTTCCGCACTGATGGTCAGGCGAAATTTACCTTTCAGTAAACTATCTTCGTTGAGTAGGGTACGGATGTGATTCATCAGACTGGTATGCATTTTATCCGTAACGCCCTGCCCGCCCAACAGAGTACGCACCGCCATCAGCGCCAGTTGCACCAGGCGGGCAGGAATGACGCTGTCCATGTTTTCAACCGAGATCTGGAAACTTTCCATCACGCGGGAAAACTGTGAATTTAACAGCGATTGTTGAGCATGTATTTCCGCTAATCCTTGCTTAATGCCTTCGGCTTTTCCCTGTTGCAATCCTTCTTCGTAGCCGCGGCGGCGGCCCTCTTCTTCGCCCTTTACCAGTCCCTGCGTAAACCCTTTTTGCCCTTCCTGTTGGCGAACACGAGCAAGCTCTGCCTGCCGGTCCGGGTCAGACATTGGGTCTGCATCTGCATGATTTTCAGACTCCAGGTTTGGCCATGAGGAACTGCCCTGCCCGAGCAGATCATCAGGCCGCCAGGGTTTCCAGGTTGTCTCAGACGTAGACATCCTCACCTCCGCCAATCACCATCTCTCCGACTTCCACCAGACGACGTACCACCAACAGAATGGATTTCTGTTCTGCTTCAACCTGGGTCATACGTACCGGACCACGGGAATTGAGATCATCACGCATAATTTCAGCCTGACGTTTGGACATGTTGCTGAAGAACTTCTCACGCAGCGCCTGATCAGCGCCTTTCAACGCAACCAGCAGAGACTCGCCATCGACTTCCTGCAGCAGGCGCTGGATGCTGCGGTCGTCCATATCCACCAGATTTTCGAACAGGAACATCTCGTCAATAATTTTTTGCGCCAGTTCAGGATCAAATTCACGGAATGCAGTAAGCGCCGCTTCTTCCTGCTGAGTTTTCATCAGGTTGAGAATTTCAGCCGCCGGACGAACACCACCCATATTGTTGCGCTTCAGTGACTGACCGTGGAGCAGATTGTTCAGTACATCCGTCAGTTCTTGCAGTGCCACCGGCTGGACGCCGTTAAAGGTGGCAATACGCAACATAATGTCGTTACGTTCGCGTTCTTCGAATTTCGCCAGTACGCTTGCTGCCTGAGCGCGTTTCAGATGCACCAGAATGGTCGCAATAATCTGCGGATGCTCTTCCCGAATCAGGTCATACACCATATACGGTTCCATCAGACCCAACGTATCGATACCGTTGTTTTCACTATGGGCATCCAGCAGATTATCCAACAAGGCTTCGGCCTGGGATTCACCCAGCGCTTTCACCAGAACATTGCGTAAATACTCATCCGCATTGATGCTGATGGACGCATACTCTTCTGAATCGCGTTTGAATTCACTCAGCACCTGAGCAATCTGCTCATGGGTATAAGAGTGAATACTGACAATAGCAGTGCTTATCTGTGCCACCTCCTGAGGACTGAGATGGCGGAAGACGTCGGCGGCGCGGTCATCGCCGAGCGTTAGCATAATAATGGCGCTTCGCATGGCAGCATTCATGATGGTTTCTGCTCCTTATTCATCCACTGGCGAATAACCAGTGCAATAATCTGCGGTGCCTCATCGGCCATTTCACGCAGTTGCTGAGTAGTAAGCTCGGTATCCATGCGCTGTTGAGCCTTGGCAAGTTCGCTGTGTTCTTTTTTCTGCCGCTGCGCCGTTGCTTCGGCCTGACGTGCTTCTTTTTCCATTTCGAGCCGCTGGAGCAGCATTTCCTGATGTTTCACCCAGAATGGCCATACGGCTTTACGCCACAGCATCCAGGCAACCAGAGCGACTAAAAGATAACGCAGTACGCTAAGAACTAACTGAATGACATCCTGCTGTTGCCACAGTGGAAGAGCGACATCTTTGTCTGACTGGCTAAATGGTGTGTTAACCACATTTACCGAATCCCCACGGGAAGCGGTATAGCCCATTGCCTCTTTAACCAGATCGTTGATTTGCTTCATCTGCGCTGGCGTCAGAGCCGCCGGTTCTCCGGCTTTTCCTGGCAGATAATTGATAACAACCGCGACCGACAAACGTTCCACATTACCCGTGTTGCGGGTGATATGTTTTAGCGTTCTGTCCAGCTCGTAATTGGTAATGTCGTCATGGTTCTGACTGTAAGGTTGTAGGTTTTGGCTTACCGTCTGAGGCGCCGGGCGTGTCGCGCTATCTTTGGCGCCGCGTGCTGGCGTTGAGGTGGTAATCGGTGCGGTGGCGGCCGTAGGCGGTAGATTACTTAACGCGCCAGGTACTCCTCCAACGCTGCTTTTCCCGCCCTGTTCATCATGAACAACGTGGCGGCTGCGGATAGACATCTTGTCTGGCGACGTGTTGGGGGCATATTCCTCAACAGTTTGCTCATTCTGGGTGAAATCCACTTGCGCCGTAACTTGCGTACGAACGTTGGCGCTGCCTACAACGGGTGTCAGAATTGCCTGAATACGGTTTTGATAGTCATCTTCAACTTCGCGGATATATTTAAGCTGTGTTGTCTGGGTATTGTGAGTGTCACTGCCGGAAAGCAAATGGCCAGACTGATCCACAATGGTGACATGAGCGGCATCAAGGCCAGAAACCGCGCTGGCTATCATGTAACTGATGGCGTTGACTTGGCCTTCATCCAGTGTTCTGCCATTTTGTAAAGTAAGAGTCACTGAAGCAGTAGGCGCTTTTTGTTCGCGGACAAACAGTGACGGTTTCGGTATTGCCAGATGAATACGGGCGCTCTGTACTGGACCTAACGTCTCAATAGTACGAGCCAGTTCACCTTCAAGCGCACGCTGGAAGTTAACCTGCTCGTTAAACTGGCTAATACCAAATTTTTCCTGGTCGAGCAGTTCAAACCCTACAGAGCCACCTTTCGGCAATCCCTGCTGTGCGAGTTTAAGACGGACCTCATAAACCTGGTCTTCCGGGATCATGATGGCGCCGTTATGGTCAGCAAAGCGATAAGGAACCTGCATCTGGCTAAGCTGAGTGACAATCGCTCCACCGTCCTGTTCGCTAATATTACTGTAGAGAACTCGATAAACTGGCCCTTGCATCCAGAATAGCAAGGCGACAACAATTGAAATTGCTGCCGCCGCTGTGATCATAAAAATAATTCTGGGATTTGCCCGAATTCGTTCCAGTAGTGCCTTAAAATCAAAGGGACTATTTTTTTTATTACCCTGGGTTGTGGCATTCATGCCATATTCCTGTAAAGTTAAATGGTACGACTTCAACGCAGGTGTCATATTGCAGATGCAGATGAACAAACTGGTGATGAGTATTATTCGCGACAATTTTTCATTTAAGAAAATTTGCCAGATAAGAATTATCGCCTGAAACAGCCCTAAACCTAATCTGCAATAAGAACAGGTTTATGCTGACTTTTCCCACAATGCTGCTGAACTTCCGCCATGATAAAGTACGCCTAAATTAAACAGAGCTGATAAGACATCAGTATCAACTATCTGTTGTTAAGTGTCAGTAAGGTGAAATAACAATATGTCCCTAAATACAATCAATGGGGTAGTAAATCAGATCCAGCGTCAGGCAGGCCAGGTTTCTGCAATGCAGAATCAGCTTGCTCTGACAGAATCAAATGACACAGAAAATAAAACGCAATTTTCTGATGTGTTATTTAACAGCCTCAATAATATCAGCCAGCTCCAGAATCAGGCCAAACAAGGCTCTGAAGACTATCTGGCAGGCGTGCCGGGAGTTGGCTTAAATGATGTTATGGTTTCGATGCAGAAGTCATCTGTAGCACTTAACCTTGGTGTTCAGGTACGCAATAAAATGGTTAGCGCGTATCAGGACATCATGAATATGGGTGTCTGATTGTCGATTTTTCGTTTTAGTCACTCCGTTAATCCTGATTGTTATTTTCTGTTTTCCCGTATCACCTGATCACCGCCTGGCTGTGTTTATGATCGGGTGATACGTATTGAAACCCCAATCATGTGTTGAAAATAACTCTCTATCCCCCGCTAAATGCGGAAACACTGAGAAATAAAATTCCGCAATATGGCTAATCACTCTGAATTCCCTGCGCAAACTCTGAACACTCTCACGGATAAAGATTTAGCACGTGTCAGCGAGCTAATTTACCGCCGTGCAGGTATTGTCCTGAATGGTCAAAAAAAAGATATGGTCTATAATCGTTTATCCCGCCGAATCACTCAGCTAGGGATAAACAGCTTCAGTGAGTATATGGCACTGCTTGAAAGCAGCTCTGATGCGCCGGAATGGCAGACATTTGTCAACTCGCTGACCACTAACCTGACCTCTTTTTTTCGTGAAGCGTACCATTTCCCTATTCTTGCAGAACATGCGCGGAGTCGGCGCGGTATGTATAACGTATGGTGCGCTGCCGCATCCACAGGCGAAGAACCACTGTCAATTGCGATGACGCTGGAAGAAACGCTGGGTCGTAGTATTACGGGGCCTCGCATACTGGCAACGGATATTGATACCGATGTTCTGCGTCATGCCAAAAAAGGAATTTATCAATTATCCGATTTGGCTAGTCTGAATGAAAAACAGAAAAAAGACTGGTTTCTGCGTGGAACAGGAAATCACGGTGATAAAGTAAAGGTAAAAAGGGAACTGTTGGCATCGATTCATTACCAACAGCTGAATCTCGTGGCCCCGCAGTGGGATATTCCTGCACCGTTTGATGCTATTTTCTGTCGCAATGTGATGATTTATTTTGACAGAAATACGCAGGATATTCTTATGCGCCGTTTTGCAGAAATACTGAAACCAGGTGGAATACTTTTTGCGGGTCATTCAGAACATTTTAATACTGCAAATAGTCATTTTCGCCTGCGCGGCCAATCTGTTTACTGCCTGGCAAAGGGGTAACAAATGAAAAAGATAAAAGTGTTGTGCGTGGACGATTCGGCGTTAATTCGCAATATCATGACGCGAATTGTTAATCAACAACCGGATATGGAAATGGTCGCCACGGCGCATGATCCCATCATGGCCCGTGATTTGATTAAACAACATAACCCGGATGTACTGACGCTGGACGTTGAAATGCCGCGCATGGATGGTCTGGATTTTCTTGAACGTTTAATGCGTCTGCGTCCAATGCCGGTATTAATGCTTTCTTCACTGACCAGCAAAGGCTCTGATATCACTATTGCAGCACTGGAACTGGGCGCCGTAGATTTTATTACTAAACCTCAGCAAGGACTTCAGGAAGGGATGGAAAAATACAGCGATATGATCGCTGACAAAATTCGTATCGCGGCAAGCGTGCGGAGTTTCCAGAAAAGAACAGTTCCTCCCGTTATTCGCGCCCCGCTTATTGGCAGTGAAAAAATTATTGCCATTGGCGCCTCTACCGGTGGTACGGAAGCATTAAGCCATGTCCTCTTGCCAATGCCGCCGACATGTCCGGGAATCGTCATCGCACAACATATGCCACCAGGGTTTACCCGTTCTTTTGCCCAGCGTCTGGATAAATCCTGCCTGCTGTCCGTAAAGGAAGCAGAGCATGATGACCGCGTACTACCCGGTCATGCTTATATCGCGCCAGGCGGCAGACATATGGAGTTAATACGTAGCGGGGCTAACTACCATATCAAACTTAGCGATACGCCGCCTGTTAACCGCCATCGTCCGTCGGTAGATACGCTGTTTGAATCCGTTGCCCGAGTCGCAGGACGAAATGCCGTCGGTGTGATCCTGACGGGTATGGGTAACGATGGTGCGAAAGGTCTGCTGGCGATGCGTAACGCAGGCGCCCGAACCCTCGCCCAGAGCGAACGTTCATGTGTGGTATTCGGTATGCCCCGTGAAGCAGTGGCTTTAGAGGCGGTAACAGAAGTCGCCGACCTCGATGATATGAGCCAACAAATTCTCAATAACATAACCGGGCAGTCTCGCCGTATTTAACAGCCTATTTCGTACTTAGAAATTTTTCAGGATATACCATGACAGATAAGAATTTACGTTTCCTCGTTGTTGATGACTTTGCCACCATGCGTCGCATTGTCCGCAATCTCCTTAAAGATCTCGGCTTCAACAATGTTGACGAAGCGGAGGATGGTCATGACGCGCTGACGCGTCTGAAAAAAGAACCATTCGATTTTGTCATTAGTGACTGGAACATGCCGAACATGGACGGTTTGCAGCTGTTGAATGAAATTCGCCAGGATAGTGCGCTTAAAGCGCTGCCTGTGCTGATGGTTACCGCAGAAGCGAAGAAGGAAAACATTATTGCCGCAGCGCAGGCCGGTGCCAGCGGTTATGTGGTTAAGCCTTTTACCGCAGCCACTCTTGAAGAAAAGCTGAACAAAATCTTTGAGAAGCTCGGGGGATAATCATGACCGCGTCTGCGCAACTGCCACCAAAGAATCACGATCCAGACGTCTTTACCCGTATTGGTAATATCACACGGATGCTAAGGGATAGTCTGGTCAGTCTTGGCCTTGAGCGAACCATCATGGATGCGGCTGAAGCGATCCCTGATGCCCGCGAACGTCTGAATTATGTGGCAAAGAAAACATCGCAGGCTGCGGAGCGTGTGCTGAACAGTGTGGAAGAAACAAGACCGATGCAGGACGCTATCTCCAGCGGAGCTGAACAGTTAACACAACGCTGGGATGCCTGGTTTGATGCGCCTGTTGAACTGCCGGAAGCCCGTGAACTGGTAAAAGATACCCGGCATTATCTGAAACAGGCGACCAGTCTGGCCGGTAAAACCAATAATCAACTCATGGAAATCATGATGGCGCAGGACTTTCAGGATCTGACCGGTCAGGTTATCCAGCGCATGATGACCATTATTGAAGTTGTCGAAAAAGAGTTGATTCGGGTACTCGTAGATAACATTCCTGAAGAGACTGTACCGACGAAAGAAGTCGCTAATTCATTAATTAATGGTCCACAAATCGATCAGACCCAGGCAGGTGTAATGACATCCCAGGGCCAGGTTGATGACCTTCTCCAGAGTCTCGGCTTTTAATCTATGTAATGTCATTTTCCTCTGATAACCAGAACTAACGCGGTTAGCAGAGGAACCAGACCCAGGCAGGTGTATGTCAGAAGAAAGCGATCAGGAAAAAACAGAAGAGCCCACAGCTCACCGAAAAGAAGAAGCGCGGAAAAAAGGGCAGATTCCTCGTTCCAGAGAACTCACCTCCCTGCTGATTCTGTTAGCAGGCTGGTCGCTGATGACGGGTAGCGGAGAAAACCTTGCCCGCACGTTATTACAGTTATTGCATTCCGGGTTAACCCTCAACAGACATCAAATTGAGGACCCGTTAAGCATGATTCACCAGCTTTACGACATGCTGGTAATGATGATTCAGGCATTGATGCCCTTTCTGCTTGGGCTGTTTGTAGTGGGGATTGCCTCGCCATTACTGATTGGTGGGCTTCACCTGGGCGGTGGCCTGAAAGTAGATTTAAAACGCTTAAATCCACTTTCAGGAATGAAACGGATGGTTTCAGGGCAAATGGTCGCTGAATTATTAAAAGGATGTCTGAAAGTTACTTTAGTAGGAACAGGCTGTACTTTGTATCTTACTAATAATAAAGAGCATTTCATCCAGTTAGTGAGTGCTCCACTGCCTGAAGCGATTGGCCGCGCGATGGACCTGATTCTGCACTGCCTGATGATGGTACTGCTGTGCATTATCCCGATGGTTGGCTATGACATTTTTAACCAGATCTTCAGCAACCTGAAAAAGCTGCGTATGACCCGCCAGGAAATACGCGATGAATTTAAGCAGCAGGAAGGCGATCCGCACATCAAGAACAGAATCAAGCAGATGCAGCGCGCTATCGCCAGAAGCCGCATGATGTCCGATGTGCCTGAGGCGGATGTGATTGTCAACAACCCAACGCACTACTCCGTCGCCCTGTCCTACAAAGAAAACAGTATGAGCGCACCAATCGTGCTGGCCAAAGGCGCAGGGGAAGTCGCGCTGCGCATCAGAGAGCTGGGGAAAGAACATAAGATCCCGATGCTGGAAGCGCCACCGCTGGCGCGTGCGCTTTACCGACACAGCGAGATTGGCAGACCGATCCCAACAGAACTTTATAGCGCGGTGGCAGAAGTGCTCGCGTGGGTCTACAGCCTGCGTCGCTGGCGCCACACCGGCGAAACCAAACCCGTACCACCCCGGAACCTTCCTGTACCGGAAAAACTGGATTTTAACCACGAGATGAATACCGATGTCTGATATCGCCACTAAATTACGTTTACCACAGTTGAAAGATACCCAGTGGCGAATACTGGCCGGCCCGGTGCTGATCATGATGATCCTCGCCATGATGGTCCTGCCGCTCCCGGCGTTTCTTCTGGACACCCTGTTTACGTTCAATATCGTCCTTTCATTGATGATCCTGCTCGTATCCATGTTCACCAAAAACACGCTGGAGTTCTCGGCATTCCCGACGGTCCTCCTGTTTGCCACCCTGCTTCGACTGGCGCTGAACATTGCTTCGACGCGTATCATCCTGATGGAAGGCCACACCGGCGCTGCAGCGGCGGGTCGCGTCGTGGAGGCGTTTGGTCATTTTCTGGTAGGCGGTAACTTTGCTATCGGCATCGTGGTGTTCGCGATTCTGATCATCATTAACTTTATGGTTATCACCAAAGGTGCCGGACGTATTGCCGAAGTGGGCGCTCGCTTCGTTCTCGACGGGATGCCAGGTAAGCAGATGGCCATTGACGCCGACCTTAACGCCGGTCTGATCGGTGAAGCCGAAGCCAAGCGCCGTCGTAACGAAGTGACCCAGGAATCCGACTTTTACGGCTCAATGGATGGTGCCAGTAAATTCGTGCGCGGCGATGCCATCGCGGGCCTGATGATTATGGCCATTAACATCATCGGCGGCCTCGCTATCGGTGTTCTGCAACACGGCATGGCGATCGGACAAGCCGGTGAAACGTATACCCTGTTAACCATTGGCGACGGTCTGGTTTCCCAGATCCCTGCCCTGATAATCTCCACCGCTGCCGGTGTTATTGTGACGCGCGTAGCGACCGAACAGGATGTCGGGGAGCAAATGGTGGGTCAGTTGTTCCACAATCCTCAGGTAATGCTGCTGGCGGCTGGCGTAATCGGTCTGCTTGGGTT
Organism: Escherichia sp. E1130; assembly: GCF_005781065.1. Lineage (NCBI taxonomy): Bacteria > Pseudomonadati > Pseudomonadota > Gammaproteobacteria > Enterobacterales > Enterobacteriaceae > Escherichia > Escherichia sp. E1130. The sequence continues at coordinate 18,039 of NZ_VATL01000061.1, forward strand.
GATCCCTGGTATGCCTAATCTGGTATTTCTGCTCTTTACCGCTGCACTGCTGGGGTTAGCCTGGTGGTTACGCGGTCGCCAGGAGAATAATCAGTCGGCCAGCAAAGAAGATAAAACGCGTGACGAAATCCACGCTGAAGCCGCTCACGCTACAGCCGAAGCCTCCTGGGCAGACGTACAGATTGAAGACGTACTGGGGCTGGAAGTGGGCTACCGTTTAATTCCGCTGGTTGATAGCGATCAAAACGGTCAGCTACTGACGCGTATCCGTGGCCTGCGTAAAAACTTTGCGCATGAAATGGGTTTTCTCCCGCCGTCTGTACACATCTGTGACAATCTGAGCCTTGAACCAGGCAGTTATCGTATCCTGCTGAAAGGCGTGGAAATTGGTCATGGCACGATTCACCCTGAACGCTGGATGGCAATTAACCCAGGCTGCGCCGAAGGTGATCTGGACGGAACACCGTGTAAAGACCCGGCATTTGGTTTCCCGGCATGGTGGATTGATGAAGTACAGCGTGAGCAGGCCCAGGTACAGGGCTATACCGTAGTAGACCCGGCCTCCGTCGTAGCAACGCACCTGAATCATCTGATTACCCAGCACACTGGCGAACTGTTTGGCCGCAATGAAGCCCAACTGCTGCTCGATCGCCTTGAAAAAGATATGCCGCGCCTGGTAGATGGTTTAATTCCTGGCGTGATCTCTTTAACGCTGTTCCATAAAGTGCTGCAAAATCTCCTGGTGGAACAAGTTTCTATCCGTGATATGCGCACAATTATCGATACGATGGCTGAATTTGCGCCAACAATCACCGACCCTGATGATTTAACCGCTCAAATCCGTAGCCGCCTCGGTCGGGCAATTACCCAACATTGGTTCCGTAATAATAAAGATATCGACGTGATTGGCCTCGACAGCAACCTTGAGAAGATTCTCCTGCAGGCAATCCAGAACAACAGCATCATTGAACCGGGTATTGCAGACAGCCTGATCCGCCAGACAGAACAGGCTATCCTTGAGCAAAACTCGCGTAATATTCCGCCGGTACTGCTTGTCGCGCCACCGCTCAGAACCATGCTTTCCCGTTTTCTGCGCCGGATTTACCCACAGCTGGTAGTGTTGTCTACGCAGGAGATTGCACATGACCGAATGTTACATATGTCGACCTGCATCGGCGGACAAAAATAATGAAAGCCATTAATACAGCATTTCTGCTGCTGGCGCTCCATTCGTCATTATGCCTGGCTTCCGCAGGAAGCTGGAGCCAGCAGAGCAGCGGTGGCACGCTGACTACAGGCGAAGAATTACTGGTTGGGCGTGTTCTTCACGCCCCCACCGTCGTACCACGTAACGCGCCCGTGAAATATATTACGTGGAAAATAAATCTTCTTACTCCACCGCCACAGGGACTGGAAATCAATTTATGCAGTACGACCTGGTGTCAGCCCCTGCCCGCTCTCGCCGGCCATTTAACACCAGTTCGTCATTTATCGGCAGGCGGCGTTTTTCACTTTATTTATAACGTGCGCTATAAAGGGCAGTTAATACCCTCCATGACGGTGGTGAGAAATCAATTAACAATAGGCTACGGCTCACAATCGTGAGGACTGGCTTTAACATGGCAAGTACCCACCGTCCAGTGCGTCGATGGGTATGAGAAGTCGAATTATTCTCTTAGCGGAAAATCACTATTAAGCGCAGAGATTAACTCTTTCAGAAAATCACATTGGCTACAGTTGCGGTTTGTTTTCGATGCTGCGTAATAGACCGCATCTGACGCCGCAAATTCATAACCGGCTAACGTGCGTTTTTCTGCCATTAACTGTACAGCGTGACAGGGTGTCTGATATCCACTGTTTTTTGTATGGGCATCTGATACTGTGGCGTTAACGTCTATGACGAATCTGTATCCTTTGCCGTAAACAGTTTCAATAAAGATATTTTCTTTATTCTGCCCAAGTGCATTACGAATACGGTAAATGCTTCGCGTCAGCGACTCGTCGCTAACCGCAGAAGACCAGACATCATTAATAATTTTATGTTTACTGACCACGCGTTTTGCATTCGCTAATAAAACCTTAAGCACGCCAGCTTCTTTAGGCGGCAGATAAACTTCTTCCGCTCCGCAACATAAAAAACCGTCGTTTGTAAAAGAGAAATCACCAAACTGGAAAGTAGTATAACGTTCCTGTGTATTAATCATATTCACCATAGCTCCCTTATGTGAATCACTGTGGCGAGAGATATCCCCACCGTTAGCTCTGTTCTGCGCTTTCACAACCGGGCTAAAATAGTGAACAGTAGTTCTTCGTGTGCCGGTTAGTGAATGCTGTTACACCTCACTTGCATCACTGAACTTTATGACAGGATTATCCAATTTTGATGTGATATTATTTTAAATCGCGAATTTAATATGCAACTTGTTGTTTTAAAATGATTATTTATTTTTCGCGTAGCAACATATTACAGTTTAAGAAGTGAATTATGGATTCAAGAGATACGGTAGACGGCATTCTGCTTTCGCTACAGCATATGACATTAATGATAACGACTGAAATACGTGAGAGGGAAAAGAAGGGTCTGCAACACGATTCGGTTTAGTATTAACCGGAATGTTGATTTCATACTGACAGATTTTATTGAAAGAAGTGACCGCATGTGCGGTCACTAAAAAATAGAATAATAAATATTAACGGCATAAAACATCAGTTGGCGAAGGCACACTACTTGTTTGTTTCAATGGGGAGTCTGCGTATACCCCTTGTATTATATGAACCCAGCTATAACGCCCAGTACCACCATATCGATAAGCACCGTCGAGCGTATTTGGCAAATAGGAAATCCCTGCCCAAAGCGCCCCTTCATGCAGTCCATCATAATCCCAATTAAACAGATCATTTCTTGCCAGCCCGTCGTTAGAACCTAACGCTTTTGCTTCCGCCGAATTTATACAAACATTTTCAATACCAGCATATGGTGATACGATTACATTAGAAAATTTAACATAGCTCATAAAACGAAATGATTGAGACATTTGTACAATGCCCGTCATAGTATCAGTAAATTTCATTGAGCCTTCCATACCGACACCTGGTTTATCAGTAATCTGAATTTCCGTATTTGTTGCATCTAATACGATTTTTTGTTCGCCGGCAGGGGTCACACCTTCAACTTTCCAACGATGACTATCCAGTTTTTTCCCATTTGCGCTTGCGAAACCCACGGTACTGTTAATCGGTAAATAAGCACCATGTGCAATAAGCCCAGACCAGTCTCTGGCTTTATTGCTTATTTTATCGTACAGCTCGACTATCGGTGTAACCTTGACTTTTATCCTGGGTAAGACCTCAACATTATTAACGGTTATCACAGATTCAGCCTCTTTATCCTCCGCAGCATCAACGACTTTATCCGGGTGCACAATAACGGTCGTTTGACCGCTACTATCCGTGGTCCCTGAGGTTGTTTTTGCAGAATATCCCGGCTTAATATCAACAATCGCATTACTGACAGGTTCGCCGAGGCTATTGATCAACGTCACGCTGCATTTAATATCGGTATCGGCCAGCCCAACACAATCTGGCAATGATGACTTTGTACTGCTGATTACGCTGTAGGTATCAACAGAACCTGAGGCAATCGCATCCCCCTCAAAGGGAATGGTATTATTACTGTCTGTTCGCGCTGTGACTTGCGCGCGTAGTACATGACCTTTATTTGTTGAAGAGGGTGTGTATTGGGTCGTGGTCTGTCCTGGAATATCCTCCCACTGCCCTGGGGACGTTTCCACCTGCCACTGATACGTCGTCCCTGATGGGGAAGTATCTTCAGTATCACCATCAGGATCGCTGAATTTAGGTTCCAGCGTTAATGTATCCCCTAGGGTAAGTTCAGGGGCAGCCACGGGTTTATGCCCAGTTATCACCAGTGTTTGATCTTTTGCCGTTGTCGCATAAACGGGTATTGAGGTCGTCAGAACTGTCCCGGCAAGCGTCGACAACACAAATAATTGCCGTGTATTAATATTCATTCGATACTCTTTTCATTGCACTACAGAAGAAGCTAGTGGCTCTGTTATTGCCCGGGATTCAGACTGAGAGAAAGATTGAACCAAGCTACAATAGAACTTTAGATAGCGCTGCTGCAACGTAGAAAAGGTATATGACATCTTTTGTAGCATAACAGTTTCAGATTATCCCGCGGGGCTCTTGATACTTTACCAGGCCTGATCAGGCACAAAATAAGTTACTACATTGTACAACAAGTGAGAATAAAGTTAATGCTGTGATATGAGTACATAAAGAAAGGCTAATCACGGTTTAGAGATTATCAGCAACAGTTCATGTATTCACATTACCAGGCATAAGAACAGCTCTTCAGTAATGACAGGAGTAATAGAATCCGGAGAGTGCAGAAAGTGAAAAGAAAATAATTTTAACAACCAGGACATTTATTAACGCAATAAAATTTCTACTGATAAAACAAGTTTTTATAAAATGGATATATCAGCTTTCTTGGTTTAAATACCAGAAATAACCATTGAATACAATACTATGCAGATATCAATTTCAGACATAAAAGCTAAAAATGTACCACATGAAGCATTATCGCAATTATGTCTGTTCCATCGCCAGAAAGCGTATGATATGACAAATTCAGACATTTTGACTAACAAAAGGTGGAGTAACTCTATTTCATAACAGGATTTTTAAAATGAATATCTATGTCTGAAATTTCACCTATGTTTATTAAAATGTGCTTATCATCGTTACTCCTGATAGTCACTCTGGTCTGGACTCTCGTTTCGGCTCCGGCATGAAACGAGACGATTTGCTGAATCTCTTTCATCATATTCTCTAGTGCTTCATAATCGTTCATAGCATCACCTCACAGATTACTTATATTGTTTAATAAATTATCGGCAAAAAGAAGATTTGGATAAGTCGGAAGGTCGAGGCATACCTAACCGTGTAGACGTGTATCTGATCTCCTCCCTGAAAACAGTACCAGTCTAAACTGAAGTCTCCGGTCTTTCTTCCTGCTAACAGAGAGGCTTATTACCATGAAAAAGACCCGTTATACCGAAGAACAGATTGCGTTTGCGCTGAAACAGGCCGAAACCGGCACCCGCGTAGGGGAAGTCTGCAGAAAGATGGGTATTTCTGAGGCCACCTTTTACATCTATGGACTACCTCC
>NZ_VATL01000062.1:0-3524 GCF_005781065.1 Escherichia sp. E1130
GTGAATCTGTTCCGCTTCTGCCTGGATAATCCGCTAAACAGGGTTGATATTGATGGCAGGAACAACGCTGAGACCGACAGGATAAACAGTTTGTTACGGGCAAATTACCAAAATAATGTCAAAATCAGAATTTTGGCGCGTCGGGAAGAGAACCGTGCAGGAGCGATGAATAAGCTTGCTGCGCAATTTAAAATCCAGGGGCAGGAACTGGGTGAAACACTGCATAAAATTATCGATTACATAGATGACGCCCCGAGGTCAATAAATGTTAAATATTCGACTCTGCCCAATTTCACTGATGACTATATAAAGAATACATTTGCCACTCAAACACGTACGGAGAATCCATACTATATTAATAAACGGATTGGACGAAACCGTGAGTTAATTAATTTTGATGCTGCAGATGATTTACTGAAAGAGCATCATATACATTCGGCTCTGGGAATGGGAGTGAGTGGCGAGATTAATCCTGTATCACATGCTGCACACCCAGTGCATGGAAGTGTTCAAATGCAATCATTGGCACCTGCTCAGGGAGGTGCCTATTATGAGGAGTACGGTGAGTCAGCTCTGTTCCTGAATCCCGAAAGTGACAGCTTTAGCTATTTGACTTATACACCTCAGGACTCGATGTTTTTTTATATCGGTTATGAACGTGAAGAATGCACATTTCCTCTCCCTGATGCAATGGCCGTCAGAGAAAATATGTATCCTCTTGTCCGTTATGCCAGGGAAGAACAATTGCAGTATTATTATGATGTGGCGATTAATAATGAAGTCGGGAAGCCAGCAATGAAACCTTATATTGAATGGCAAGTACATTCTCGCCTGAAGCTTGGTACGGATGTTCATAAGTTGTATGTTTCTGAGAATGAAAAGCCCAAAGGTATGAAAGCGCTATTTGATGGAACGGGCAGAGCCGTCAAGGCGTTTGCTCGTAAACACAATATTGCTATCATCAATTAGAAATTTTGTAAGCGTAAAGCCACTGCCGCCTGTGATTCTGGTTCCGGGATCGCTAGCTTAGAGCTCCGTCTAATTTAGAAGGAGCTCTGTTCATGGAAAATGCTGCCAACTGGCGAACTGAATCACGTACCGTCTATTCCAATGACTTCAAACTTCGGATGGTCGAACTGGCCTCACGACCAGATGCCAACGTCGCACAACTGGCGAGGGAGCATGGCGTTGATAATAATCTCATTTTTAAGTGGCTACGCCTCTGGCAGAGAGAGGGGCGAATATCTCGTCGAATGCCTGCTACTATCGTGGGGTCGGCGGTACCACAATCTCTTCCGGCTTCTCCGGCGCTGTTGGTCGTCGACGTTATCAACGACCCGTTACCCGCTGCAGAGAATGACACTCTGTGTAGGTTCTCATCCACTCACGTCAGCGCGACTTCCTGTCATATTGAGTTCCGCCACGGCAAAATGACGCTGGAAAACCCGTCATCAGAGTTGCTGGCCATGCTGCTCCGCGAGTTGACCGGGAGGACACAATGATATCCCTCCCGTCAGGCACCCGCATCTGGCTGGTTGCTGGCGTCACCGACATGCGTAAGTCGTTCAATGGCCTGGGCGAGCTGGTACAGCATGCTCTTGATGAGGATCCGTTCTCCGGCCACCTGTTTATCTTCCGTGGCCGCAAAGGTGACACCGTGAAGATCCTCTGGGCTGATGCTGACGGCCTGTGCCTGTTCACCAAACGTCTGGAAGAAGGCCAGTTCATCTGGCCTGCCGTACGTGATGGCAAAATCGCCATCACCCGCTCACAACTCGCCATGCTTCTCGATAAGCTGGACTGGCGCCAGCCAAAAACAGCACGCCTTAACTCACTGACAATGTTGTAAAAAGAACATGACCACATTATAAATGGGGTCATGAGTCAGGACTATCTCGCCCGTATCGCCGCGCTGGAAGATGCGCTTCACCAGAAAGACAATCAGCTCAGCCTCGTTGCTGAGACTGAGTCGTTCCTGCGTTCGGCGCTGGCCCGCGCTGAAGAGAAAATAGAGAACGAAGAGCGCGAGATAGAGCATCTGCGGGCACAGATAGAAAAACTGCGCCGGATGCTGTTCGGTACCCGCTCAGAAAAACTTCGCCGACAGGTTGAAGACGCAGAAGCCCTGCTGAAACAGCAGGAGCAGCAAAATGATCGCTACAACGGGCGGGAAGACGATCCACTGGTCCCTCGTCAGCTGCGCCAGTCCCGCCATCGTCGCCCGTTACCGGAACACCTTCCCCGCGAGATACACCGGCTGGAGCCTGCGGAAACCTGCTGTCCGGAATGTGGCAATGGTATGGAGTACCTCAGCGAAGTCAGTGCGGAACAGCTGGAAATGGTCTCCAGCGCCCTGAAAGAGATCCGTACGGTCAGGGTAAAAAAGGCCTGCATCGTTGAAGCACCTGCGCCATCACGTCCCATCGACCGTGGTATCGCCGGGCCGGGTCTGCTGGCCCGCGTGTTAACAGCCAAATACTGTGAACACCTGCCCCTGTATCGCCAGTGCGAAATCTTTGCCCGTCAGGGTGTGGTTCTGAGTCGTGCGCTGCTCTCCAACTGGGTGGATGCGTGCTGCCGGTTAATGGCCCCACTGGATGAAGCCCTCTACAACTACGTGATGGACTGCCGCAAACTGCATACGGATGACACTCCGGTGCCCGTGCTGGCGCCGGGCAGAAAGAAGACGAAAACCGGGCGCATCTGGACATATGTCCGTGATGACAGAAGCGCGGGTTCATCAGATCCGCCAGCGGCATGGTTCGCCTTCTCACCGGACCGACAGGGGAAACACCCTCAGCAACATCTTCGGCACTATCACGGCGTGCTGCAGGCAGATGCCTTCGCAGGGTACGACAGGTTGTTCAGCACAGAGCGTGAAGGAGGCCCGTTGACAGAAGCGGCATGCTGGGCTCATGCGCGGCGCAAAATCCATGACGTCTATATCAGCACCCGGACGGCGACAGCAGAGGAGGCACTGAAACGCATCAGCGAGTTATACGCGATAGAAGAGGAAATACGCGGCCTTCCGGCATCTCAGCGGCTGGCCGCCAGACGGTCCCGGAGTAAACCGTTGCTGATATCCCTGCATGACTGGTTGGTGGAGAAAAGCGCCACTCTGTCGAAAAAATCCCGGTTAGGCGAGGCGTTCGCTTATGCACTGAACCAGTGGGATGCCCTGTGTTACTACTGCGATGATGGTCTGGCAGAGCCGGATAATAACGCTGCTGAGCGTGCACTACGAGCGGTCTGTCTCGGCAAAAAAAACTACATCTTCTTCGGCAGCGATCATGGTGGTGAACGAGGTGCCCTGCTGTATGGCCTGATCGGAACGTGCAGGCTGAACGGTATCGATCCAGAGGGTTACCTTCGCCATATCCTGAGCGTATTGCCGGAGTGGCCCATCAACAAAGTGGCCGAACTGCTGCCATGGAACGTAGATCTCACCAATAAATAGCCGTCAATACGGCGCTCACTTAACGCTTACCTTTGTTTTCTTTGCGTAGGCGCTTAAGCTCAGCCCG
>NZ_VATL01000063.1:0-1107 GCF_005781065.1 Escherichia sp. E1130
GATGATCTCATCGCCGATGCGATCCATCTTCACGCTGTAATTGCGGGAGTTATAAATCCAGTTGGCTTCCACGAAAGGCTGGAAGGAACGCTCTTTATGATCATCAATAGCATTATGACCCTGCAGATACGCTTTCACCCCCAGACGCGTTTGCAGGTTGCCTTCGGTGCTGTCCTCAACCAGAGTGCCATTGTCTTCCGTATGATTGTCTGCCTTCACGTCCATCCACGTCAGTTGCATTTTTGGCTGCAACCAGTAGCTGGTACGCGCATCTGCGCTTTCACCGAGACGGAAGGTATAACCCGCTTCAATGGCGGCGGTGATGCCGTCAGAGTGATACTTTTCACTGGGCAGATACTCGCCGGAGACGGTGTTATCAAACCAGTTATAGAGCAACCAGCTGTCAACATAAGTCCCTGTTTTGTCTGCTTCGTTAGCGTACCAGGTGCCATACACACCCACGCTGTAGCCGTCGATTTGCCCACGCGAGTTGTACCCGGTCAGGCTGGAATGCGTGTGACTCTTGCTGTTGGCATAGCCAGCCATCAGGCCGAGATGCCAGCGATCAAGGTCATTACTGCTCCATTGTGCGAGATCACCACCCAGTTGCAGAACATAACGGTTGCTCTGAGTGCTCAATTCATCCGAACGATCTTTAAAGCGATTATGTCCGCCAATATTACGCATCCACAAACTGGTTGCTTTCTGTTCGCCAGTGAGCAGGTCGGTGTATTGTGTCTCCCCCAGACGGTCATGCAGTCGGGTATTAAACAGCGTATTTGCCGCCTGAATATTGGCCAGATAGCTACCAATTTCCGGGCGATACAGATGTTTTCGTTCTGGTTGTGGAACAGATGGCGTAACAGGCGGCTCCGGTGTCACAGGCGGTTCTGGTGTTACAGGGGGCTCAGGTGTTACAGGTGGCTCAGGATCGGGGTCCGGGATGACGGGTAGTACCGGAGTATACGGTCCTGCGGGAATTTCACTGGTTAAAAACCAGTTCTGGTTGTCGCTTTTTACCACGTTGTAGTCATAGGGACCGGCAACAATACGACCTTCTTTACTGAAAACGCCCTCTGACAGGCCGTCAACCTCGACAATTTTTAT
>NZ_VATL01000064.1:0-20317 GCF_005781065.1 Escherichia sp. E1130
CGATGGTCAAAGCACTAAACTGGATGACGTTGTTGGGTATGCCGGACAGCGTTCGGATCGCATAACAAGGGTTCCAGCGGCATCCTAGCGGCTGACTCTGATTTATTCAACAAAGCCACTACAGGTGTGTTTTTCGCTACTTCATCTTCTTTTTCAGTCGATACTTTTAAATCATCAATTTTTTCTCTATTGGTGTAAATAATGGCGTTTTTAAAATCCTTCCTGTCATCAGCTGACATACCCATATAATATTCATCATTGAGAAATGGATTATTTTCGGCCAATTATTGTTTGTGTTATTTGGTTGCAAACATCAAAGATTACGCCCCATTTTAGCCATCTCCCGTTTCATGGCCTTGTCAATATGGGCAGAGCTGATACATGTTTCCTCTGCGGCCAGCCAGCTCGCCTGCAAAGCAATGTTACGGATATTAGCACCGGTTAACTGCACCTGCGCTAACCGGGAAAAATTAACGTCGGGGGCTAGTGAAAACTCAGCCGGCCAGGCCTGTCGCCACATTTTTTCCCGTAACACAGCATCTGGCCAGTGGAAACGGGTAATAAAGGTAAAACGGCGAGTGAAGGCGTCGTCAAGGTGACTGCGGTTATTGGTAGCCAGTATCACCAGCCCCGGATGCTGTTCCAGTCGCTGGAGCAAATAGGCTACCTCTATATTGGCGTGGCGGTCCTTCGCATCCTTACTTTCGCTGCGCTTGCCAAACAATGCATCCGCCTCATCAAAAAACAGCACACCTGCGTCCTGGGCCGCCAGGTCAAAAATACGTCCCAGATTTTTTTCCGTTTCGCCAATATATTTGTTCACCACCGTAGATAGATCGACTTTTATCAGATCAACCCCCAGTTCTGCGGCAAGTATTTCGGCAACCAGCGTCTTACCTGTACCCGGATTGCCGTAAAATAATGAGCTGATGCCTGTGGCCAACCCCAGTTTGTGGGAAAATCCTCGGGCCAGAACGGCTTCCCTGCACCTGACCGCCATAAGCAAGTCGCACAGTTCTTCCTTAAGCTCTACATCAATAACAATATCCTGCCAGCGCCGCTGCGGCGAGATGCGCTGTGCCAGTCGACCAAAGTTCTGGCGCGCACGGCGAAGGAAGGTTTGTCGAAAATCTGATTCCTGCGGTACGGCGTTTCTGCAGCTGAGTGCTCGGGTTTCGTCGATAGCGTTACGCATATCATGCCAGGAAAGGGCCACTTGCTGAATTAGCTGCCGGGCATCCCAGCCAGGCTCCTCTTTCAACAGAGTAATAAATTGCTCATACCGGGTAGCGGCATCAGGCGCTCTCAGATTGACCATCAGGCGGCTCAGGTCAGGAAAGGGAAAACGAGCGTCATCGGATGATAACAGGCAACAAATGGGGCGTGGCATCCCCTCCTGCCCGAACTGCGTGACCAGTTGTATGAGTGTTTCTCTGATGTTTACCTGGTGAATATCATCCTCCGACTTAATCTCGCATGAACCCTCCAGATTTAAGACCAGCAGAATACCCCATAACCGCGTAATACTCAGTAGCTGGATGAGCATTCTGACCGCTCCACGCGCATCCGCCAGCAGGTACGACCAGGATACCAACAGGGCTCGGGTACCCATCCGTTGTGCCAGCGTTCCCATGCTGGCCTCGCTGTCCGCTCCCGGCGCACACCTAATTTCTAATAGAGGGGGCAAAAGTTCCAGTACAGGCAGTGTTTCCAGATCAGATGAGGCTCCGTCAGGTTGTGGCTCAAGCCAGCGAGTAAAACGTTCCAGATCCCCCGGTAATCGGTATTCCCCCAGAAGCCACTGGCGAACCCACTCTGGTGTTTGAAATATACGGTAACCTGATGTCTTTTCAGGCAGCAGTTCGATAAGACTGTAGTGAAGAAGTGGTGCACTGGTAGAAAAACTTTGTTCATACGCCTGGCGTGCATAAGTTTCTGTACAGAATACCGCCAAAATCAATTCCAGTGAGGGTTGGCCATTTCTCTGAAAGGGCATCCCGGAGAACAGTTGCTGATAACGAGGTTCAAAAGCATTCAGGCAACCCACAATGACCACCGTTAACTCAAAGTTTGTAAGCTGATAGTCCTCTGCTAATTGTGTCAGGCGACTGTGCTGCGCTAGTGAAAACTCTGGGATGCTGCATGACCAGTTGGCCGTTTGCATCGACCAGTACGGGAGATGTTCCGGGGTATATTCAGATAAATGGCCCCGTTCAATGAACTCTGGCAGATTGCCCTCCTGATGTGCCCAATAAAACTGCAGCAACCGGCTATCCACCATAGCTACGGCAGCCAGAAAATGGTTCATCGGGCTTTCTTCCTCTTCCATATACAGAACCCTCTGAACGGTTTCATCAGACTGCTCATCAATAATATGACGCATTAGATTCATTTCTCCCTAAAGGGGCTACAGGTCCCCTTACCACCTCAGCAATTATCTCTGACGCAACATGACCTCATCATCTGGATTTGGCGGAGTATTGCCACTAGTTCCTGGCTATCGACGTCAACAACGGTATAGATGTTGCCAGAAGATTCCAGGGTCATCCCGATCCAGTCGGCAATCTGTGATTCAACAACCTCCGCAACGTGGGCAAGCAGCAGGCCACTTACCAGAACCCGAATATCCTGACATTTTTCTGTATATCTGCGCTCGTTATTCTCCGACACACAAGCATTAACCTTTAACACAATTCCGGCCAAAGCCCCTGGCTCCACCAGTACCTGTAACTGTGCCATCAACTGCTGTTCCAGCAACAACTGCCAGTAAGCTACGTTTTGCACCACTGTTGAACGAATATCGAAAATCGGTGTGACAGGCTCCGCCCGGCTCGCATACTCCACCGGAAGTGTCACAGAAAAATTAATAATAGCTCTGGGTTTATTCCCCAGAGCCTGCCAGAAATTCCCAAGGCTGTTTAAGGCCTCAGGTTCAATAGTGCGGACGGTAAATTGGGCAAAATCGGGATTAATACGCATATTCAACAAGGCCTTAACTACCCGATTTAAATAGCGTACAGACTGGTTATCTGCAGCCGCCGCCGGTTCGTACCCGCTGCTGCTGCTTTCACTGTCCCAGTAGGTAGCCAAATAAAGGCAACGAACGCAGGCCTCAGCCGGTGAAAAACACTGTTCTTTTGGTAAATAACGCCGCCTTTCACCGTGACGTAGCGCTAAATCTTCATGGATCAAGTATAGGAACAGATGCAATGTTGGTATGGAAGGAGGATTCGTGGAGTCGGGAGGATCAAAACGAATATCAACAGTTTTTCCCTCTTCCAATTGTAGAAAACTGCGGATATGGTCTTCAATACGGATATTTAATTGTGCGATTTCATCGTCTGTATCATTCAGCATAATCGATGTTCCTGTAACCAGTTGATTATAAAAAACAGGCTGATTCAGGCAGAGGCCACGATACACTAATCGGAGTCGCCAGCCAGGGGAGCAGTGGCCGCTGGAGGGTAAAACCATCCAGCGGCCACTGCAATTCAAGTAACAACAGGTCATACGGCTCCGATGTCACCTGCCAGTACCAGCCGTCATCCTGATAAGAAAGTATACCTGGGCGCTGAAGAAACAGAGCACAAAATAGTTCACTCTCCCATTCTGTTAAGGAGCTAAAGCGTTGTAAGGGTGGCAGTTGAGCCATCACCGCAACCAGCCAGCGCGCGCCCTGTTCGCGCTGTTCTTCGTTAATCGTAATATCTGGAGGTAGTGCCACCTCCGGTGGCAGTCCACACAATATCCGCAGGCTTGCCATACGCCATTCAGCGGCAGGAACCTCATCTTGCCAAATCAGATTATCCAGCAATTGCACCGCCTGGTGTCGAGCAAAGTCATCCATTCCCTGTGGCCAAAGTTGAGAGAAAAGCGCGGGCAACATTGACCAACACAGCACCATACCGGCACCCGCCACGGTCAATGTCGTGGTCAATGGTAACCCGGGGAAGGCATCATTACGCCCGGCACTTCTATATATCTCTGGTACTCTCACGTTCTCTGCTTCCATTCCGGCAGTTACCTTCTTGCTACTCCGGTTTCGTGCGCCGGCATTTCCTTTTTTGTCTCCTCGCTGCCTGTCTGCACCTGCGCTGTCAGTGGCCACTGTTCCGGAAATTACATTCTGGCTCTGTGCGCCAGCATTTCCTTTTTCATCTCCTCGCTGCCTGTCTGCGCCTGCGTTGTCAGTGGCCACTGTTCCGGAAATTACATGCTGGCTCTGTGCGCCAGCATTTCCTTTTTCATCTCCTCGCTGCCTGTCTGCGCCTGCGATGTCAGCAGCCGCCGTTCCGGCGGTTACCCTCTCGTTATCCCAAAATGAAACACTGCCGTCTAAAGCCAAGCCTTGCCTGGCGTTTGCATTTAGCTCATCAGAGTTATCGTTTTCCCTCTCCAGATACTGTTGTCCATGCTGGTTATTATCTTGTTGCAACCGATGTACAAAAGCCAGGGTAAGCGCGGATAGACTTTCTCCGCGTGGTGCCTGCGGCCATAGCAAATGAATTAATCGCCGTCGGACGGGGGGAGAAAGTAAACGCCACAGTCGCTCACGTGCATCAGCAGATACCAGCTCCCCCCATAATGCCTGTTTCCAGACGATGCTATCTCGCTGCCACTGCTCGATCAACCATCGTTGTGCCGAACGGTGTTTCTGCATTGCTGATGCACTATCCAACACTGGTAACCAGAGTTGTGGCCAGGGCCAGAACCCCTGACTCAAATAACGAATAAATGCCTGGCGCAAAATCTCTGGCGATGGATCTTCAGCTATATGTGTAGCTGGGTACAGTCTATTGGACACATTATTGTCACCGCACTGTGTGTGTTGAGCCAACATTGGTATGCGGATATCCTCACTATCCGACTGCTGCCATACCTGCTGTGCTAGCCACTGTCCCAGGTACTGGCGAAGTCTGGTACTAAACTCGGCTTCAAACTGATTGGCCGGTATCACACCCAAATCAAGTTCCAGTCTTGGTTGAATAAAATCGATATGAAAACGTGCCTGCCAGTACGTCAGCAAAGCTGCTAAATCTGAACGAACCTGACTATGGAAAACATTGTGAGTCCGATGGATATACTGTTGCCCTAACGAGGGCGATGTACCAATGATTAACGTTAGCCGAATTATGCCCCCCATAGAATCCTCACTGTTTGTCCCTTTAATCACCCAATTAAATTAATAACACTAACTAAATTAATAAATATCAACGTTTAGATGTTATATCAGCTTTAATACGTCACTAACATCTCTCGTTGAACACTACCGTTAATAACAGGATGGTAATATACGAAAGAATAAGGAATGCTTGCATGGATAATAATACAAATAAAAATGCATGGTACAAAAACGTTTGAAAAACATTAAATTAAAAAGTCAGATTCGAAATGACAATATTTAGCGCAACGCATCATCCTTGTGTAAGCTAAAAGCTAAAACATTAGCCGTCACATTGACAATCTGCATTGGTATAAATACTCTTTGCTTTATGCATGTCGTCATCACTCACTTACATTAATAATATGTAATTCTGGGTGTAACACCCCCTTTATATATATACACACAACACCGTTTGGTTGTGTTTAACATGGTGTATTTTGCTTCTTTATCAAACAAAACCACTAACTCCTTGTCACTCCAATTCTCATCATTCCTTTTCATGAAAAAGATCCCCACATCATTAGAGTAATAAATATCGCCATTGTCATCAAATGCTATATCCCCATTTGACCCGGGCTCGCCGACATTCAGTTCAACAACGTCATTATTTTCAGTATAAAAATTAATACGGATTACACCCGAGTTAAATATATACTCAGCCTCCATGAAGCCATCATTTGAAACGCAACATATTGCATTGCCATTGAATTTTTCCTCTGAATATCTATGCCTGAGCACCCACTCTTCCGACACATTGTTACGTTGGAAAGGACTTAACGCTGTACCTAATTTTTTCCTATTGAAAAACAAACCGTTTTGGGACACAACAGACACTCCATTACGTACATACTCGCCTGATTCTTCGAAATACATGTATTTGTCCTCCCCATCTGAATTAAGCGCAATAAATTGGTATCCACCTGGATTGCCGCCAAAGGCGGCATAGGCGTCAGCCCCCGGAATTAAAAAGAATCCATCATCAACATAAAAGAGCCACCACCGAGTGGGGGGATCAGGGACGTAAGCTCCAACGATAAAATCAGAGTTTATCCATCGTTCCCACCGTCCATCATTCTCTTTCAAAATACATACGGAATACTGAGCAGAATCGAGATAATTTTCTTTAAGTAAATAAAGTAAAATATAATTTCCGCAAATGCTTAGTACAGGAGTCGAACCTTCAAATCCATGAGGAATAGTAACCACATCAGACAAATGCAGATAATGAGATACTGCTATCCTCTCTGCTCTGGTTAATAAAAAAAAGTCGTCAAAAGAAACCGAGTCACCTTCCTTAACCGTTAAAAAACCATCACTATTAAATTCTCCACCACCATTTTCTTTCAGGTTAACACTCAACAGCCCTTCTGATATAAACAATCCACTGTCTTTTTCTACTGGGATGGTTAAGCGCCCCTCTGCATCTGTGTGGAATATTTCGTCCACTTTCAATAAATCATTAATCTTACCTGATTCATTAATTATCTGATGAAAGTCTTCGGGGAATGGGATAGCTCCCGCATCAAATTTTGATTTTAACTCAAAGCTCGATAATTTATTTTTCATTTTCATAAATACTCACCCATCTTATTCAACAATACATCGCCCCATAAACATCAAGCAATACGGTTCAGTAACCCTGCTATTAAATCCAGGTCGCGAAATGGTAAACGTGCAAAAGCAGCAGGATTGACGGCGACAGAACCATCCAGAGAAAGCTGTCCCTCGCTCAACTGCAGGCCGCCATCTGGTTTAAGCTTAATGCGTAGACCACTAACCCCATCTTCTATCCCCGGCCCGGTATGCAGTGCCAGTTTACCATTGTCATTTTTAAATCCCGCGCCAGGAATAATCTTGTTCTGGTTGCTGTCCCAGCCAAATAACGTCTGCCATACAAAAGCCCAGTCAATCAACGTGTGGAAGGCAAGTTCAGTGGGAATTTTTCCCCCCGCAAATTTTGCAGCGAGTTCACTGAGAGAAATTATGTCGCTTGCAATTTGTTTCTGTTCCATGGGTTACCTCCAGCCTGTTAACATTATTCATAAATATAAACTTTTCCCGTATCTGCTGCGCCCGGTGCACCAATAGCCAGCAGATTCCCCCCCCTGCCCAACGCTATTGACTGACCAAATCGGTGATTTACCATGCCATCTTCAGCCAGTAATCGCTGGCGAAATTTCAAATCTTCCCCAAACCACCAGGCTGCACCGGTCACGATGCCATCTTTATTTTTGCCTACAGGTGACGATACAGCCAGCGTACCACCATCACCGCTCAGAGCGACCCGAAGACCAAATTGTTCTCCTTCACTGGCATCACCTGTCAACTTAGCTCGAAACTCCCATTTATTATTACACCGGTGATAAAGATATACGGCTCCGCGGCGAGCCTCTTCTTCAGGGCACCCCACGGCCAGCATATCCCCTGCATTATTCAAACTGAGACTGGCTCCGAATTTTCCCGCGACACCATCCGGGCTCAGGGGAGGATGCATCACCCATTTTTCTCCAAAACGTTGCCAAACTGTGACCTCTCCGTTATCGTCGTTGCGGCCAGGGGCAGAGGCAACAAACGTTCTGCCATCTGCACTGATGCAGACCTCTGTACCAAAGGAGTCATTCGCAACGGGCAACGGCAGGGTAAAACGTTGCTCACTTCTATTATCAAGGCCCCTGATTAAGAAACAGCTGCCTTTATTATCCTCATGGCCAGGGGAACCAACAACTAGGTAATCACCGCTACTGTCCATGGATACTGAGTTTGCATAAAACATACCTATGGCACCATTAGCTGGCTTTTGCATGCTCTCTAAGGTCTGCCATTCACCTTCCTGTTCTCGGGAAATCCTGTATCCCCCCATATCTGACGTATTATTAAATCCGATGATAAATATATCGCCATTACCATTGATACATAATGGACGTCGAGTTGATAAGTTATCATGCGCTACGTGATAAATAATTGACCATCCCTCCGGGTTACGCTCCAACAAATATGTCCTAAATATAGATCCTGGTTTTCCCCCTACAACCAGGCGTAATCCATCACGGCTGAATGCTATCTCGCTTCCCAGTGTGTTGCTGTTAGCCTGAGTAAACTCTGGTAGTGGGGTGACTGATGGGTCCATCTTGTCAGCATTATTAAACCAATTAAATAGATGTCCCTTATTTTCCTGGCTTAATCCCTCAAAAAATTCAACCGACAATTTTTGTGTCGGGTTAATGGCCAGTCCTCCATCGTCATCAAAATACAGAGGACTTTCTTCGTCAATATTTAACGTAATGCCCTTTTCTGGAGAGCTTACTACTCCGGGTCCAGCAGCAATCGCCAGTCTGCCGTCATCCTGTTCAATGAGTCCTGCCCCCGGTTTTCCATCATCACTGAAATGCCCTGCACAGGTTTTAGCCATTGCACTCATGTCAACCAGTCTGGCATAATCTTCCTCTGTGGGTGTGCTAGACAGACTGAACCTTTCTTTAAGATCCTGAGAAAGGGATCGTATCGCTTTTAGAGTTTCAGTTGTTTTCATCATTATGTTCCTGTTCATCATGGAGGAGCGCTGAGTTACTTTGTGATTTGGTAATATAATGAATCTTATATCTAATTAAATCATCCTCATAAGCTTCATGCCAGTTCGCATCCTCGTCCGAAAACTCTTCAAGTTCGGCAGGTCTGGCAATATGACGTATCGCCAGACCTGCCGCCGTTCCACTTGCAGGAGTAAATAGCACATCGGCATTTTTCATCCGCTCATAACTGCTCTCTTGCCAGTAGAAATCTACATCTGCATAGGTATCTAGTTCTGTTGCAGTCGCAACATGCATCACACCCAACCCTCCAGCGCGTGGAGGAAGTTCGCCCAGTGACAGCAGAGAGAGCAGCTGATAAGCCAGATCACCGTGAGGCTCGCCATTATTCTGCCACCTGGACCATATATCACCCAGATATCTGAAATCCTCCATGTTAAACCAGTGTAGCCAACATCGGATATGGCAAGGCATCTCCTCATCAACTACCTGACGGACCCAACGAATTACCGTGTTTTTATCCAGACTCTCAGAACCAAAAATAACGTCTCGATTAAACACTAAACTGACGGTGAACGAGAAGCGGTCACGAGTCAAATCATGGGGAAACCAGACAAAGTTCGGCGACGGAAGCGGAAATGTTTCACCCTCGCTACAGCGCAGCAGCAGGCGGGCATTCAACGGGTCCAGCTCCGTAATAACAGCGCTAAAGGCAGGAGCGAATGTGATGATACGCCGATTCTGCGCTACTTCATATTGTAGCAACACCAACGAGTCCCCCTCATGAAACGAGGGGGGCAGCGGATCGAACATAAACCAGGCCTCGTTCCCATCGCCAATTACCTCTTCTGGCTGGTAAGCAAACGATTTTTCCATCAGCCACAGATCGCTGACACGCCAGTGGAGCGTATTATTTGTCAAGGCGTTAACTATCAGCTGCCAGTTACTAAATAGACTGATATAATCATCCGACTTAATCATGGCCCGTGTATCGTCGATATCGGTGATGACGAGGTTTGTCACTAATAGTGGTCTATCATCAATATCTAAGACTAAATCAATTTGTTGACCTCGCACCAGCTTTCCTGATTCCAGCGTTAGCCAGATTTCAGCCGGGGGCTGCAGCGACTCTTTATCGCTTATATCTGTCACAGGGTAAATATTTTGATCCTGTTCATTTGGGCGCTCAGGCAACAGCGCCCAATGTTCTACCAGATAGAACGGCAGATCCTTTAAACGTTCCTCCGGGATTGGTGGTGCAGGCAAAGTAAACAGTTTCGCCCCAAATCCCAGTCGTGCAGCGATACGCTTAATGGGGGCCGAAATTTCACCAATGCGCAGGGCACTTCCGCCATAGCCGATTTCTGCCTGCTCACTCAACCAGCCGCGCTGTACCTGCAAATAGTCTAGGTTAAACTCGCTCGCCTGTTCCAAAATCCGTGGCGTACGTTCACGACCAAAATAGCCTAACAACCAGTCCAGCAGCGCCAGCTCATGTTCGTTGTCCTTGCCTTGCCTTTCTGCTTCATGTTTTAATTCTTCGGTATATTCGGCATGTATAGGGGCAGAGATCTCGGCCTGAGGGTCAACCAGCGGCACGGTAGTAAATGGCCACTGAGCCCCCCACAAAACTGGCGGCTGCTCAATGGACCGCCTAAAAGAAAGCAATTCAGGCAAGCTCGCCAGCATGGCAAAACGGTTACTCAGCCATTGTTCAAACGGTAGTAAAAATTGATGTAGCTGACGCACCCTCTGTTCTGGTTCCGGTTCTTGCAGACCATATAATGGTGGCAGGATACCACTGGCGCTGAAATAACGTCCCACATTGCGCCAGCGCCCAAAGGGAAGTACATTCTCTTCTGGCTCGAGCAGCCCCGGTTTTTGTAACCATTGTGTGATTGCATCCGGGGTTACAATCAGTTGTTGTCCCCGTTTAAACAGCCGTACTTTTGTGCCCTCTGCCAGCTGCGCCAATGGGTTATTTCCCCACAATAGCGGGTAGTGTTTTTCTTCAATATGGCACAGCCATCCGGGTTCGCCAGTACTGAGCGTACGTAATGCTTTTACACCAGCCATGGAGAGGATCTTCTCTGCCAGCGGCGTCAGCGGTATGTCGTAACCGTTGATATAGTCTGGTGCCGAATTTAATATTGGGATCCAGCCATGTTGCAATGCAGGGCCAAGCCAGATGTCACTGCTCTGCATCCCTTGAGCCTGAAGTGTGTTCGCACTGTCACGCGGTGGTGCAGGGTTCAAAAAATTCTCACAAAGTGTAAATAGATCTGCTAACACACGAGCTGGCTGATAGTTATCATCTTCCAGTTCCAGATCGATGGTCAGGTTGAGTGCTTGTGGCTGCAGCCAGTTTATTGAGCGAATCCGTTCGCCAATATTGCGGTTGTTGAGCAGAAAATCGCGAATGCCTTGCTCCGCAAGTTCTATGGGAATATCTCGCTCTGGCATCAGCCACAGGTGATAACCTCCCAGCAAGTGATAATGTGATGCCCTGTCTTCCTCTCCTTCTTCTTTCTTCGGTGGCCAGAAAGTGAAACGGTAACTGCTGCTGTCATACCAGTAGTGATACTGCTCCTCTGTGATTTCCTTGAGTAACAGCGCATCACGAAGCAGGAAGCTGTCCGGTAACTCGGGTATATCAAAATCCTGCTGATGCAAGTCCAGCAAGGCTCGCCGATAATCATTCATAGTAACCGGGCTATGGGTGAGCGCTCGTTGTGGGCCAAAAGCCCGACCAAAAATACCTTCCCGACCATCGGCCACTGCAGGCGGTGGTGTTAACAAATCGCGCAGCGGATGAGTATGTCGCCAACTGAGATCGAAAACGTTCCATGCCAACGCCTGCAATAGCGTAATACCTGGATCACTATCCAGACGATCAGTCCAGCTCTCTTTACCACTGTATGTCTTCAGCAACGTTTCCGTTTGCGTAACCAGCTCTTCAAAATCGATCTCATCCAAAAATTCGGTCCAGCGTTCATCAAAGTGGGTAGTCATACAACACCTTCCTGAGAGTCATGAACAAGAATACCGACCTGGCTTGGAGATAAACGCGGCATATCAATGGGGTTGTCAGACATACTATCCTCGGATAGCCCCAGTTGAAGCGTCACAACATTTTCAACCCAGGAATGACGCTGAATAAAGGCCAGAATCTCGAAGTAATCCAATTGATTTCCAGGCTGAACTACTGCTTGTTGCAATCTTAGCCTGGGCATATAGTGTTCTTGTCGCGCCTGCCAGGGCATATAGTGTTCTTGTAGCGCCTGCCAGAGTTGGGCATTGCCATTGGATGGCATTATATCCCGCTGAAAATTCACTTCCCATTCTATATACACATCAACATATTCCGGGTTCATCAATACAATATTGCCCCACAGAGAGGCTCTTTCATTCAGATATGCAGTCATTCTCTGCAGGCGCGCCAAAGAAAAAATAGGTCTCAGTGAATCGTCATTATCTTCACGTCCATTTTGCGGGATCACCAGAAACTTGGAGCTGTAAGCCTGAGCGTCACTGTTAACCTGCAATACCTGGTAAATCTCTGCGAACACCTCGGTTAACAGATCAATCACATCATTGCGAGTAATTGCCCGCTGGCGATGGCGTAAGCGCTGTGCCACCCTGCGGAAAAAATGAGTCTCATCTTCGCTAGCTATACCTCCCTCACTGGGCCAGGGTTGTTCGATACTAGCCACCCCAGGGATCGATATTTGCGGCGAGGTAATACTTCCAGCCTGCAAGGGCTGCTCGAAATGACTGTTACTAACAGGTTGGCTGTTGTCCAGCCATACCCGGACGGCATTACTCATCACCCTCCACAGACGCGGATAATGAAAACTTTGCGTCTCTCCGGTCTGCGTTGTTGGGAACAGAGCACGTAACCAGTATAGTTCCGGCGGCATACGAGTCTTGCCACGAGCAATATCCTGCGGTAACGTTACCTGCCACAGATTGCTGCCAAATAGCCCTTCTGTCTCGTCCCTGACTTTACTGTCGAGTGAATGCCAGCGACCATCCTCTGCCAGGTACTGCCACATGAGGTTATGCGGCTGGTTGCCCCACAGCTTCCAGTACAGCGACAGACTCTGTCCGGGCAAAACACCACTCATCCCTAACAACAACTGTGGAAAATTGGCGGCCTCAGTATCATCTGCAGCATCTATGAGATAGCCAAATGGTGTTAACCGATACTGTACTGGCATGCTATCCGTTATCGTACTGACAATTGCCAGATCACCAATACTGGGTGTATAAGGAGGGTTGAGTGGATTAGGTATCGTCTCTTGCTGCAGCAGTGTCTGATATTCTGCGTGCAGAAAATCCCTTGATATTAATTCCAGGCGTAACCACGACTCCCAAGCCTGTGTTTTTTCGGCATCCGTCGCAGGAGGTACGGCTACAACTCCCTCAGCCAGGTCGACAACCAACATCTCGCCCGTGGGAAAATCAGTCTCGCTAACATTTGATTGAAACAGCGGTATTTCCCCACCGAGGAGAGCAGGTTTAGCGTACCTGTTACAATATTTTGGCTGAACAGTGAACTCACTGTTGTTATTGGGTTTATTTGGGTAATTCATATACCAATGCGAAAAACTTTTGTTCGGCAAATCCAGCCAGCGGGGCGTGATGCTAACCTCAATAGTCAGTCCTTCCTCTGCCCACTCTGACGCAGTCCACTCTGGTGCCATTAAATTTATGCCACGCCCTAGAGTTCCGTGTACACCAAAAGGGTAACAACCTTCCAGAGGGGACGCTTGCCCGTCGTCGGTACTCATCGCAATGTCTGTAGCACCATCAATCGTCATAACTATTTTAGTCACTGTCAAAGCTTTGCCCCCGGCCCGACGCAGTCGTAATACTGGAACCTTATCCCAATAGTTATCCAACCCGGCAGGCGGTGCCGTCGCTGGGGCGGTTTCATCCAGGGTAAAAGTCCATTTATCATCAACTCTGGCAACCGACAGCTGTAACCACCCCTGCTCGCTGCTGATATCTGCTTGTAATGACTCTTTTTCCTCTGGATCAGGTTGTTCATCACCAAAAATGACTCTTATCGTCCGCCGACCGCTGGTTCCCCGTAATGCTGCCGAGGCCACGCTACAGCCGCCATATACCGGTAACGTCGATTCGCTTTGATTGGTGGTAAATAGACGTATTCCCCCCTCCGGCCACCCCCCTTCCGGAGATGGGTAAATCACTCGTGCCCGTGGTTCTTCCACCGCTGGCCAATAGTCACCACACCAGGCTATTTGTCCTGTGTTTGCCAGGAGCGGTTTTTCTGTACGGTAGAGTAAAGTCTCCCCTTTTTGCCCCTGTCCACCATTCAATGCAGTGCCAGCATCGATCAATAATTCCCGAACATTATCTTCGAGATGAACGGCAACGACAGTGCTGTCCGGGTGCGCTGGCTGCTCATGCATTTGCAGTAGTTCACGGTAATAAAACTGACGATGCCGTGTGGGATATGCATTAAATAAACGACGAGGTGTTTCCAATAAGTGAAAAAATGCCAGTAAAAAAGCCTGTTGTGGCACTAAATCCCCCCGGGCCAGGGATATATCCTGATACAGGCGAATCAGTTCCTGTTGGCTAAGACCTTGTGCGCTAAATACCTGCTGCCAATTTGCATTAAAATCACACCCTAGCGGGATTAACTGAATATAACGATTAAATTGTTCCAGCTGCCACTCTACAGAGCGGTTATCCAGCATAAAGGAATTATCTTCATCCATAAGAAGCTCCGGTTATCAGGTGTCTGCAAATACGTGATTATTGTGGGGTATTATCATCACATCTGCAGAGGATAAGGTTAGCGGGTCATCCTGAGGAGGAGAACCTGGCATTTTAGCCGGACTGGTTACACTAAATTTAAGTGGCAATTTATTATCATGAACAACAATATAATTTTCACTCGTGAGCTGCTGTGATTTTAATATTTTACTACTGTCTATCTCTATTCTCCCCTGTCCGGGGATTGAATGTCCTTTAAGGGTGATATAGGTAGCGTTAATTTTAAAATCCTGAATATCGTCAATAGTGAATATTTTTCTACCATCAATCGCAGCGTGCCCTCTTATACCATTCAGCATAATTGTAGGAGGAGTCAGTACCTTATGGTGACCGTTAAATATCGCCGAAGCCAACAGCATTTGACTGCCGGATGTAAGGATTAACTTACCCATACCCCCTCCCAGGAACGACGTGCGCTCATATCCAGACTGGCACTGAATCGTTGTATATCACTACTTCCCCGCACGCGGTAAACTACCTGAAATTCCAACAGATATGGCTCAGATGTACGTTTCTGCACATCCAGCGACAACAGTTCAATCCTGGGTTCATCTCGATGGACTGCATCTTCAATAGCCCGGCTTATCCGTGCAACTAAATCATCTCCAATATTCTGAAACATAAACTGATGAAAATCACATCCGAATGCTTCACGCATAATCCTTTCGCCCGGCAAAGTTGAAAATATTATTCGCAAGCTTTGCTGGATGCGATGATAATCAGTTGCCATTATTACACCATGGCTGGGGCTAAACTCTGGTGGAAATGACCAACCGCGGCCCAGGACACCTTCAATCTCTTTCATCATATTTACCAATATAATAAACAGGTTATCTTTTCAGGTCTATTTTCTTGCTGCTGATGACGACGCTACTTGCCCCCTTAACATCCAGAGTATTCTCCTTTAACAACAGGGAGCTTTTGTTTTTTACTACTGCGGAAATTTTCTCCTCGGCTGATATTTCAATACTATCCTGCTTCATCAGGAAAGTGTTCTTGTTCCTTATTAAGGAAAGGGTGTTTTCTTTTGTGTTGAATATAAGGCTTTGCTGTGTTTCCCCCTTTCCAAGGGTGATATATTTTGTTGTCTTAAAAGTTTTATTGTTAAACTGCGTCGGCATTTGTTTTATCGGATTATGTACTGCACCAAGGATGACTGGATAACGCGCATCGTTTTCCATAAAGGCCACAATG
This sequence comes from Escherichia sp. E1130, assembly GCF_005781065.1. Classification (NCBI taxonomy): domain Bacteria; kingdom Pseudomonadati; phylum Pseudomonadota; class Gammaproteobacteria; order Enterobacterales; family Enterobacteriaceae; genus Escherichia; species Escherichia sp. E1130. The sequence continues at coordinate 15,694 of NZ_VATL01000064.1, forward strand.
ACTTCATCTCCAGGGTTGGGGTAAAAACCGAACGAGTTTGCATCACTTGCGTGTGGCAGCGCTATTCGCGCCCACAGTTCTCTTTTATTATCAAATACAGGAACTTTAATTGGCAGGCGATACCACGGTTTTGGATCTGCTTTATTTTCATACTCAGCCACAATACCGATTTGTATTCCCTTAATTTCCGGTGTCAATGCAGGCACCGTCCGAAGCGATGCCTCCAGACCAGCGATTAAATCGGTGTCCCAACGTTCTGCAGTGATTCGATGACGCACTTCGCTAATCACAACTTTGCCATCAAGTGAACTGTGAAAGCCCTCCACACTCACAACATCTCCGGGGTGGTATATCTCTTTACCCCATACTGAAAAATGGATTTGCTGTGCCGTAAGCTGGCGCTCTGCCTCCATGGCATCAATACGTGCCTGCAACTCATCTGGCTCCAGCGCCAACGCGTAGTTCAATCTGGCACTGCAGGCATCGCCTGTTTTTACCACGTCGCCGAGTCCACCGCTGGCAAAACTCAACTGCGCAGGTTTCAAGGGGGGAGTACTCATCTCCTGGTTCTTAAGATCCCAGTGAGAAATCGTGATATCTGAATTAAACGGAGGCTGGCGTCGCTGCCAACGGGCATTGACAATACCTGCGTACTGCAAACTATCCTCCCGCTTTAGCACTCTGCCAGCAGGCACCACACCGGACGGCATTTTTGCCAGTGTCAGTTTGACCTTATCTTTATCTTCTGATGTCGTTAGCCAAAGGTTATTCGCATGCAAGCGATACAGCAGAAACAGCCAGTCTGAACACTGATACTGAACCAACTGCTCATGTCTGTATGTTAAACCGCTGCTATCCGACAAAGAAAGCCCATGTGCTGAGAGGAGAGTTTTAATGATATCCACATCAGATGCAGCACTAAACACCATACTATGCAGAGTACGGCATAACCGATGTAGAAAATGGGCAATTTGAAAGGTCAAATGCGCCTTCTTATTATCCACCACTACATCCTGTTCAATTACCTCACCGGTAAACAATGTCACACTTTTACCAGCGATATCCCGTTTAATCACTACCTCACAACCGGGTCCCGTGGTGCTGAGTAAGGTATAAATCCCTTGTTCTGCGCCACTAATGACGAGATGTGCTTCAGGTATTTGATTGAGGGCATTGCGGGTTTCCAGTATTTCAATGGTATAGATTTTCGTATCCAGCTTATGCTGGTTAAAGGTGATGTTAAGATTGGGCAAAAGACTCATTGTTAGCCCCCACAAGTAAATTATCCCCGGCAGTGGGAGGACTCAGAGTGTCAAGATCGTTTGCCAAAGCCAGACTGTTAACCGTTAATCCAGCGGTAGCTGTTGACATCGCCGCCATGGCTGCAACTGTAGCTAGCGTGCTCATATCCTCTACATTAATTATGTTTCCCTGGGGGAGTTTTATATTCTGCTTTTCGAACTCAAGATTAGTGTCAGCTATCAGATGTAAAGAAACCTCAGCTCGCAGGGGGAGGCCCTGGCGATCGAAGCGTGTATAACGCACCGTTATCCCGGTCATATAGCCATTAAAACTTTTCTGTCCGCCCCATAGCATCTTCCCCCAACTACACTTGAGTAACAACGGATTCCCATTATTAGGATTGATACCTGCACACAGATTTTTCAGGTCTTCTATTTGCTGTTGTACCTGTTCTTCGCCCGCTTTTGTCGTATCTCCAAATAGCAGATCGACGGATAAAGTCCCAGGGCGAGCAATGACAAACTGATTAGCTGTTGATTTTTTGTTTATTGCATCTCGCTGTACATATTCAGTCTGATAACCAAATTGTAACGTATTTGGGTTGAATTTGACTTCCATCTCACCAACCAAAGAGGGCGGACTAACCTTTTCATCAGCGACCAGAAAGGCTTCGATGGTAAGCAGAGAAAATTTTTCATCAAACACACTCATAATTGTTTCTCCTGTCGGTAACGGAGCTCACGCATCACCTGTTCAACCACCAGAGCGATCAGTTTTTCCTGCTCTTGTCGAGAAAACGAAACAACCGAAGGGGTCGGGAGGGGGGGGGAAACCTCCGCCCGAATAACCAGTTCATGTATTTCGATCGTCATAACTTGATTCCGATATGTTTGATTCGATGGTAACTAAACTCAAAGCGGTTAAGGGTTATCTGATTTGCGTTAGCGTCGAAATCCCCCATAGACCAGCGAACCGGAATGGCTCCCATAATAGCCCAGGTGGCCACAGGGATAGTGGCTGAAACACCTCCTCCGGATGAGGACCACAGCATAATAATGATGTCGCTGCGAAATACCTGACCATCATTTAGCATGCGTTCAAAGGCAGAGGAAAATGGAGTAACGCCCATGATACCGCGCTCCATAATCAAATGATCGCGTTGAACAGTTCCCGGCAAATCGATCCCGGTTACGTTATCCCCCCCCTGATAATGCAGGGTGGAATTCAGACTACCGCCAAGCCCTGAGACCCTTTGAAAACGTAGATCCAATGGACTGGGAACTCGCGGCAAAGGAAGCATGCCCCCTACGATATCCTCACCATACAGAAACATTGTCACTGTAAAAAAATTCGCAACTACCGGTTTAAACAGCATGTCATGAGCGGTATCTACTATTGCCATGGTACCTATCTCTCTCTTGATTGAGCGCCCAATTAACCCCGTTTTTCTTGCTGTATAGCAAACTGTAAACGTAGTGTAATAAACTCCGCAGGGCAATGCAGAGCGACACCGACCTCCATGCTCAGCTGTCCCTGAGCCACCTCGTGTGCCGTCATACTCTCTCCCAGCCCTATATTAACGTAAAAGGCCTCTTGCTCTTGTCGACCCATCAGCCCACCTTTTAGCCACAGCTCGTTGAGCCATGAGAGAGAGAGCCCTTTCATCTTCAGCCAGGTTATCTGTGTATTGGGTTCAAAAACAGAAAAATGACAAAGTTGCACCAGTGATTGTTGTATATAAAGCAACGTCCGGCGGGTCTGGATATACTGCCGCCAGTCATATTCCACTTCACTGGATAGAGTGCGGCACCCCCAAATCCGACAACCACGCAGGGGGAAACTGCGGATCAGGTTAATACTCCTCCCATGACACTGAAACAGCCCCGAGCCTTGTCGCGCTGTGTACTCTGGTTGGATTATTTTATATAAAGGGACGTTAGCTGGCGCGCTCCAGACCCCCTTATCCCGATCCACTTTCCCCACAACTGCGGCAACAACTGCTGAAGGAGGAAGAAAGACAGCATCCAAACGCCCCTTGTTATTGTATAAACGCCCTTCAGGCTGATGATATTGGTAAGCACTTTTCAGGCGAGGCCAGTACACACTGCCACACTCTGCATTCAGTCCACTAAACATCTCCAGACATAATTGGGTCGATGTGGGTGAAGATGGTGCATCAAGCAAAGCATGGGCACGGCACTCTTGTGCCAGCTCAAGTAGATGTTGCCAATATCCAAGCCATTCAACATGGTTATTATCGTCCAACAGAACACTGTCGGGTACCGAAAGTAGCGTAATATCCTTCTGTTGTTTTACCGCCTGCCAGGCTTCTGGTGCAGTCAGAGCCTTTAATATTTCTCCATTGCCTAACGAGCCCAAAGACAAGACAAAACAACGCCGCCCACCGTTATCAAAATAAAGGCGTAACGCATAAGGCAGGACAGTTCCCTCTTCCCAGTCATTCTCCTTTGCCCACAGGCTAAACTGTTCATAGCTATATACTTCGTACAGCACGCCAATGGGAATTGACGAAATAAACCCTGCAAACACAGGTACTGCGGTATCCTGCGCCGCTGGCAGCGTCAACCATGACTCGCTAATCGCTACGCCAGGAAAAGGTAATTGCATCTGCATGTTTCCTCCCTTTAACGGTGATGCCTCTAATTGGTTGAATTGAAGTATAATGCTCGCTTTTGAGGTTTTCTCATGGCCATCGTTACTGTCCATTGTCCCCGTTGTCAGTCTGCTCAGGTTTACCGCCATGGTCAGAACCCTAAAGGCCGTGATCGGTTTCGCTGCCGTGACTGCCATCGTGTATTTCTGCTCACCTACACCTATGAAGCCCGTAAGCCCGGCGTCAAAGAGCAAATCACCGAAATGGCGTTCAACGGAGCAGGTGTCCGCGATACCGCAAGGACACTCAAAATTGGAATAAATACCGTCATCCGCACATTAAAAAACTCGCGCCAAAGAGAATAACGTCCTCTCCGGTCGCTCATGCAGATGTCGCGCTCATCTGCGAGCTCGATGAACAGTGGAGCTTTGTCGGCAGCAAGGCCCGACAGCACTGGCTCTGGTATGCCTACAACACCAAAACAGGTGGTGTTCTTGCTTATACGTTCGGACCACGAACGGATGAAACCTGTCGTGAGCTGCTGGCTCTGCTCACCCCGTTTAATATCGGCATGATAACGAGCGACGACTGGGGAAGTTATGCCAGAGAAGTCGCGAAGGAAAAGCATCTGACCGGCAAACTATTCACTCAGCGCATTGAGCGTAACAATCTGACGCTGAGAACCCGCATCAAGCGTCTGGCCCGCAAAACAATCTGTTTTTCACGCTCAATTGAGCTACATGAAAAGGTTATCGGGGCCTTCATTGA
>NZ_VATL01000065.1:0-2189 GCF_005781065.1 Escherichia sp. E1130
CCTGTCACGTACAGGTGGCACTCTTTTTCGAACCCTGGTCTTTATGATCGCGCTCGCATTCAGCTATAAATATGATGAAGTTAATTCAGCTTATTTATGAGTGAAATCACTATGGCTCCTTTGCACGCCATATATAGCCCCTCCCGTTGTGCAAGTTATTTTTCATCTGTGTAACGGAAGTTAGTTGCATTCGTATATCCGGCCTCTCTTACGCTACCGTCGTACCCGGCCATGATGTGTGATTAGGGCAATACCCTGAAGATAACAGTCATCATCAGGGTTGATTAATAAGTGGTTCAGCGTTCAGGAAAAATCTACAGAAAAAGGGATTATATTTGTATTTTTCTCAACAATAGCCACATCTCTCCTGTTGTTTAATAACGCTCATGACAATTATCGCTGGTGTTCCTTAAATTAATTTTCATAAAAATCTCATATTCCTGCCTCCGCTAAAATCCAATATAAAATTCACACAAACCGCATTACTTTTCTGAACAAAAAAGCCACTAACCATCTATTCATGTAATTTCCATACCTTTTCTTTATTTCACTTACATAAAGCTTAGGATTATTAGATGTGTTTTTTCTAAACGACATAAAAAAACCACATTAACTCCACGTACAAACCACTAAAACCAATCAATACAATGAACAACTAACACTTTAATAAATTTATTGCATCTAATATTACAGATATTCTTATTTAGCAACTTGCATGTTTACGCCTTACAAGGCTTCAGGAAGAAAAATAGTGCAATAAGAAACATCTCGCCATTTAAATTTAAGGATGAAAGTGAGTGATATGAAATCAGCAAAAAAAAGCTTATCGACACGGGCGATAGCCATTTCAACGGTATTATTTACACCCGTATCCCTGGCTGTAACCCCACCCACAGATGCAAATAGCGTTGTTACCATTAATAATGGCGAAGAGGCAAAAGTTATTGCCGCTGAAGGTTACGATCCCGGATGGAATCATTTTACTTCTTTGAATGTAGGTCAAAACTCTAATGGCTCATTACTCATTGATAATCTTTCACTTATTACTGCTAATGCTACCGTAGGTAATAACTCTGAAGGTTCCCTCACTTTATCCAACCATACCAACTGGCAGTTTGATACTCCTACATCAAAATTGTATTTGGGCACAAATGAAGGTTCCGGCACAGTATACGTGTTAGAAGGCAGTAAGATAAGTGGCCTGCAGGAACTAAGGATTGGTGAGTATTATGGTGATGCCAAAGGGTTGATGGTTATTGATGGGGAAGACTCATCGGTTTCCTCTAACATTGCTATTGTTGGCGATCAGGGAATCGGCAATTTACGTATTACGAATGGCGGTACACTCACTACCTCAGCTCAGGTAGCTATTGGATATGCTTATCCAGGCAATAGTGCATCAAAAAATCGTAATAGTTATGGCGAGGTTCTGGTTGATGGTAAAAATTCAACATTGAATGCTGAATATGTTTATCTTGGTGGATTCAGCCCAGATGTTGCTTTTAATACTACCGGTATCCTTACCGTTAATAATGGTGCAACAATCAATGCCAATTCGTTTATTTGGGTTACTCTCGCACCTGGCGCCACAGGCGTTTTAAATATTGGTGGTGCGCAAGGTGAGGCTGAACAGCCTGCTGGTTCGATTACTACGCCATTTATTCATTTGGGGGCTGCAGATGCTTCTTCCTCTTCGATAGTAAACTTTAATCACTCCAGTACCGATTTTCTGCTGGCCTCGGATATTCAGGGGAACGGCCAGATTAATCAAGTTGGCTCAGGAACAACAACATTATCTGGTTCCAATAGCTATGCTGGTGATACCAATATAACCAAAGGCAGTCTACGCGCAGGTAAAGAAAATACCTTCAGCCCCAACTCCGATTATATTGTCGACAGCGATGGGCATCTCGATTTAAACGGTTATTCGCAAGCGTTAAAAACGCTGACGCTGGCTGGAACAACAACGTTGTCTTCGTATGAACAGGGTCACGAGTTCACGCCGACCACACTGACCATTAACGGCAACTATGCTGCCAATGATGGCCTGTTAGTCATGCATACTGTATTAGGCGATGATAATTCCGTAACGGATAAACTCATCATAAAAGGGGATACTTTCGGTAGTACCCGCGTCATGGTCAACAATGCGGGCGGTCTGGGCGCGGATACTCTGGAAGGAATAAAAA
>NZ_VATL01000066.1:0-1119 GCF_005781065.1 Escherichia sp. E1130
TCTGGTCACCCTGACCGCCAGAGTGGAAGATCAATACAAAAACCCCGTCAACCAGAGTGATGTTAGCTGGCAGATCCAGCCGGCAGGTAAGTATCATCTTACCGGCAGCCCGCAAAAAACCGACGATCAGGGCCGGGTTACCGCGACGCTGGCTTCAGAGGATGTGGTCGCCTGTCAGGCCGTGGCAACCGCCAACGGTGTGAACAAATCGTCTGCCACCATCAACTTTAGCGCCGACGCAGCCACCGCCACAGTCTCTACACTCACTCCGTCCACAACAGCGGATGTGGCAGCAGGCGATAGCATGACGCTGAAAGCCACAGTGGTGGACAAAGCCGGTCATCCTGTCGTAAATCAAAGGATTAACTGGAGTACCGATAATACCAGCGGGTCTTTCCAGTCCAATAATTACAGCGACACCAACAGTCAGGGTATTGCAGAGATAACCTATTCTGCTACCCGGGCCGCGGCCACGCATGTCACGGCAGAAAGTAATAACAGCCGCCAGACCGTGGCGGTGAATGTGATTGGTAATATAGCCACCGCGACCCTGTCTGACAGCAAAGTGGACAAAACTCAGGCCGTCGCCGATGGCAACGAACCGATAACCTGGTCTGTCGCGGTGAAAGATGCGAACGGCAATACTCTGCCTGGCGCACAGGTCAACTGGAGCAGCAGCGATCCGAAAGTGATCTTTGCCAGCACCAGCAGCCTTGCGAATAATCAGGGGGTTGCAACCATGCATTTCACCTCCACCCGTGCCGGGAAGGCTACTGTTTCTGCCACCACCGCGAACGGTGCAGCGAAACAAACCACCACGCTGACGTTTGTTGCCGACGCCAAAAGCGCCGTGCTGAAAAGCATTTCACCGGATAAAACCACCCTGCTGGCCGACGGAAAGGACAGCGCCACACTGACTGCTGTCGCAGAAGACGCACAGGGTAATCCGTTAAAGAATGTCCAGATCGACTGGAGTTCAACCAGCAACACCGCACAGTTAACCGCCACGACCACCCAGACAGACGAGCAGGGACATGTCACAGTCCAGGTCAGTTCTCCGGCGGTGGAAGAGATTACGCTGACTGCCACGCTGCAGGGTCAGAAGCTGGCTTCTCCGGT
>NZ_VATL01000067.1:0-1007 GCF_005781065.1 Escherichia sp. E1130
GCATTCGACCAGATCGATAACGCGCCGGAAGAAAAAGCTCGTGGTATCACCATCAACACTTCTCACGTTGAATATGACACCCCGACCCGTCACTACGCACACGTAGACTGCCCGGGGCACGCCGACTATGTTAAAAACATGATCACTGGTGCTGCTCAGATGGACGGCGCGATCCTGGTAGTTGCTGCGACTGACGGCCCGATGCCGCAGACTCGTGAGCACATCCTGCTGGGTCGTCAGGTAGGCGTTCCGTACATCATCGTGTTCCTGAACAAATGTGACATGGTTGATGACGAAGAGCTGCTGGAACTGGTTGAAATGGAAGTTCGTGAACTTCTGTCTCAGTACGACTTCCCGGGCGACGACACTCCGATCGTTCGTGGTTCTGCTCTGAAAGCGCTGGAAGGCGACGTAGAGTGGGAAGCGAAAATCCTGGAACTGGCTGGCTTCCTGGATTCTTACATTCCGGAACCAGAGCGTGCGATTGACAAGCCGTTCCTGCTGCCGATCGAAGACGTATTCTCCATCTCCGGTCGTGGTACCGTTGTTACCGGTCGTGTAGAACGCGGTATCATCAAAGTTGGTGAAGAAGTTGAAATCGTTGGTATCAAAGAGACTCAGAAGTCTACCTGTACTGGCGTTGAAATGTTCCGCAAACTGCTGGACGAAGGCCGTGCTGGTGAGAACGTAGGTGTTCTGCTGCGTGGTATCAAACGTGAAGAAATCGAACGTGGTCAGGTACTGGCTAAGCCGGGCACCATCAAGCCGCACACCAAGTTCGAATCTGAAGTGTACATTCTGTCCAAAGATGAAGGCGGCCGTCATACTCCGTTCTTCAAAGGCTACCGTCCGCAGTTCTACTTCCGTACTACTGACGTGACTGGTACCATCGAACTGCCGGAAGGCGTAGAGATGGTAATGCCGGGCGACAACATCAAAATGGTTGTTACCCTGATCCACCCGATCGCGATGGACGACGGTCTGCGTTTCGCAATCCGTGAAGGCGG
>NZ_VATL01000068.1:0-6830 GCF_005781065.1 Escherichia sp. E1130
GGTACTCAGACGACGCTTACTCTGAGTCTGGATAAGGAGATGTTGCAGGAGGTACTGAAACAAAAGTTCTGAGGCCGGCTCAGAAGCGCCAGGCGGTGCATTTCCTGCAGGAAGCATACCGCATCAGTGTCCGCCGGGGATGCGGGTTGCTGATGCAGAGCAGAACTGTCTACCACTGGCAGAGCCGGCGTGACGATCGGGCGATAACCCAGCGTATCCGGGAGATCGCGGAAACCCGGATACGGTATGGTTGTCCGCGTATTCATATCCAGCTGCGGCGGGAGGGCTGGCTTGTTAACCATAAGAAAACACACCGGATTTACTGTCTGGAAGGCCTCAACCTGCGCAGAAAGCGCCCCCGCAGACATGTCAGTGCAGCACATCGCCAGCAACGTCCGGTCCTGACGCATATCGATCAGTGCTGGAGTATGGATTTCGTGTCGGATAATCTGTTTAACGGACGGCGTTTCCGGGCGCTGACTGTAGTCGATAATTTTAGTCGGGAGTGTCTGGCGATCCATGCCGGAAAGTCGCTGAAAGGCGAGGATGTGGTCGGTGTGATGGAAGGGTTGCGGGTGCTGGGTAAGCGCCTGCCAGTACGTATTCAGACAGATAACGGCAGCGAGTTTATCTCAAAAAGTCTGGATAAATGGGCGTATGAACACGGCGTGACCCTGGACTTCTCGCGCCCCGGAAAGCCGACAGATAACCCGTTCATTGAATCATTTAACGGCAGTCTGCGGGATGAATGCCTGAACATTCACTGGTTCCTGTCACTGGAAGATGCGCAGGACAAACTCGACAGCTGGCGCAGGGAATATAATCATGAAAGGACACATTCATCATTAAATGACATGACTCCGGCTGAATTCATCCGAAGTCTCCGGAAAGACGAAGATCTCTGATTTAGCACTGCACTGATTTTGGGCCAGGGTCAGAAAGACGAAGATCTCTGATTTAGCACTGCACTGATTTTGGGCCAGGGTCATTTGGCCGGGTTCTCAAAAAATGCATGGAACTAAAACGGGTCTATTTACATATCCACGGGATGGTTTAACTCTATAGTACAGGATTAATGCTGGCGCAGCAGACAATGTCTAAAGATTTAACGCACTTATCGATTACCAGGACAAATACACTTTTTCAAAATCATTGCAAATACTTTGCCTTTCATTTCAAAAAAATAAATCATAATTTTTATATCCCCTTCAACAGGGTCCAGTGGCTGTATGCTGATTTATAACTCGCTACAGTGCTAACAATCATCCTACTTGTTCATTAACCAAAATTACATCAATACAGGAATCACCCTCTCTTCATGGCGCTTATTCATAATTTAACTTAATGAATGCTGATTATAAGATAGTACATGCTTTTGCTTCATCAACATTTTTCCTAAAGCAAAATTATTTTTAACATAAAAATGCCTTCATCTATAGAATATGTACAATACCAACAAAATAATTAGCCACGGTTTTGTTCTTAAAAGTATAACGGTCGTGATCGGTTCGATTTGCCAGGTTATATCGCCTGCTATGGCCAGTGCGGATGCCGCTTTGCTCGCCGAGCAAAAAGCCACGCCTTATGAAACGCAACGAGATAGCTCACGTACGGATACAGAAGCGGAAGATCGTGATCAGGAAAATGCTCAATTAACTCAGTTAGCCGCTTTCGCGTCTCAGGCTGGAGGAGTGCTTTCTGGTCATACGGATAGCAACATGGCAAAAGCGATGGCCAAAGGCTTTGTGCTGGGTAAGGCAAATCAAAGCGCCGCTGAATGGCTGCAACATTACGGAACAGCACAAATAGAAATCAACGCCGACGATAACTTATCGCTAAAAGATTCCTCTTTTATATTGCTTCATCCGTGGTACGACGTGCCGAACAATCTGCTGTTTTCTCAAAGCGGCGTCCACCGTGTGGACGGGCGGGGCATTGTGAACCAAGGCATTGGTTATCGCCACTTCAACCAGCAAACGATGTATGGCCTCAATACCTTTATCGATTACGATTTATCTGGTGATCATGCCCGGGCGGGGATTGGCGCCGAATACTGGCGTAATTTTGTTAAATTTTCCGCTAATGGCTACATCGGGCTAACCGGATGGAAAGCATCTCCGAATGTTGAAGATTATGAAGAACGGCCTGCCAATGGTTGGGATTTACGTCTGGAAGGATACCTTCCCGCTCTCCCGCAACTGGGGACAAGGCTAACGTATGAGCAGTATTTCGGTCGGGAGGTCGCGCTGTTTGGTAAAGAAAACCGGCAGAAAAACCCCCGGGTTCTTACTGTCGGCGTGAATTTCACTCCATTTCCGTTGCTGACATTAAGCGCGGAACATCGCACTGGCGAGAGTGGAAAACATGACACTCAGCTAAAAGCGGATGTGAACTGGCGCATCGGCACCCCACTCCGTCAGCAATTAAATACGGATGCCGTAGAAGGCATTCGTACCCTGAATGGCAGCCGCTATGACCTTGTTAATCGTAATAACGACATCGTTCTTGAGTATCGCAAACAAACCGTTATCAAATTACACCTCCCGGGGCGAGTAACAGGAAAATCAAAACAGGTCATTCCGTTGTTGCCTGATGTGCAGGCAAAACATGGTTTGAAAGATATTGAATGGGATGACGCATCATTTTTAGCCGCGGGCGGTAAGTTGATCGGTCAGGGAGCCCACTGGCAGATGGTGTTGCCGGAATGGAAAGATGGCGCGATCAATGCATGGGGAATCTCCGCTATTGCGCATGATACCCGTGGTAATGCATCGCAACCCGCCGAAATGCAGGTTGTTCTTACGCCACCGATAATAAGTAAGAAATATTCCAGTCTTAGCATCGCCGTGGCGCATCTGCTGGCAGATACAAAAACACAAACTACGTTGACAATTGCTCTACTGGATAATGAGAAAAAACCGATAAGCGGCAAAGCAGAGCAGATAATTCTCAATGGTGCATTTACTCCAATCAACTCGCTGGTAGACGGTATGGCTTTGGCGAAAGGAACCGTCACTTTAAAGCCTCAGGCTCCGGTATTGCCGCAACTGGGAAAACTCAAAGAGTCTGGTAATGGAATTTACACAACAACGGTAACTGCCGGTGAAAGTGCTGGAAAATTTACTATTACTGCAAGCCTGGAAGATACAACGCTGGCATCTGCTGACATCATTTTTACAGATACATCAGCCGCACTTGAGCAAAGTACGCTTACTGCTGACAAGACAACGTTTTCTGTCGGAAGCACGGAAAAGTCGACTCTGGCCCTTACCTTGCAAGACAGCAAGGGCCAGCCAATTAGCAACGAAAAAGAACGCATAACATTCTTTATTGCTGACAGTACTGTAGATACATCGAAATATTCCTTCGATACCGTTCAGGAAAGCAACCCTGGACACTACACCACAACATTTAGTGGTCTTCTGGAAAATCCAAAGTTACCTGTTGGCGTCAAAATTAATGGCAAAGATACCGGCAAACGCCTGATCTTTAATCTGACAACAGTTTCTGTCGCAACGGTTACTGGTGTGCCTGTAGTGGGAAATACGCTGACAGCAACAATGCCTTGTAGCACAGACTGCAATGCGTTGACTTACCAATGGCAGAGAGAAGATCAAGCAGGTAGTAATAATTATGTCGATATTCCGGGTGCCACAGCGATGACATATGTTCCTTCCACCGCCGATCAAAAGCGAAAAGTGCGGGTACAAATTATCAAATGACTTATTACTGAGCCAGAAAGTCATCGTTATCCCATATCTGTATTGTGTATTTGTTAATAAATAGTAAGACAAGAGAATATGAAACTAAGCTTAAAAAAAAAGACTGCCGCCAGCATTACAATGGGCTTCTTACTCAGTATGAGTGTTAATGCCGTCGCAGCAATAATCACCTCTTCCGCAACGATGTCCATTACAGGACATGAGCCAACCCTGACTGCAGGTGAGATTACTTTTGAGGATAAAAATGCAAATGGCATTCTTGACCACGGCGATGTCGTAAAAATCGATCCCGCTCATGACTTTGCATTTGCCGATGTTGATGGAGATAAACCCGATACAACGACTCCCCGACTCTATAGCTGGAAGATTGGTTCTACTGAAGTGGCGGTGACCGAAACTTACACTATTCAGGACAAAGATTTAGGACAGACAATTACACTATTTGTTACTCCACAAACTGACAAAAATATTACTGAGCCATTCCAGGGCAAACCTGTTCAGGCTACGGTAAACGGAACAGCGGGTGGACTACCGATTTCTGGAAGCGACGATGTCATTAAAGTGGTAATTAGCGGCGGTACCGGTGTTTCTGGCGCACCTATCGTTAATGACACTCTGACAGCTACACCAACCTGTACAAAAGCGTGCGGTGTATTGAACTACCAGTGGCAGGTCGAGGACTCCGTCAATAGCGGTAAATATATCGATATAACAGGGGCAACAAACAGTACTTGGAAAGTCACTAAAGAGACTCAGAAACGAAAAGTTCAGGTGGTTGTATCCAATCCTTGATACTTCTGTTTTTCTTCCCAAATAAAGGGAATAAAGAACAGTAGTAATGTGCTATTTTTAATAGTCAGAAAACCGCCACACTAATTATAACGGCGGTTTTCTGAAAAACTTAAACTAATCCCCTATGTAGATAAAAATAACAATCAACAAACAGACCTGTAAATCAACAGCCTATTTTTTTGTTATATTTATCGCCTGTACGGTGCATGCAGAATTACCACATTTATCCCAGTGAGGATGCACAACATAAGCACACCCTGCCAATGAAGATAATATGCCACCTATGATTAATAATTTATAATTTGACATATTAATACCAAAATATTATTGCAATAGAATATAAACATGGATGCCAGCGTTATTGCTGGTATCCATGTTTGACTTACATTACTGTATCGATATTAAGAATTAGCGTAGAAGACACAGCTTCAGCGTTCCCTTCAGTCTCATACCAGATAATTAACTTACTACTGGTTGTACCAAAAGGATCGCTGTTGCAATTACAAAGGTCTTCATACATAACCTCGACCTGGAGGTAACCTAGTGTAACATCTGCTGGCATAATTTCGTAGGAGTGAAGCAACCGACTGGGTAAATTTGAATAAACATAATTATCATCATCGTAATACGATAATTCAATTTTAGTATTAATAACATCTCCCGCAGTAAGGTTTCCAGCAACCGGAATACGATAGTACATATGTTCACCAGGCAGGCCATTCCCAATACGATGCTTATTAATGATCCCTCCTGATACCATTTCCGTTCCACTAACATCAATAAAGGTTGGTGATTTTAACGTTCCTTTTTTCGGCGGCGTCACTGGAATTGCCTTCGTGACAATAAGTCTTTTATGTTCAGAAATCCCTACGTTGCCGCTACGTTCAGCAACAATGTATGAAATCCTGTTTTTGGCTTTATTTACGTTATCCTGTACCATTAACTCTGTAGTATCGAATTCAAAGGGATAAATCGTTTTCTGCGGTTTTGAAGGAACCTCATAACGCCCCAAAAAAGTTCGATCACCAATAACAGCTGTTCCCATAAGATCAACATAAGTTGGCTCATTAAACACAAGAATGGTATCGTTTATAAAACCGCCATAATCAGGTTTAGATTCGGCATCTTCCAGAGATTTGAAATGCAAATTCACTTTCTGTTGATCTTCATCAAGAATATCACCGTCAGTATTTTCAAAGTACATTGAATATCCCATGTACTCTGGCGTAATGCCTTCAATAAACAGACCTTTAGAGTCAGAAGTATCAATATCCGGGGAACCTGAACTTACTGTCATTACCAGGAAACCGGCATCTTTAGCACAGGGGTAAATACGGAACTTTGCCACGCCAGTTTTCGATGCTGAATCATTTTTAAGGTTAATAACAAAACCATCAAGTTTACTCGAGGTTAAATTACTAACATAATGATATTGCATGTCAGGATATGCTTTGCCCCCCCCCTGATTAGTATCAGACATCATAAAAAATACGTTTTCGAATACCGCCTGCGCCATACTTACAGGTCGCAGATACAGTTGGATATCCTGATGTGTTTCATCGCCAGGATATTTCGTCAAATTACGTTTATACGTTATCGTACCAGTAATATAGGTGACACCAGACAGATTTGAATAACTATCATTAAGAGTTTCCGGGGCATTCAAATCAATAATCTGAGTGTCATCAAAAGAGATAGTAATCTCATCATCGAGATCAGTATTTGACTCCAGTACATAATATTGGCAGTGACATGTTACTGGCGCAGCTGCTCCCAGGGCTTGTACAGTCAATGTCAAGTCGATCGCTTTATCGCCCAGAGCAATATTGTTAGGTACATTGAACGAATACTTGTACATATAAACTTTGCTACCGTCAGTATCCGTAAATTCTCCCTCACCTTGTGGTTTTGGTAAAATATTTTTACTCGCCACATCCATTTTTATTGCGCTAGGATCCATGGCAATTTCCGCGTTCTGGTATTTATAATAAAATTCCAGATAAATAATCTGCCCTCGCACTATCCCTTTCTGAGAAGGGAAGCTGCATGTTAATACCCCTGGAGTGAGGGCGTTAACATGAGAAGTCACCGGATGAGCATCTCTGAGATATTTCTCAGATTTAAACTTCTCTATAGATTTAATTTTTCGCATATTTAACATGACATCACCTTTAACTTTATTAATTACATTGTTATATCAATGAATACTTCGCGCAGATAAGAGAATTCCTGCTTATTCTGGCAATAGTATTCCACTCTCAGCGTGCTCTGATCCACGCCCTGCGGCGGCATATCGCAGCCCGCCAGATCGTCTAT
>NZ_VATL01000069.1:0-1635 GCF_005781065.1 Escherichia sp. E1130
TCTGCAGCTTCTGCGTTAATCTCTGTATTGGCAGACTAATTCTGTTGATAATCTCAACCAGCCCGGTATCCCCCCGGGCTGATTTTATTTTTATCCAGTCGTTAAAATTTATTGTTTCCTGACAACCGTTTTCGTCAGAGAATCCGAAAATAAATATCCCCTCTCCTGCTGCCAGCGCCAACTTCACACCAGAAATCAGATTATTAATAATCTTAAATAAGAATTTTATATTTTTCATAAATACGCTTTAGCCATTTTATGGGTGCGCCGATATATAGGGTATGCGGCAGTCATAACGCATATTTTATTTAAATTCTATTTTGGGCGGATCGCACCGCCAGGTTTTAATTGAGGATATATCATGTCACAGGTCATTAATACCAACGCACTGAGCCTGGTTGCACAGAACAACCTGAACAAATCTCAGTCCACTCTCGGCACTGCGATCCAACGCCTGTCTTCTGGTCTGCGTATTAACAGCGCAAAAGACGATGCTGCTGGCCAGGCTATCAGCAACCGTTTCACCGCCAGCATCTCTGGTCTGACTCAGGCTTCCCGCAACGCTAACGACGGTATCTCCATCGCTCAGACCACTGAAGGTGCGCTGAACGAAGTGAACGACAACCTGCAGAACATCCGTCGTCTGACTGTTCAGGCGCAGAACGGCACTAACTCCGATTCTGACCGTCAGTCCATCCAGGACGAAATCAATGCCCGTCTGGATGAAATCGACCGCATCTCCAATCAGACTGAATTTAACGGCGTTAAAGTTCTCAGCCAGGATCAGTCTCTGTCTATTCAGGTAGGTTCTAACGATAGCGAAACTATCAGTATCGATCTGAGCAAGATGGATGCCGGCACCCTCGGGATGACTGATTTCAACGTGGCTGGCGGTATTAATGCCGCAACCCTGAATACAACAGGCGCTAATGTGAATGTTGATGAAGGCTATAAGTATGATGTAGCTAATGTCACAGACACAGGTGCAGCTGCTAAGGCGGATAATATTGTTAAAGATGGTGCAACTGGTAAAATCTACGCCCAGATTGGTACAGATGCCGATCCGGCAAAGAATAAGTACTATGAAATTATGGATGACGGTAAAGGCGGTATGACCTTCGATAGTACTGGTGCGGATAAAGGTTTTACTACGGCTACAGCACCTACATCAGTAAAAGACCAGGAAGCTTATCACTCTACACAAGTAACAGGTGTACCGGCCGGTACCACCCTGAAAGACGATGGTAAAGGTAACTACTATCTGGAAGATGCTACGGGTAATTTAACCAATGCCAAACTGGATACCACCAACGATAAGGCTGGTAATTTCACTGCGACCATCACTGATTTAAAAACCGCAGTTAACACCAAACCAGCAACCACCGATCCGCTGAAAGCTATCGATGCCGCGCTGTCTCAGGTTGACAAACTGCGTTCTGGCCTCGGTGCCGTACAGAACCGTTTCGATTCTGTTATCAGCAACCTGAACAACACCGTTAACAACCTGTCTGAGTCTCGTTCTCGTATCCTCGACGCTGACTTCGCGTCTGAAGTATCTAATATGAGCCGCGCTAACATCCTGCAGTCTGCCGGTACTTCTGTTCTGGCACAGGCCAACCAGGTTCCGCAGAACGT
>NZ_VATL01000070.1:0-2195 GCF_005781065.1 Escherichia sp. E1130
TCTCCGACTCGATGGCATACAGCTCGCCGATCCGTTTCAGCGCCTCCTCCGTCAGGGCTGACGGGGTACGGACGTGAACTTCGTGGATTTTTCGGCGGGCATGGTACGGCCCCATTTGACGCCACTTACAATGTTAACTTTACCTCAAGTGGTCAATATACTTTAGAAATACATCAATATGGTGGCACGGAACAGTATAAAATAAGAACAAAAAGTTTGACGATTAGAAGCTTATCCACTGGATATTCTGAAGGGGGCATGTTCAACGATAAATAATGAATCTCAACAACTGATATTCTTGTTCAGCATGGAGGTGAATCTGCTGGAATGGTTTTTATCGCGTGTTTTGTGGATAGCTTTCTGCATCAGGCGTCGATCGTCATGAGGTATTGGTGCTATGATCGGCATAGCTCAGTCCGGTTGGTGATTTGTTTTTATTTAGCGATTGTTCAGATCGCACAATTCGGGCTGAGTTCCCTATAAGTGATCTACTATTCCGCGCAGCTATTTAAAGGTATGCTGATAGTTTTAATATGGCATCAGCTACCTTTCAGTTAGCCAAAAAGTAAAATTATTCCACCAGTAACAATTCATTGCTGACTGAATTATGAACTCCCGAGTTGTTCGAAAAAATGGCGGCGATTTAAGCCGCCACGATTTAAAAATTATTCCACTACTGAAATCAGTACCTCTATGGTTTCAGATTTAAACTGCCTGTTAATAGGAATGCTTTCAGAAAAAAATACTTCGGCAGTCATAAAATAATCACCAGGAGGTAATCCATTTCTTGGTGTAAAACGCCAACTACCGTCAGGGTCAACTTCAGCTCTACCTAATTCATTTCCTCTCCCGTCACTAATAACAACTACCGGTTTAAATGATGGATTATAATAAGCGCTACCATAAAATTCTGGAAGAGGGTTTTGAAGCATCCCACCCCATAATGGATAAATTATATCTGGTGCTGCATATAAAACATCGCTTTTGTCAATTGTAGGAGCTGCATCTTTTTGTTCTACAGTAAGTGTAAATCTGGGTTTTCCATCATCATAATATCCTTCTTGAACAAAACCATAACGAGGTCTTCCTCCTTCATATTGCCAGTTTCCCCCAGCATCCACGTCAGCAATTTTCTCACCTATGCCATTCGGATTTCTAGTCCAAATAGTAGCTTGAGCATTAGGAGTACCCCGCCCTGTAAATTTGAACATTGATGCACCATTCCACACTGCTCTGTGGATGTTCATATACCCTTCACCAGGAGGAGTAACTCCATCTTTTACACTAAGATTTACATCATATCGAGTATTGTCCTTTTTCTCTATCCTCGCATCAACCAATAAATTAGTAATGGATTGTCTTGTAATACTCACCGAACCGGTACTTGTGTTATAAGTAAAAATAATCTGCCCACTTGTCACCAGTGCATTGGTTTTCACATAAAAAATATCAATCCCACAGTTGATGTCAATGGTATTTCCTTTACCTGTTAAAAGACTGTAACGAGCATCCTGATCAGATATATCCGGAGATTCAGATAAAGGGGATACTGTACCTAACCCAGGAGCCGCGAATCTTCCTTTATAACGTCCTGACTCATTATTTTCATTGAATACATCATCAACCACCCGTAGAGCTATAGACCAGTCATGAGGTTCATCTCCTCCACCATCACTTCCCGCGGGAGCAATCCAAAATTTTGATAGACCTCCCATTTCAGATAAATCAGGATGATCACCTTGTTTATATACTTTATATATTCCCGTACCATGAGAGTGTTGATAGCAGTGCACGTTTACATTACCAATAACTTTAAGTGATAAGTACTTATCGTTATATTGATCCCCTTCCCAAAAGGTAATGTCATTATAAACATCATAATACTCAGGAGTGCCACCAAAGTTCTTTTGCCGATAAAATGCTACTTCTCTTGCTAAGCTCGGAGTGTTTTTTTTACCTTCTTTTTTCATAATTTAGCACCTTGTCATTTGATAAATAACCAACTATTTTTTGGTAATCACAATGATACCAAGGTAAAGGCTAGATTAAATTTTGCAATTTGCAATTTTTAGAAATTGCAGCTCCCGTCGGCTTTGTTGAATAAATCAGAGTCAGCCGCTAGAACCCTTGTTATGCGATCCGAACGCTGTCCGGCATACCCAACAACGTCATCCGGTTTAGTGCTTTGACCATCG
>NZ_VATL01000071.1:0-5649 GCF_005781065.1 Escherichia sp. E1130
CAACAAAACATACCTTGTCCCACGTTTGACTCTAGTTTTATGTTCCTGAGCTGAAGTATATGTGATCTCGGCTTCGCCGTCACTGGCTTACGCCAGGAAAAACATGGGTTTGCCACTCTGACAGACGAAAAGGTATACTCCTGCCTGAATAATTTCGTTGTGTATGAAGGAAATATTGAATGTCTGAAAAAAAATGGTATAGCGAAGAAGATATTGTACTGGCTAAAGATGCGCTTCGTGAGCTCCCGGATCTTTCAAAGAAACGCCTTACTAAAACTGACGTTCTTGAGCAACTGCGTGACCAGATTATCGAGCTGTCAGAGAAAAAAGGTTATAGCATCGAGGATATACGGGATGCGCTTTCTACAGCTGGTATCCCAACCAGTGTGAAAGCAATTCGGGAAATACTGAATAGCAAAAAGAAAACTACAAGCCGGGCCAGCAAAACCAGAAAAAATTCTCAGTCTGAAAGTACGCAAGATTCAATGAACAAAACTGCCTGACCTAATTAGGGGAGCCCCTGGGGGCGGACGGGTGAAAGGTAAACGCTACGAATGTGGCGATTACCTTTCGGCGGGCGGGGGTGATCAGTTTGTTCAGGTTCAACACTGAGCAAACTGAAAGGGCAAAAAAAAGGCGGGGAATTATCCCCACCTGATTAAGATTAGGCTTTAAGCTCCTTCATTTTTTCGGCCATTTCCCACAGCGCACGGTTCAGCTTTACGTCACCGTCAATTCCATTAACGGGGCGGGTACGCTGGAATTTTCCTTTTGCGGTTTTCCCCCATACGCCGCCTTTCGTCATGTTCTCCTGAACGCGCTGATAAGTTGTCCAGAGGTCATCACTTTTGTCTTCATTTCGGCGCGCCTGAAGAACATCATCAGGCACTAGTGGGATATGTTTCCCGACACCTTTATCATCATATTTCCAGTTAAGTGAAATTTCAGCAAAGATACGCTGTTCATCCTTACTGAGGCTGATTTCCTTCATCTCACTGCGTGATTCTTTTACACCGTCGAAAATTTCAAGAACCTCATACGCGCCCTCGATCACCTGCCCGACAACGTCACCTTTGTGCGGAACGCGAATCTCTCCAAAGGTTTTTCCGCAAACCATTCCGTTCATGCAAACGAAGCGGAACATGCCAGGGATCATTTGATAGCTGCTGCTACCATCGTGGCTGTTGAGAAGAATGATTTCTGGCACCTCTTCACCTGCAATTTCACCCTCACGACGCAGGCGCAACATATGTTTGGTATGTTCGCGCTTGCCAATATCACGCGTTCTCGTCTGGCAGGCAAAGAAAGGCTGAAAACCTTCTTTCCTCAGATTGTCCAGCAAAGTGATGGTTGGGATGTACGTATAACGTTCACTGCGTGATTCATGTTTTTCCTCTGAAAATACGCTTGGAACGAAGCGCATAAGTTCATCATTGGTCAATGCACGCTCTTTACGGATAACGTTCGCGGTACGGAAAGATGAAGATAAACGGGCCATGATGATTCTCCTCTGGATTTAAAAGTAACTTTCTTCTGGCGTGAACTTTTTGATGGTGATTCACCATCGCGGAGCGCCGTTGCCGTGATGAAATGACCGGTCCGGACCATAAGTGGCTAATACAAGGGGGCAACCGGAGGCCGCAGCGCAAGCGAACGACCAGAGGGAGAGAGTGCGAACGGGTGAGGATTGCAGGCTTCAGCCTTTCCCCTTGTATTCGTCACGGGCCGGGCCAGTGTCTTTCACGGCAAAGGTGATTCGTGATGAGTCCGTGAACTAAAAAGAGAAACGCCAGAAAGAAGTGGCGGGCTATGCCCGTTTCCTTTCAGGAGCCGTCTTGCGGCGACTGTGGGGGCGGCGCAGGCAAAGCCTGCTGCAAGCCCCTGCGCCGATGGTTGGAGGTATGCCCGGCGTGTAGCCGGGCAGAGCGTTACCAGTCAAAGGTTGGTGCACCTTCTATTTCATCACCTACAGATGAGAAATGAATCATGCTTATGTCGGCCTTATTTCTGGCTCGGGCTATTAATGCCCGTGTCGTTCTGGAAATTCCGAGACGCCTCAGCCTGATAAGCGGGTCGTAAACAGCATCAAGGCGTAATAAGTGCCCCACACCTGAATTTAAGATCCACCCGCTATCCTCATCGCTCGAACTCAAATTCTCTAACAATGTGTTGTCAGCTTCCGTTATATGGGATGTGCTGCACTCCAGTACAGGCCGCAACATCATTCGGGGTAGCTGCACTCGCGCGCCCCAGTTCAGCGCATCGGTAACGTCGTTCCATGCCCATTCCTCATTATCAGGAACGGGCAGCGTCAGCAGGCGGAACGGCACCCCCATACTTCTGGCAAGGATTTCGCCTAATCCGATTACCGGATCGTCACGCTCCCCCAGATCACAACAGGCAATAAATTCACCATCAAGATAGACAGCTTCATCACCGTTATCGAGCTGAATAGCGGTTACACCTCGCGGTGCATTCTGGAGATAATATTTTGGCATTTCTGAATTCTCGGATATGTGGTTTAAAAGCCGCCCCGTTGCGGGGCGGCGTCTGTCATGCGCTTACAC
The DNA here is from genome assembly GCF_005781065.1 of Escherichia sp. E1130. Taxonomy (NCBI): domain Bacteria; kingdom Pseudomonadati; phylum Pseudomonadota; class Gammaproteobacteria; order Enterobacterales; family Enterobacteriaceae; genus Escherichia; species Escherichia sp. E1130. The sequence continues at coordinate 2,568 of NZ_VATL01000071.1, forward strand.
GGGTTTGTTCCGTTGAGGTGAGGAAGTGCCCCAGCTCTGCGCAACTCATAGCCGGAATACGAACGGGTTTATGGCGGCGTTCTGCGCGTACCACAATTTTCCCTAGCGCCTGAATACGGCGTGCGATCACGTCAGCAGGAATGATCTCGGCGGGCTTACGCTTGTGAGGACGCTTGTTTTTGTTATTTACAATGTAATCACGGCATGCAATGATAAAGCGGTCTTTCATGATGTATCTCCATCTGAGACAGTTAGTTATCCGGTCTGCTCCAACAGACCGGGGTGAATGAGCAGAGCTTTTAGCTCTGCTTTTTTATTTCTGCTTTGCGTACACCTCCTGCTCTATTCGTTGAATAATTTCGCTATGTTTCATGCTCACACGGTCACGAAAACGGAAGTAGCGGCCACGGTAATAGGCGTAAATATCGGTCACGTCCTCCGCGTACATCTCAGCTAGTTTGAATGACTGATCGTCTCCTTTTCCGTACCAGTCGATAGGCGGCATAACCTCAAGCTGGTCGTTAAAAATTTCCGCAGTGATTTCTTCAACTGGTTTACGCGCGGCTTCACGGATCATTTCAATTGCTTCATTACGGGAAACCAGTACGTACTGTTCGCCCTGCATGTTCAGAACATCCAGCGGCTGTTTACCGTAGCGAGTCACGAACTGCTTACCGTCGTGAATGGCGTCCTCAAAAAACAACTGCCCTTTCGGGTAAAAAACCATATTGTCCATAACTTTCTCCTCGTTGGTTGCCTCCGGCTCCCTTCTGGCGTTTCCCTTTTATTTCCGTTTTCGGAAGCGGGGAGCCCGGGGCCGTGACTACATGACCGCCCCGGCCGCCCGGGCCAGAAACAAGGGCGATGCAGGAAGCCGCAGCGCAAGCGAGCGACCAAAGGGAGTGAGTGCGAACGGGTGAGTGCAGCGGGCTTCAGCCTTACCTTGTTTATGGACCAGGACGGGGCAGCGTCTGTCACGGCCACAGGAGTACCGCGATGTGAGGTAAAAGGGAGGCGCCAGATGAGCCGGGCTTTAGTCCGGCTTCCTTTGCGGCCGCAACGCGACCAGTGAAGCGGCTGCTGCCGTGAGGCAGCTGCAAGCGTGGTTTTCAGGCATCGCTTGCTATCCGTAAGGACGGAGACGCGTGCGGCTCCGCGGAGCGCGGTGGACACTCTGGCCACCACGCGGAGTGCAGGCGACGACCCGGCTACGACGGGGAGCCGAAGGTGCCCAGAGTTTAGCCCTTAGTCCTGGTTTTCTGTCTTTGAGATCATCTACCAGCGACTAACGCCGTTTCGGCACAGATCCTGGTAAAACTGGATCACAACCTGACGTGGAACTTGGTCCGAAAATCACTCTCTCAGCTGGCCCGGATAAAGCAGCGGCAGCAAAAGTCGATGTTTGTTCATTCTTTGCTCACTCTCGGTTCGGAATACCATTTTATGACAAGTAACTTATTGAACTTTCTAGCAAAAAATTTTCGTAGCTTGTGATATTGGTTGCAGAAAACCCTTTTTATAACTCTGCATCAAAGTTAAAATAAGTGCAATTTCTGCACTTTTTCGAGATAATTATGAACGGCTTTGAGTTGCGCCTCTGGCGAAGAGGAATGATGTGGAGCATGGATCGTGCAGCTGAAGAGCTGGGTGTGAGCTTGCGAACCTACAAGGATTATGAAAATTCGCCGAACATAAAGCGCAGTGTCGCCCTGGCAACCGTGACATTATCGCTCCGGGAACAAATGAGCCATCACGCCCGCAACCAGACAAGCGGAGAAGATCTGCGCTTTATGATCAGCGCAATGATTGCTGATACCTTGCGCAGCAGCTGAAGGTGGGCACTGAATCCCCGGCGCTCGATGCGCTGGGGATTCAGCAGGGCAGCAGATTCAGGCGTCACGCTCATCATCATGATGCATCGCAGCAACCGGCAGCAATCCCGAAAAATCAATGCTCATACGGTCGCACAGGTGCATCAGGTTCGCCAGCAGATCCACCATGATGGTTTCGACAGGCTCCCCATCGCGGGCCTGTCCCGTTCTCCTCGCGAAGATACATAACACTTCCGCAGCCAGTGCTGATCGTTCAGCATTATTCATCTCTGCGCCCTCTACCGGCTCAGCCTCTATTATCAGCGAGACCAGCTCAGGAATTGACGCAGCTGTTTGTGCTTGTTCGTTATTCATTGGTGACTCCGGCAATCATCGCTTTAAGGTGCTGTTCCTGCTGTGTAACGGTCATTACGCCATTCATCAGTACCTGGGCAAACCAACTTTTTCCCTTTAACAGAACATATTGGTTCGCATCACCCTGCGCCCGGATTTGTAGCGTCTGATTTTCCTCCGCGGCATGAATTAGCGCCAGCGCCGCCTCAATGCAGGGCAGTAACATAGCGGAATCCGTACCTTCTTCCGGGTTGTCGAAAATCAGGTCGGTTTCACAGTTGATATTGTCCTCAAGCCAGCGGGCAAGTATTTCAAGGCCTTCCGATACTGCTAATTTTTTTGTCATAATGATTTCCTTTCATGCCCGGCCAGCTGGCCGGGCTTTTTTATCAGTCGATTGCACGGAAAATCTGGCTGCTTTCCGGATGTTTGATGATGCTGACATAGTCCTTAAGCGCATCCTGACGATCGACAAGCCCCTGACACGTCATTGCATACTCTTCACCCATTTCGAATAACTTGCATGAGAGGAAATTGAGCACAAAAAGCGTTGCGATGATCCCCACAGCATCCGCAGAAACTTCCTCGTCAAAGTAGTTACCGGGGATGGTCAGGCGATATGTGCCATCGGGCGGCGTGATATACCCGGTAGGGCGGGTTGTGGCAATTTCCGTCCATCCTCCGATCTGGCCAGTAATGCCACGGGGAACCTCAAAGTATCGCCACTTGCCACCGTCATAATTACTGTGTCGTTGCAGGAAGTTAGCAGCCATCTGATCGCCAAGCGGGGGAGGCAAACAGACGGGGGATTAAATTCAGGCGCTGGCGCGGGTGTGTAATTTCAATGCTTGTAACCTGTTCAGTCTGGGCAGTAGTGGTTGATGCGTTCATTTTTATCTCCTTCGGCTTCTTTCTGG
>NZ_VATL01000072.1:0-1785 GCF_005781065.1 Escherichia sp. E1130
GGTTTAGTCAACCACATCAGTCCGACAACATGGAGCAGATAAGCGCAGAGTATGGAGAAAGCTCCATCTGGCAGCAGACAGTGTCACGCATGAGATTATCTGTGCCGATTTATCTCTCAGTGGAACGACTGACGCGCAGGCACTCCCCGCGTTAATAAACCAGACTCACCGCAAAATCAAACAAGCCTCAGCAGATGGAGCTTACGATGTCTGCTACTGCCATGATGCCCTGATGAAGAAAAAAATCAGGCCGCTCATCCCACCGCGAAACGGTGCGCAATACTGGCCCGACAAGTACCCTGAGCGTAACCATGCCGTGGCGGAACTCCACACAGCAGGAAGAAGCATTCAACGGGCACAGCCCGGAAGCGATATCAGATTCCGTGGACTCCGGTACGTCTCTACGGGTAAGAGTGATGGCCCTGGAGGTGGGGCGATGGTCGCTGGCTGGCGGCGAGATATCCGGCCTTCGTTTTGCCACATGCGCTGCCACTTAAAAATGAGGTTGTGAGCAACCCCGTTTCTCTCGCGATTTTTGCGACATTGGCTCCGGGTTGAGAAGCCAGTTCAACGATACGAAGGTTAAAGTCGTTGGAATAGACTGTGCGTGATTCAGTTCGCCAGTTAGCAGTGTTTTCCATGAATAGAGCTCCATCTGGTTTAGAAGGAGCTCTAACCTAACGATCCCGGAACCAGAATCACAGGCGGCAGTAGCTTGACGCTTACTCAAAACCAAAGAGGATATCAAACAGGTTTATTATCAAAAGCTTATCGCCACACTGATCGAGGCGGTACGTGAACAGCAGAATGAAATCAACATGCTGAAAGCGGATGTTGCGAAATGTACGAGTAAAGCTAACTTTAACCTGTTGCGCGCCCGCAGTGAGGATCCATTGCGGGCTCATTCATCGGGCTAACTATCAAATCTGGCCCGGCCAGTCTCTGTTGAATGCCTCCGGGCGTCAGCTAAATCCCGGGTGATTCAGCAGGTTCAGCACATTATCTTTCAGACGATAAATCCCTGCCCCGGGCCGCTCTGTCATACAGCGAGGGACGAAAGCTGCTTTGTCATTTTCGGACTGAAGGGGGGCAGGGTGTTCGCTTTTTGTCAGGTTGGTCCAACAGACAGCGTTCCCTCCACTACCTGAAACGCCGCCTGCGTTCCGTCTTCCTCAATAATATTGAAACTGAAGCGGCCCGTGACAAGGTACCGGGAAAAATCATGTGTTAAGGTTATTTTTCCTTCTGAAACGGGTTTCAGATATGCTGATTCATCTTCGCCATCTGGCGGAAATAAATGTGTGAATTGAATGCTTACCGGGATATTAGGTTCGGAAAGGTCATATTCTTTGCCATTTATCATTCCGGGATCACAGGTGATAAAAATGAGGGTATGGGTTGAGTCTGCTTCTGAACGCTTGCCTCTTCCCCAGGAGTACCTTTTTGTCCATTTCTCCGGATGGTCTTCCCCGTCATAGCGTCCGCCGACAATTTCAGCCCCGAATTTTAGACCGTTAATGGTTGCCTGCAGATGATTATCTGACTCAATGGCATCGCCATGGGGGGGTAGCAGTCGATTATTTACAGTCATGTACGTTATTCCTGTTGTATGGACGGAACAGCAAGTATGGAAGAGATATCGGAATATGCTAGTTTTTATGTATGTTCGAAATGTGCTGCGTACTCTGATGCGTACTTCTTGTTTTCTCCCGACTCCGTTGAGCGGACGTCCGGGCTTTTTCTAGACTGGCCCCATGAATCTCCAGGTGATGCTTCCAATTAGTA
>NZ_VATL01000073.1:0-3466 GCF_005781065.1 Escherichia sp. E1130
TTTGCACGTCCCGATAAGACCATACAGCAGTGCTCCACGCTCGCCACCGTGGTCACTGCCGAAGAAGATGTAGTTCTTTTTACCCAAGCGTACCGCCCGTAAGGCCCGCTCCGCTGCATTGTTATCTGTAACGGCTCGCAATCGAAATCCCTCCGACTCGCAATCAGCACAAATTTCGGCTCACATTAACTGCAAATGAAAAATGCCACCGGCTCACATTAAGTGGCAATGGGCTCGCATTTATCCTGCCCGGCTCACAATCCATTCCGCCGGGCTCACAATAACTGCAAATGAAATTTATATACATACGGTCTTTCTCTATCCCGCATTGAAAGTCCCCATCCACGCGAAACCATCCTGATTGTTGTATGATTTTCTTTACAGCTGACCGGCTGCATAACATACACAGGAGAATACCATGAGCACATTGTTGTTCAGCAAAACCCCGACGGTCACGGTCCTCGATAACCGCGGCCTGACCGTGCGCGACATCGCGTACCACCGCCATCCGGATACACCGGACATCACTGGTGAGCGCATCACCCGCCACCACTTCGACCCCCGCGGTTTTCTGACTCAGAGCACCGACCCACGCCGGCATGATCCAGGGCTGGTGAACTACATGTACCTCAACGACCTAGCTGGCAGCGTCCTGCGCACGCAGGGAGTCGATAACGGTACCACAGTCACCCTGCACGACACCGCAGGACGACCATTTATTGCGGTCAGCAATATCCGCACCGCAGACGACGGCACGGAGGACAGGAGCCAGGCGGTGACCCGTAACTGGCAATACGAGGAAGCCGAACTGCCCGGTCGCCCGGTGAGCGTCACGGAACAGATGACCGGTGGTGTCGCCCGCATCAGCGAGCGTTTCGTGTATGCCGGCAATACCGAGGCGGAGAAAGCCCTCAACCTCGCCGGACTGTGCGTCAGCCACTACGACACGGCCGGCCTGGTGCCGACCGACAGCGTGGCGCTGACGGGTGTGCAGCTCTCCGTCACCTGCCGTCTGCTGAAGGATGCGGATAACCTCGATGTGGCAGCCGACTGGCAGGGGACTGACGTCTTCGACTGGAATGACCGGCTCAATACTGAAACATATTCGACCCTGACCACCGCTGACGCTACCGGCGCGGTGCTGACCACCACCGATACAAAAGGTAATACGCAGCGGGTGGCGTACGACGTGGCAGGCCTGCTGTCGGGCAGCTGGCTGACGCTGAAGGGCGGAAAAGAGCAGGCTATCGTGACATCCCTGACATACTCTGCTGCCGGGCAGAAGCTGCGCGAGGTACACGGCAACGGCGTGGTGACCACGTACACATATGAAGCAGAGACGCAGCGCCTGACCGGCATTAAAACGGAGCGTCCGGCAGGACACGCCTCAGGTGCGAGGGTCCTGCAGGACCTGCGCTACGACTATGACCCGGTGGGTAACGTGCTGAAAATCAGCAACGACGCCGAAGAGACCCGCTTCTGGCGCAATCAGAAAGTGGTGCCTGAGAACACATACGCCTATGACAGCCTGTACCAGCTGGTCAGCGCCACCGGGCGCGAGATGACCAATGCCGGACAGCAGGGCAGCAACTTACCGTCCACCACCGTACCCCTCCCCACCGACAGCTCTGCATATACCAGTTACACCCGCACTTACACTTATGACGAGGCCGGCAATCTGACGCAAATCAGGCACAGTGCCCCGGCGACCAGTAACAGTTACACCACAAACATCACGTTAAGCGACCGCAGCAACCGGGGCGTGCTGAGTACCCTGACGGATAACCCGGCAGAGGTGGACGCGCTGTTCACGGCGGGCGGGCAGCAGAAACAGCTGCTGCCGGGACAGTCTCTGGTCTGGACGCCGCGTAACGAGCTGCTGAAGGTGACGCCGGTGGTGCGAGACGGTAGTACGAATGACAGGGAAAGCTACCGGTATGACGGCGGCAGCCAGCGTGTACTGAAAGTCAGCGTGCAGAAAACAAACAGAAGCACACAGACGAAGCGGGTGCTGTACCTGCCGGGGCTGGAGCTGCGCAGCACAACATCCGGCGATACGGAAACGGGAAGCCTGCAGGTGATAATCGTGGGCGAAGCGGGCCGGGCGCAGGTACGGATGCTGCACTGGGAGAGGGGCTGGCCGGCAGAAACCGGCAACGACCAGATAAGGTACAGCTACGACAACCTGACGGGCAGCAGCGGGCTGGAGCTGGGCGGCGATGGCAGCATTATCAGCATGGAGGAATATTACCCGTACGGCGGGACAGCTGTATGGACGGCGCGCAGCGCGGTGGAAGCGGACTACAAAACCATCCGTTACTCAGGCAAGGAGCGTGATGCGACGGGGTTGTACTACTACGGGTACCGATACTATCAACCGTGGGCGGGCCGGTGGCTTAGCGCGGACCCGGCTGGCACGGTGGACGGGCTGAACCTGTTCAGGATGGTACGGAATAATCCTCTAAGGTTTTTTGATAAGGATGGACTTGCTCCAAATGAGGAAAAATCTCAACAGGAGGTTGGAAGAACCTATATTAAAAAAGCTAAATATTTAGCTGCAGAACAATTATCAGTCGCTGAGAAATTTTTGAATAACTCATCTAATAATGAAGTAGCGTTAGATATCTATAAGACATTTTTTGGGCTGCATATGGGAGAAGAAAAACTAGGTATATGGAAGGCGAAAATAAAAAATGTGTTAGAGGGGATAAATAAACTGGATACGAAAAGAAATATCCAATATTCCCCGCTGAAGATAACCGCATCTGGAGAAAAATCGGAGAGTGTAGCAGCCGACGTCGATACTCAAGCATTTCAGCGTGGGGAGAAAATTTACATGAATACTTATACGGATGTACTGGGAAAAGTCAAAAAAAATGAGACGCTTGGCGTTGATCATTTAGCTCATATTTTGATTCATGAAATTTCACACCTTCGCCTGAATACGGAAGATAAAGCGTATATTGGAGTGGTGAAGAATGAGGGATATCATGAGTTAAATGCTATGCTCGCTCTTCTTGAACCAGAAAAGCTACCGACAACTAAAGGAGAGCGTGAGGAAACTATCCAACAACGACGTACCCGAGGAAGTCTGGATGCGCTGAAAAATGCAGACTCTTTTACAACGGCAACTCGTTATCTGGCTTATACTGCAAAAAATGCTAATTTCTATAGTTATTTTTCCCAGCAGAAAAAAAACTTCAAACCCGGAGCCACGTCTCTTATCGCGAATCCGCGTTGGAAGTCATTGTAATTTATTAACACTATTCAGGCTGTTTTTTCACAAAACATTCTGATTTGTCTTTTATCAGTAAACCCAAAACAGTCAATCCGGTGAGACAGTTTTTCTGTCTCATTTGGGTCGTTTTCGTCTCATCCTGGTGTTACGTTTTCACCATCTAGAGTTAAACGAGACAGTTTTCATCATTATGGCTGAACCGCCCCGGGAATCCTGGAGACTAAACTC
>NZ_VATL01000074.1:0-1756 GCF_005781065.1 Escherichia sp. E1130
GTGATTGCTACATTTCCGGACGGTAGACAACATCTTCGGTGTGGTGATGTCATTGCCGAGATGAATTGTTTTTCGCTTGCTACCGCGGCCACTGAAATGAACATGATTGCTCTTCAAAATACACACTGCAAAGACCCTGTTTACCATGTCATCCTGTCCTGGCCTGAGGCCGAAAGACCCACGCCAGAACAAATTTTTGACTGTGCGCGTCACAGTATGAAAAGCCTTGGAATGGAAGGTCATCAGTACGTGTGCGCTATTCACGATGATACCGACAATCTGCATTGCCATCTTTCTGTTAATCGCATTAATCCGGTAAGCTACAGAGCAGCATCTTTGTATAACGACCGTCTGATTCTGGGCCGTTGCTGTCGTGAGATGGAGCTCAAGCATGGCTGGCAGCATGTTAATGGTCCTTACATGGTTAACAGCGAAGGTCATATCGTTCGTAAGAAAAACTTCTACAAATCCGCGCCGGCAGCTGCCCGTGAACTTGAGCATTTTGGTGACAAGGAGAGTCTGTTTTCGTACGCAGTGGATAACTGCCGGGAGAAGATGGATACGTTGTTTCTGGGCGGGAACTATGACTGGGATGGGGTGCATGACATTCTGATTGCAGCCGGACTTGAGCTGCGCCAGAAAGGTGAGGGGCTAGCGATTTACGATGTCGCCGATGATGAACAGGCACCGATTAAGGCCAGCGATCTTCATCCTGAACTGACGCTGAGCTGTCAGCAGGAACTGATTGGTGCTTTTACCCGGGCATCCGTTATCCGTGAAACAAACCGTGACGGGAAGGATGTTTTGCTGACTGCAGTGGACATTCAATCTCAATATGACGACCGTCTTCACCGTCGCGATAAAGGGGCGAGAGCTGAGCGTCGTAATGCCCGGGCAGAGGCCCGTCAGGATTTAATCGCGCGCTATAAGGCCTACAAGATGAGCTTTGTGCGGGCAGGGATTTCTGCTGATGACGCTCGTTCCCGTTTCCGGGAACTGGCAGCCAGCTACCGTGTCCGCAAGAACAATGTTCGTCTTATCGAGCGAGACCCGCTGTTGCGTAAGCTGATGTTCCGTGCGCTGGAAGTCGAGAAGATGAAGGATATGGCTGCCCTACGTTTGCAGATTAGGGATGAGAGGAAGGCACTCAAAGATATGCCGGGTTCCCGTCCATTGTCGTACCGGGCCTGGGTGGAAGTGCAGGCAATGCAACATGATGCTGCCGCCATCTCGCAGCTACGTGGCTGGGCTTACCGTGAGAAACGTAAGAACCGTACTTCTACGATCTCCAATAACTTTATTCTTTATGCAGCCGCAGATGATATTAAACCATCGCAGATCCGGGGCTATGATTCCCATGTAAATCGTGATGGTGCTGTTGTCTACTCATCGGGTGGTACACCTGTATTACTTGATCGTGGTGTACTTCTTGAAGTTGCCGATGCGCCAGCAGAGAAGGGTAAAAACCTGGTGATGGCACTGTATATTAGTGGCCAGAAGAGTGGTGAGAAAGTTGAGGTCAGGGGAGAGAAAGAGTTTGTGCAGGGGACAATTAAATCCATCCCACATTTTAATGCGTCTTCCGGGAAAACAGTTCCTCTGACGAATCAGGTTCAGCGTCAGATGGCTGGTTACAATGTACCAACCAATACTGATGATGCCCCGCATATACCTACAAATGCGGCGCAAAATAATAAGCGATTTAAACCGTCGTGATATGAGGCGTGGACCGACTATTTGTTCTGGTCAATTTAAA
>NZ_VATL01000075.1:0-1469 GCF_005781065.1 Escherichia sp. E1130
GTGATTGCTACATTTCCGGATGGTAGACAACATCTTCGGTGTGGTGATGTCATTGCTGAGATGAATTGTTTTTCGCTTGCTACTGCGGCCACTGAAATGAACATGGTTGCTCTTCAAAATAAGCACTGCAAAGACCCTGTTTACCATGTCATTCTGTCCTGGCCTGAGGCTGAAAGACCGACTCCTGAACAAATTTTTGGCTGTGCGCGGCACAGTATGAAAAGCCTTGGTATGGAAGGTCATCAGTATGTGTGTGCTATTCACGATGACACCGATAATCTGCATTGCCATCTTTCAGTCAATCGTATTAACCCAGTAAGCTACAGAGCGGCATCTTTGTATAACGACCGTCTGATTCTGGACCGCTGTTGCCGTGAGATGGAACTCAAATATGGCTGGCAGCATGTTAACGGTCCTTACATGGTTAACAGTGAAGGTCGTATCGTTCGTAAGAAAAACTTCTACAAATCTGCGCCGGCAGCTGCCCGTGAGCTGGAGCATTTTGGTGATAAGGAAAGTCTGTTTTCGTACGCGGTAGATAATTGCCGGGAGAAGATAGATGCGTTGTTTCTGGGCGGGAACTATGACTGGGATGGGGTGCATGACATTCTGATTGCGGCCGGGCTTGAGCTGCGCCAGAAAGGTGAGGGACTTGCAATTTACGACGTCGCTGATGATGAACAGGCACCGATTAAGGCCAGCGATCTTCATCCAGAACTGACGCTGAGTTGTCAGCAGGAACTGATTGGTGCCTTTACTCGTGCGTCTGTTGTTCGTGAGGTGAACCGGGAAGGAAGAGATGTTCTGCTGAGTGCCGTGGATATTGAATCCCAGTACGATAACCGTCTTCACTGTCGTGATAAGGGGGCCAGAGCTGAGCGTCGTAATGATCGTGCGGAGGCCCGGCAGGATCTGATTGCACGCTACAAGGCATACAAAACCAGTTTTGTTCGGCCGGGGATTTCAGCAGATGCTGCCCGGACACGTTTTCGCGAACTGGCGGCCGGCTATCGTATTCGTAAGAATAATGTTCGCATGACAGAGCGCGATCCTCTCTTGCGTAAGCTGATGTTCCGTGCGCTGGAAGTCGAGAAGATGAAGGACATGGCCGCACTGCGTTTGCAGATTCGTGATGAAAGAAAGGCACTGAAAGAGAGTCCAGACTCTCGTCCCCTGTCATATCGTGCCTGGGTGGAAGTGCAGGCAACGCAACATGATGCTGCCGCCATCTCGCAGCTACGTGGCTGGGCTTACCGTGAGAAACGTAAGAACCGTACTTCTACGATCTCCAATAACTTTATTCTTTATGCAGCTGCAGATGATATTAAACCATCGCAGATCCGGGGCTATGATTCCCATGTAAATCGTGATGGTGCTGTTGTCTATTCATCGGGTGGTACACCTGTATTACTTGATCGTGGTGTACTTCTTGAAGTTGCCGATGCGCCGGCAGAGAAGGGTAAAAACCT
>NZ_VATL01000076.1:0-1317 GCF_005781065.1 Escherichia sp. E1130
CTTCCAGTTAATGGGATGGACTACCTCCTCCCTCTGAGGTTAACTGAACAAAATATACTCAGCAGGAGCATTATCATGAATGTTATCTATCTCGGTATTGATCTGGCTAAAAATGTTTTTCAGCTTTGTGGATTAAATCAGGCGGGTAAACCGGTTTATAAAAAACGCACTGATCGTAAAACGTTACTACAGACCGTCGCGAATATTCCGGCCTGCCTGATTGGTGTGGAAGCCTCCACGGGCGCATTTTACTGGCAGCGTGAGTTCGAAAAACTGGGACATAAGGTAAAAGTGATCAGTCCCCAGTATGTAAAACCCTTTGTCCGCGGGCAAAAAAATGACGGTAATGATGCACAGGCTATCGCAATTGCTCTGATGCAACCAACAATGCAATTCGTACCACCCAAAAGCCCGGAACAGCAGGATATTCAGGCTCTGCACCGGGCAAGACAGCGTATTGTTAATCACCGAACTGCGACAGTCTGTCAAATCAGAGGACTGCTGCTTGACCGTGGAATAACAATCGGTGCGGCTGTCTCCAGAGTTCGTCACGCTGTTCCGCTGATTCTGGAAGACGCAGAAAATGGTCTTAGTGCCAGAATGCGCAGAACGATCGCAGAACTCTATGATCTTTTTAACGATCTTGGTCGTCGTATCAACTTTTTTGATAAAGAAATTGATACTGTTTTCCGACAATCTGAAGCTTGTCAGCGGATTGCCAAAGTTAAAGGTATTGGCCCTAAAACAGCTACTGCAGTTGTTGCTGCGATCGGCAAAGGAACTGAATTCAAAAATGGCCGTCATTTCTCAGCCTGGTTGGGACTAGTACCAAGGCAGCACTCCAGTGGTGACAGACAGGTGCTAATGAACATGACCAAAAAAGGCGATAAGCACCTGCGAACCTTATTTATTCATGGAGCCCGGGCAGTCGTTAGAGTGGCTGCAAATAATAATGAGGGTTACTTAAATCAATGGGTTAATCAGCTAAAAGAACGACGAGGATTTAACAAAACAACCGTTGCAGTCGCCAATAAAAATGCCCGAATTATTTGGTCAATTCTTCACAATGAAACAGAGTACAGACCGGCAGTGTAATAGCATACCTTTAAAAGTTGCAAAGTATTGAAAAATGGCCACTGGTTGAACCTGCACGATCGGAACCTGACTATTATATTGGCCTTCGTGGCCGTCCAGTTGTTGAGGCGATTGTGTGCGGATTCCCCATTTGGGCACAGATATTTCTGATGCCGGATAGATGTAAGCAACAACCTAAAACCTGATTCAGTACTTGCAAAACGGAGGTAGTCCATAGATGTA
>NZ_VATL01000077.1:0-2031 GCF_005781065.1 Escherichia sp. E1130
ACTATTGCTGGGTAAGATCACTATTACTTCTTTTGGTGGGCACCACTTTGTCGGATGCTTCAGATTATGACCAGACGGTTCACTCTGTACGCTTACGGGCATGGGCCCAGCATGCAGCTTACTTTATATGGCCGTTGCTGTCGTTCTCAAAGTCGGTAGAACTGCATAACGATAAATAATTCCCAATAATTTGGAATCATTGCCTACGCAGGACTACCCCCTTTATTTTTGGTGTGAGTATGTCGAATGAACTTTAAATGCAAATAGTTTTATTATGAGGAATACTTACGATACCCACTATTGATGGGTAAGCTCAGAGAGCCGAACATAACATGATGCAGGATTTTTAGTCCTTATTTATGGCCTCCGTCAGCAAATTATTATAATCACTTTCTATGGTGGCCTTTTAATTATAAACTCATGAAGAATAACAAATACGCTTGCATTAAATTATTTTTTGCTTTACTACTCAAGTAGTGGCCACTCTATTCCATTCTGACATATTTAATATTAGAGGTGTTAAAAATGAAAATACAGACTCAACTTAATTATCCTGTTGTATTAGTGCATGGACTATTTGGTTTTGATAAAATCGCTGGGGTATACCCATACTTTTACGGTATTAAGGATGCTCTTGAAGAGGCCGGGGCTACAGTATTTATCGCATCAATTTCAGCAGTAAATGATAATGAACTGCGTGGCGAACAACTCTTAGCATATATTAATGATGTCTTAAAAAAAACGGGAAAGGAGAAAGTCAATTTGATTGGTCACAGCCAAGGGCCACTGGCTTGTCGTTATGTCGCAGCTACACACCCAACGCTAGTCGCATCGGTAACTTCTGTAAATGGTGTAAATTTTGGTTCTGAATTTGCGGATTTAGTCCGTAGTGCATTAATTCCTGGTGAAATACCAGAGGTAATTGCTAATTCTATACTGGATGTGTTTGCAAAATTATTAACAGCTATCAGCGGAAATCCTGATTTTCCACAGGATTCCATAGCAGCCCTGGATGCCTTAACTACTGAAGGCGTGGCTAAATTTAACGAAAAATATCCGCAAGGACTTCCGATAGTAAGAGGAGGTGAAGGTAAGGAATTCGATAATGGTGTCTATTATTACTCTTGGAGTGGCATCATTGATTCTAATATTTTACATCAGGGGATGAATAATTTTGACCCCAGCCATATTGCTATGTTAGCATGTTCTATGCTTTTTGAAAATGAATATCATGAAAATGATGGTTTGGTCGGTCGCTATGCCAGTCATCTTGGAAAAGTCATTCGTTCTGATTATTCATTAGATCATCTTGACGCCATCAATCAGATTGCAGGTGTGTTACCAAGATATTCTGATTCGATATCTATTTATCTAGAACATCTGGAGCGTTTGAAATCAAAAGGGTTGTAATAGGTTTATTATATGCAGTTTTAAGTGACATTGATGCGTAATAATATTTTTACATTGGCATTTTTAATAAAAATAATTAATATATCATGAGTCCCTCTAAATTACCGGGTATGGGGTGGACGTATTCCCTCAGTGCAAGTCCAGTCACACTTGTGCTGAGGTACTTTTTCAGAGGCGCAACATAATGAACTTAAATAAAAGTCATTAGGCTGTGTCCCGTAACGGCGTACTGTTCGCAAGCTCACGCGCTAACTGCGAAAGGCTAATTGCGCGTTGTAAGTCCGGTAATGGGTGTGAGTTCAATCGATGGATGCAACACACTTATTAAACCGCTCTGCGGGTGATTCATAGTCTAGCGTTTTTCTCGGTCTTTCATTTAGCTGTCTGGCAACACAGTTAAGTCTTTGCTGGCTGTGAACCGATAAGTCAGTTCCTTTTGGAAAATATTGTCTGAGTAGCCTGTTCGTATTTTCATTTGAGCCACGTTGCCAGGGAGATTGAGGATCACAGAAATAAATCTGTATGTCTGTCGCTACAGTAAACCGAGTGTGGCTGGTCATTTCAGCGCCTCGATCCCATGTTAGTGTTTTATAAAGCTCAACGTAAGCGTACAGTGAGAAC
>NZ_VATL01000078.1:0-2073 GCF_005781065.1 Escherichia sp. E1130
TATACCATCAGAAATAATACCGGATGTCTTCCTGGAAAAAATCAACCTACTGGCTATGCTGAAAACGGGCCACAGCCGGCTGCCATGAAGGGCAACCGTAACGTCACAGGACATTATGATGACTGACATTCAGCTACGAACACAGACTGCCGTGCAGGCTCCCCTGCATGCGAACACTCCCACAGTCACAGCCTTGCACCTCAGTCTGGCATTGCTGCGTACCCCGGAAGAGGGTAAGACCCGTATACTGGTCACCCGCACGGTTGCCGACCTGTTGTCCCGTGCCACCCGGTTGTACAGAGCAAGGGAACTGGTGAATACGACCACTGACGGTGCTGACGCAGTCACGGTGACAGCCCTGTCAGGTCAGCCCCTGAGCCTGCACACGGCAGACGGGGATGAGAGCCTGGCCCTGGGTGATGCGGCCGGTCGTCCCCTGTGGTCGCGTAACGCGCAGGATACCGTCACAACCGTACGGTATGAGGATGCCGGAGAGGGTGGTCGCCCGGCCTCCCTGACCGAGGCCGCAGCCGGTGATGCAGCGGGTCGTGAGCGCGAGCGGTACGGCTATCACCCGCTCACGGATGAGAAGGTCCGTGCCCGGAATCAGGCAGGGACGACAGCGGAACATTACAACAACGCCGGGGTGACGCGTCCGCTGTCGGTCAGCCTCAGCGGTCAGTTGCTTACAACAGAGCAGCAGTTGCTCAAGCCGGAGGTGGGTGAGCCTGACTGGACCAGATTGTCAGAAGGTGACCCGGCTGCATATCTGGAAGCCCCCCTGAAGGTTAGCGGGACATATGATGCCACCGGTGCCCCGCTGATGCAGACGAATGCAGACTCCGTGACCACTGTCAGTGAGTATGATATCCGGGGCGCGGTCATCCAGACCTTGCTGCGGTATGAGGGCTTAGCCGGTCCGCATGAGGCCATCACCCTGCAGGACATCCTGTACCGTGCCGACGGCGTGGTGCTGTCGCAGACATCCGGCAACGGTGTTACGGAGAAATACACGTACGACCCGCAGACGCAGTACCTGAGCCGGCACACCGTCAGCCACCCGGACGACCACCCGCAGGGGGCGCTGCTAATCAGCGACCTGCACTATGCGTATGACCAGGCAGGGAACATTATCACCCTGGAGGACAGGGGAACGGACCCGCTCTGGCATAACAACCAGCGGGTGACGGGGCTGAGGGAGTACGCGTATGACACGCTGTACCGCCTGACTTCTGCCACAGGCCGTGAGCGACACCCGGTGGACCCGGAAAATCCGACGGCGGGTTACACCTGGTCCCCGTACACGGAACGCTACACGTATGACGACGGGGATAACCTGACACAGACAGTCCATACAGGGGGAAGCGGTAACCGGAGCGTCACGATGGTGGTCTCACAAAGCAGCAACCGTGCGGTGAAAAAGCCGGACGACAGTACCACCCCGGCCCCGGATGCAGGGTTCCTGGCGGGCGGGCTGCAGAAACAACTGTCAGACGGCAGGGCACTGAGCTGGCATGCGGACAGCCAGCTGCGGCAGGTGAGTCCGGTCACCCGCACCGGTGAAGGCGAACAGAACGACACGGAGCGGTATCACTATGCAGACGGGGGCACTCGTACGCGAAAAATCCGCACGACACAACAGTCAGGCGGAATGCAGACTAGCGTCACCACATACGCGGGTGGCACCGAAACACGACAGCACCGCCTGAAAGACACTCTGCAACTGGGCATCGTCATCACGGAGGGCGGTGGCGTGCGTCTTGTCCGGGATAAGCTCACCGGAGAAACACACCTGCGCTACAGCTTCAGTGACCATCTGGGGAGTACGGGAGGTGAGACGGACAGCACCGGCAAAGTCACCTCACGGGAAGAGTACCTGCCCTACGGCGGGAGTGCGGGTTCAGTGGAAGAAGGCACGGAAGTCACGAACCGGACGCGGCGTTACTCGGGTAAGGAGCGTGATGCAACGGGCCTGCTGTACTATGGCTGGCGTTATTATCAGCCGGAGACGGGGCGGTGGCTGAGTGCGGACCCGGGTGGTCTGATTGACGGGGTGAATCTGTTCCGCTTCTG